>NZ_JAGXJL010000001.1:196721-646272 GCF_019091475.1 Streptomyces sp. GbtcB6 | reverse complement strand
CGCACACGAACATCGACCTGGCCTACGGAACCCCCAGCGCCTACGTCGCCGAACTGCACAGCTCGAACGAGCAGGCCCTACTAGTGCGCATCGAACGAGCGATCCAGGACGGGGAACTAGCCGCGGGCACCAACGCAGCGGTCCTGACCGGGCTCATCCAATCCGTCTGGCACGGATTGTCAGTGCGGTCCAACGTCGACACGGCTCGCGAGGACCTGCTCGCGACGGCACAACTTGCTCACCAGCTGATCTGCCAACAACTCACGTCACCAACGTCCTGACCCGCAACACCTAGATGATCGATTCCAAGGGGGCTGATGAGTACCGGTGGTCAAAGTTCAGTGGCAATCGAACGAGATTCGCTGTCACAGGACAGACTGGTAGATCGACTTGTATGACGAGGGCGCAACTGAGTGACAACGAATGGGAGTTCGTTGAGCCGTACTTGCCGATCGGCCAGTACGGGCCGTACCCCGAGCGGCTGCGGCAGCAGTTTGAGGGTGTGATCTGGAGGTTCAGGGTCGGCGGGCAGTGGCGTGAGATGCCGCGGGAGTTCGGTGCCTGGTCGACCGTTTCGAACCGCTTCCGGCAGTGGCGTGACGCGGGCGTCTTCGAGGCTCTGCTGGAGGGCCTGGTCGCGGAAGCTGCGAAGCGGGGCGAGGTGGACTTGTCCTTGGTCAGCGTCGACTCCACCACCGCGCGCGCTCACCACGACGCTGCCGGGATGCACCTGGGCCAGGACGTGCTCGCCGCTCTGGAGGAGGCAGCCGCTGAGGAGAAAAAGAGCAGGTCAAAGGGGGCGACCCTGAAGGACAGAACGGACTGGACGCCGAAGTGGATCCCGAGCGGGAAGAGCGGCGGCGCATCCGACGCCGGCAAAAACCCCGGCTGAAGGCCGCCCTCCTCGGACGCTCGCGTGGCGGGCAGACCAGCAAGGTCCACCTCACCGCCGACCGCAAGTGCCGCCCGCTGGCGTTCGTCCTGACCGCTGGGCAGGAAGCCGACAGCCCGCAGTTCGTCCCGGTGCTGAAGAAGATCCGGGTCCGGGGCCCCGCTGGCCGCCCCCGTACCCGCCCGCACGCAGTCGCCGGGGACAAGGCCTACTCATCCTGCGGAAACCGCGCCCACCTGCGCAAACGCCGCATCAAGGCGGTCATCCCAGGGAAGAAGGACCAGGCCGCCAACCGGAAGAAGAAGGGAAGCAAGGGCGGCCGACCCATCAGTCACGACACCGACCTCTACAAGGAGAGGAACACCGTCGAGCGCCTGATCAACAAACTCAAGGACTGGCGAGGCATCGCCACCCGGTACGACGAGACTCCGGACAGCTATCTCGCCGGCCTCCAACTGCGCGCCTCGATGATCTGGATCAAAGACCTCACCAGGGCCACCCCTTGATCACGACTCAATACGCACCCTAGTCCCCCTGAGATCACTGATAGGTGGTCATTAACTACGCCAGGTGGCCTCCTGTGCAAGTCGATACTCGGGATCAACTGTGCTGCTGTTGTGGAGAGTTGATCGCGGCCGTCCGCACCGTTCGGCCGGCGGCCGGCCGCGGCGACGATCGGGCCCAGCACGAGGGACTCGATGAGGGGGACGGGGCACTGGAGCATGTCTGGGCGATCATGAACGGAGCCAGATGACCAGGGCTGCGGCGGTGACGGTGCCGAGGAAGATGTATGCGCGTTTTCATAGCGCGTCGCAACGGCTCTGTATGCCTTGGGTTCATTGATGGCGCGTTCGACCGTGTTGCGCTTTTTGCAGCGTTCTCTGCCGAAGCCGGGTGGCCTGCCACCGTGTGAACCCCGGCGCAGGCGGGCGGCCTTGTGGTCCTTCTTCTCCGGGATGACGTGGCGGATGCCGCGTCGGCGCAGGTAGGCGCGCGAATAGTGCGGTTGCTGTGCGCCTTGTTCGCGCTGAGGCTGTCTGGACGCCGACGCGGGCGGCCGAGCCCGGCCCGGGGTACACGGATCTTGTCCATGACCGGCTCGAACTGGGTGCAGTCTGCACGCTGCCCGGGGGTGACGGTGTCGGCAGCGCCCTGGACCTGCTGGAGCAGCCGCTCCCAGGTGCCGTCGGCCGACCAGAGCCGATGGCGTTCATGCACGGTCCTCCACGGGCCGAACCGTTCACCTGACGGTGGTCCCGCCACCGCCCGCACCGGTTGTTTCTCACCGGCAGCAGCGGCTCCAGCTGCGCCCACTGTCCGTCTGAAAGATCTCCCCGCCCCGTCATGCTCCGGACAACGCTGCAGGCCGGCGGCCGGACACGGCCTGGCGTCAGGACGCGGCAGCAGCCCGCAGGTCTTCGGCCGTCAGCAATGACAACAGGGTGATGCCTTCTGCCTTGAGGGCCTCGGCACCGCCTTGCTCCCGGTCGATCACGCACAGCGCCTCATCCACCTGCGCTCCCAGGTTGCGCAGGTCTGCGGTCGACAGCACGATCTGCCCACCGCTGGTGACCACGTCCTCGATGACCAGCACCTTCCGGCCCGCAACCTCCGCACCCTCGGCCAGCCGGCACGTGCCGTACGGCTTGGCCTGCTTGCGCACGAACGCGCAAGGAAGGCCCGTGTGTCGGCCGAGTGCGGTCACTACCGGGATGCCGCCCATCTCAAGGCCGGCCAGCACTTGCGTGCCGGACGGCACCAGAGGGGCCATCCGGCGGGCGATCTCATCCAGCAGGACGGGATCCGCCTCGAACCGGTACTTGTCGAAGTACTCCGTGGCAGTACGTCCCGACCGGAGCGTGAACTGGCCGGTCAGATGAGAGGCGGCATGGATTCGGAGAGCAAGATCAGAATGAGTCACAGGCACTCACTCTCCCAGTCATTCCTCCTGACCAGCACACCGGCTCCCCCCCCACGACTCCACCGCAAGATCGGCCGGACACGGCCTGGCTTCGCCCGCCCGTTGCAGGGGGTGTCAGTGGGCGGTGCGATGCTGACGCCGACAACTTCGCTCACGGTGATCAAAGGGAGGGCCGATGCCTGGTGAACGATCAGGGCCTGACTTGTCCTCGGTCGGCTTCGACTCTGCGTGGTGTGCCACCGACCTGGGTGAATACCGACCCTGCCGCTACACCTACGAGTACTACCCGTACGAGAGTCTGCCCCCTCTCGACTCCACCCAGTTCACGGGCGTCTTTCAATGGCTCGGTGGTACCGGTGAACCTGTTCCCGAACAGGTCACGGTGCTCAATCGCTTGGCAGAGGACCTGTCGGCCAGAGGCTTGACGCTGCCGCAGGACTTCGCCACCTTCCAGGCCGACTCGAAGCTGCACTACTCGCTGGACGAGGTCTCGGTGACCTGCTGCTGGACCGATATCTCAGAGCCCCTGCCCAGTCCGGTCGAGCCTGGTGCCTTCCTCGTGCGATTCCTGCGGGATCAACAGGACTGCGTCATCTGGTACCTCTACCTCCGCTCTTCCGGTGAGACGTTCGTCGTGCACTCCTATCTCGACTACGAATACGAGTACGAGGCGCGGCGCGATGGCGAAGAGACTGAGACCAAGCTCGACGATCCGGACGAGCAGAGAGCCGCAATCCTCTGGTGTGCACCTTCGTTCGAGGAGTTCGCCCATCGGTTCTGGATGGAGAACCGTCTCTGGCATGCCCTCAATGGAAATGACCTGTCCGGACTCGAGCCTCAGGCGCGTGACTACTTGCGCCACTACGGGCCGCCCGGGATACCCGCATGACCATGCACTGAACGAGATCATGTGCGGATGGCGGAGCAGGTACGGGTACGCGTCAACGCACAAAGTCCTGGAAAACCTCCCGCGATCCCGACGACGCGGCCTAGAAGGCCCTCGTCGAGCACCTCTACGCGCGGGGTCAGGCATCAAGACGGTGGAGGACCTGTGTGAACTCGTCGTTCTCGATCAGGCCGACCAGGACCCCGATCATGCTGCTGATGCCGGCGTCGCGGACGATGAGTCAGCCCCGGCATCGGCCCAGGTGGCTGTTCGCCGACCGCGGATACGACTTCGACAAGCACCGGCGGCTCCTTCGTAGCCGAGGGATCACCCCGAAGATCACTCGCCGCGGCGCTCCGCATGGCTCCGGCCTGGACAAGACCCGTCGGGTAGTAGAGCGCACCTTCGCTTGGCTCCACCAGTTCAGGCACCGCATTCTGAGACGATCAGTTGGTTGAGGTAGTCGGCGACCAGGGCAGCGAACTCGTCCGGAGCGGCGAGGCGGATGCCGAGGGTTTCGGCCTTGGCGCGCTTGGAGCCGGCGCCGTCGCCTGCGACGACGAGGGTGGTCTTCTTGGAGACGCTGGAGGAGGAGCGGCCGCCGGCGCGTTCGATGAGCTCGTTCATCTCGTTGCGGCTGAGCTTCTCCAGGGGGCCGGTCATCGTGCCGGTGACGACGACGGTCATCCCGGCCAGCGGACCCGCCTCCGCGGCGGCCACGGGCGTCTCGCCGTCGGTGCTCGCCTCGTCGCCGGGGACGGGCGGAGTGGCGCCGGGCTCGGTCATGTTGACGCCCGCGGCGGCGAGTTTGTCGATGAGCGGGGCGAGTTCGGCCAGTTCGGCGACGATCGAGGGGGCCTTCTCCACGCCGATGCCGTCGACCTGCTGCATCGTCTCGGCGTCGGCGGCACGGATGTTGTCCATGGTGGCGAAGTAGCGGGCGATGCGCCGGG
The DNA here is from genome assembly GCF_019091475.1 of Streptomyces sp. GbtcB6. Classification (NCBI taxonomy): domain Bacteria; kingdom Bacillati; phylum Actinomycetota; class Actinomycetes; order Kitasatosporales; family Streptomycetaceae; genus Streptomyces; species Streptomyces sp. GbtcB6. The sequence goes on along the minus strand of NZ_JAGXJL010000001.1, from coordinate 641,620 downwards.
ACATGGATCGGCCGGTGCCGCGCACCCCGAGTGCGCACAGCACCCGCGACAGCGGCTGCAGTTTGGCCTTGGCGATCGCGGCGAGGAGGTTGTCGGTGCTGGTGTCGCCCAGCCGGTCCAGGCCGAGCAGTTGCTCGCGGGTGAGGGTGAACAGGTCGGCGAGGTCGGTGACGAGGCCGGTGTCGACGAGCTGGACGACGCGGGTGGTGCCGAGGCCTTCGATGTCGAGCTGGTCGCGGCCGGCGGCGTAGGAGAGGGAGGCGACCAGGTGGCAGTTGCGGCCCTGCGTGCACCGCCAGCGTTCCTCGCTCCTGTCGATGTCGGATCCGCAGCGCGGGCAGACCTCGGGGAAGGCGATGGGCTGCTCGTCGCCGGTGCGCAGGTGCGCGGCGGGGGCCTGGATGCGGGGGATGACGTCGCCGGCGCGGTAGACCATGACCTGGTCGCCCAGGCGCAGGTCGCGGCGGGTGATGTCGGCCGGGTTGTGCAGCGTGGCGTAGGTGATGGTGGAGCCGTCGATGACGACCGGTTCGAGGACGCCGCGCGGGGCGATGATCCCGGTGCGGCCGACGTTCCACTCCACCGCCAGCAGCCGGGTGATCTTCTCCACGGCCGGGAGCTTGTAGGCGATCGCCCACCTGGGTGCGCGTGAGCCGGATCCTGCGGCCTCCTGGTCGGCGGCGAGGTCGGCCTTGATGACGATGCCGTCGATCCCGAACGGCAGCCCGGCACGGGCCGCGCCGATCTCCTGCACCCGGGCGAGGACCTGCTCCACGGATTCGGCGACGGTGTCCGGGACCTCGGTCCGGGCACTGGTGTGCACGCCGAGCTCGGCGGCCAGGTGCATCAGGTCGCTGTGCGCGGACGCGGTCAGCCGCTCGGCCAGTACCGGGTCGGTGCCGGGCAAGGGGAGGAGCCCGTAGCCGAAGAACGTCATCGGCACCGTGTAGAGACGCTCCCTGGCCCGCAGCGTGCCCGCCGCGGCGTTGCGCGGGTTCGCGAACGGCAGCCCGCCATGCTCGGTGCGTACCTCGTTGGCGTACTCGAACTGGGCTGTGGTCATGAGGACTTCGCCGCGCACCTCCACGGTGACCGGCTCGGCCAGCTGCTCGGGCAGCCCCTCGATGGTGCCGATCGCGTGCGAGACGTCCTCCCCGGCCGTCCCGTCCCCGCGGGTGATCAGCCGGGTGAGCCGGCCCTCGGTGTAGCGCGCGGCGATCGCGAGCCCGTCCAGCTTCGGCCCGACGTGGAAGTGGGTGACCTCGTGCCCGACACGGCGGGCCAGGGACTCGGTCCAGGCGGTGAACTCCTCCGCGGAGAACACGTTGTCCAGGCTCAGCATCGCCACCGTGTGCGGGACATCGCCCTCCACCGCGCCGCCGGCCACCTTCCCGGTGGGGGAGCCGGGCAGCACCTGCTCGGGGTGCCCGGCCTCGTACGTGGCAATCCCGCGCACCAGCCGGTCGTAGGCGTCGTCGTCCAGCGGCGACGTGCCGCCCGCGTAGTACGCGGCCGCCGCCCCGACGGCGTCCTCGACCGCCCGCGTGTAGGCGGCGGCATCCACGATCTCTGCTGCAGGTGTTGTCATGCCCCGCATCCTGCCTCCCACCACTGACAACGGTGCCTTCCCGGACTTCCCGAACCGATCGGGGGGCGCAGGTCTGGCGTCGTCCGCGGTGCCCGTCTCGCTACGGACCACCGGCTGGCTGTGTCCCCCCAGGCAGCGGGAACTCACCGTTCGGCATCGTGTTGCGCGGGTCAGGGGCTTGACCGAGTGTCAGGTCCATCATGCCTGCTCGGACGTGGTTTGCGGTAGGACGGAGCGCACGCTCGTTCAGGCTTGTCCGGGGTGGTGGCCTGCCCGCAGACTCGTCGTCATCCACTCTCCGACGTCCGTGTCGGCATCCGTTCTCGGGTGTCGACGCGTTCGTCGTGCTGTCTCGTCGTGGGACGGGTGCAGGTGGGGGTGAGGGAACGGAGGGGGATCGATGGATCAGGACATGGTCATGCGGGCGAGGGTTCAGTTGCTCAGTGCCAATCAGCGGGTAGTGCGCGGCGCCGAGGGGTTGCGGATCTACCGCCTGCTGGCGCAGGTCGAGCCGGAGGTGTACGGGTCGAAGCTGGCGTACGTTCTGGTGGAGGCCAGCGCGTCGTCGCTGGTGCGGGAGCTGCCCGAGCAGCGGCTGGCGCTGTTGGACGAGGCGGTCGCGGTGGCGTCGGCCCTGGGCGCCGAGAATCCCTACCGAACCAAGGTGCTGGCGAAGGCGTTTGCCGCCAGGCGGGAACTCGAGGGGCGGCAGACACAAGGGATGTGAGATAGGTGCCCGTGCGCCGCAGGCGCCCCTGCGGCGCACGTAAGGGCTCAGACGCCTACGGCCGGCAAGGAGGGCCGGAGTGGTGAGCGAGGCGTCCGCGATGTCGTCGGCGGCGCTCGGGCTGTACGCCTCGGAGCGCCGTCCGCAGCGCGGGCAGGTCTCCGGGAAGGCGATGGGCTGCTCGAGTCTCCGAGTCGCGGGGCAGCGTCGGGCGAGATTCAGCAGCTGTCAGGGGACTCTGCCGATGCTGAAGCATCTGGTCTTCGTCTTGTCCGTCCTGTCCGGAACACAGTGAACGCCTACGCCTCCTTCGTCTGATGCAATCTGGGTCTCCAGTCGGGAGACTTCCAGTTCGGCTTTTTGTTTTGCATTGCGGACCTTCAGCAGGAGTGCCTCCGACCGTGCCGCACAGGCCCGAACAGTGATCCTCGAGCGGGCCATCACACCTCATCCGCTGTCACGCGCCAACTCGCAAGTGTCAGCGGTTCGGCACGCGCCCGCGTCCGGCGAGGTCGCGTCAACCGTGGCCGAGGAGTTCCGCGCGTCGGGCCAGCGCCCACGCGCGCTCCTCCTCGATGTCCGGGATGAAATCCTGCCGCAGGAATGCCGCCCAGGGGTCCGCGCCGAGCGGGCCCAGGCGCGCTATCCGCTCGGTCTCGTCGTATTGCAGCCGCGCCAGCGCGTCCAGCACGTTGGCTGGGTCCGCGCCGTAGGCTTCGCAGAGCAGCCGCAGCCGTCGCGCCAACGGCGCGCCGCCCGCGCCGTAGCCGACCCTGCGCTGACGGTCAGGAAGCCGCAAAGGAACGCTGTACCAGGCCAGTTGTGCGAGGTCGTCCAATGCCTCACCGGGGATGGCCAGGTCCCAGTCAATGACGCCCACCAGCCGGTCGTCCGCCCAGACCGAGTTCCAGCTCGTGAGGTCGCCGTGGCGCATGATCAGCCCGGGACGCCAGCGGGCGTCCGGGTCGCACCAGAGGGCCTGCGACGAGGGCCGGAAGTCGCGTACGGCCTCGTGGTAGTCGCGCAGCCACCGCCCGAGCGCGGTGACGCCCTCGTCCGCGAGGAGCGCCCGTGGCCACGGGTACAGCCCGACTTCGCCGCGCAGCAGCGACACCACCTCGTGGCCGTCCACGGGACCGTCACCCAGGGCGCGCGGCACGCCGGTGAATCCCACCTGCTCCAGGTGGCGCAGTAGTTCCCGCACCGCGGGGGTCCACACGCGCCAGGGCCTGAGGATGGTCTCGCCCTCACGGCGCACCGTCGACAGGCCGCCGCGCATCGATTCACCGTCCTGGATCATGGTGGAATCCTAGTGAGCGGCTGAATTCTGGGCCTGGGCGCGGTACCACTTCCGGCAGGCTCCAGGCGAGGGAACCAGGCGTACCTGCACGCCTTCGCCAACGGCCTTGAACCCGACCGCCCGACCGCCCGGCCGTCGATGCCGGCCTCACCCTCCCGAAACAGATGCACGGCAGAGCCGGATTCGCTCTTCTCCGTTGCCGCGCAACGTCCAGCGCCGGTTCGGGCATGCCGGTCAGCTCCGGGTCCCGCAGACGGCTGTGAGGCTACGGCAGACTCGACTGCTGCCATGTCCTCCAGCGATCGCTCCGCAGCGACTTCGGTGCCACCCCGCGGAACGAGCCTGCTGTTCCCTGCGGCCAAGCCACCTAACGTTGGGTTCGTACCCATCCGCGTGCCGGCGCGCGTGAGGAAGGGGGTCCGATGAGGAAGAGGGACGGATATGGAATACGCACTGCTTGGTTCCAGCGGGCTCCGGGTCTCAAGGCTGGCATTGGGCACCGCGACATTCGGTGTCTCGCCCGCTGAGGACGACACCCGGCGGGTCGTGGACTTCGCGCTCGACCAGGGCATCAACTTCATCGACACGGCCAACTCCTATGGCAATCAGCCGCGGTTCGATCGCCGGGGAGCGCCGCCCGCCGAGGAACGGGCGTCGGCGGAGGAACTCGTGGGGCGGGCCATCGCCGGAAAGCGTGACCAGGTCGTGCTCGCGACCAAGGTCTCGGAGCCGATCGGGCCCGGTCCGAACGACGGGTCGTTCGCCGGCGGGGGCCTGAGCCGTGCGCACATCACCAGGCTTGTGGAGCGCAGTCTGCGCCGCCTGGACACCGATTACATCGACATCTACTACGCCCATCATCCGGATCCCGACACGGATGTCGCGGACACCATCGGCACTTTCGAGGACCTGATCCGGGCAGGGAAGATCTGCTACTACGCCCTGTCCACCTACTCCGGTTGGCAGTTGACGGAGGCTGTGCTCACCGCGGATCGGCTGGGGGCACGGCGGCCGGTCTGTCATCAGGTGCTGTACAGCCTCGCCAAGCGAGGGGTGGAGGCCGAAGTCATGCCCGCCGGTCGAAGTCTCGGCGTCTCCACGACTGCGTTCAGTCCTCTCGCCGGCGGTCTGCTGGCGGGCGGTGCCGGCGTTCGCGCCGTCGCGGGACAGGCACGGTGGGGAGGCCGCGGGTTCACCGCGGAGGAACTGGCGTTCGCCGCCCGTTTCGAGGAACTCGCCGAGCAGTGGGAGATCGCTCCGCCCGCGCTGGCTGTCGCCTGGCTCCTTTCACGGGACGGGCTGGCGTCCGCGATCGTCGGGCCCGAGTCGGCCGATGAGCTGGTGCCGTTGCTGGGGGCGGTCGCGGTTCGCCTCGACCCCGAGCAGCTCAAGGCCCTCGACGCACTCGTTCCGGCACCGCGTGGCCCTTGGGACTGAGGGAGCGTCATACTGTCGCGCGGGCGCGAGCCTGTGAGACGAGCCAGCCGACGACCGGGTCGGGCTCGCGGAAGAACTCGGGGTGCCACTGGACACCCAGGACCTTCTCTCCGACGACCTCGAACGCTTCGACGACTCCGTCGGTCGCGCGAGCCACCACGTGGACTCCCGCGCCGGGATCTGCGACAGCCTGGTGGTGGTAGCTGTTGACGGTCAGCTCCGTGCCCAGCAGGCGCGCGAGAAGGCTGGCCGGATCAATGGTCACGTCCTGCGTGCGCTCGTCGCCCGCGAAGTCGAAGAGGCTGTGGTGGAAGCCCAGTTGAGGATCCAGATGCTGGGTGAGTGATCCGCCGAGGGCCACGTTGATGACCTGGAGTCCACGACAGATCCCCAGCAACGGAAGCGACTGCGTGATCGCCGCCTTCACCAGGCGGATCTCGAAGTCGTCCCTGCTCGCGTCCGTGGCGAGCAGGTGCGGACTCGGCTCCTGGCCGTAGTTCGCGGGAACGACGTCCTCGCCCCCGCTCATCACGAGTCCATCCAGTTTGGGGACGATATTCGCCGGAGCCGAGTGCCGGCTCAGAATGACCGGTGTGCCACCGAATGCCGCGACCTGCCGGGCGACGTTCTCATCGACGAGTTCGACATCGAACGCCTGGATGGAAGTCGGCAGGCCGGTGACCCGCTTGCCGGAGATACGCCTGCTTGTTATGCCGATAAGGGGGGAGATGCTCATCGAACTCCTTTGTGTGATCGAACTCCTCTGCGTGGCGGTGTGCTACGTCGCTGGTGCGACCGCCGAGCCCCAACCGACCGCGGAGGTCATATCGGACTTGAGCTGTCCGAGGATCGTGGAGAAGGTGCGCTCCCGGAATCTGTTGCTGGGTGCGGAGATCGAGATGGCTGCCACGACGTCACCGCCCATGTTCCGGATCGGTATGCCCAGGCAGGTCAGACCGAGTGCCGCTTCCTGGTCCGAGACGGCGTAGCCCCGATCGACCGTCAGTTCAAGATCGTCGAGCAGGCTCTTCGGGGTGGCTGCCGAGAACTTCGTCAATCTCGGCAACGGCTGATGGGCGAGGCCGCGGAGATTCGCGGCGCCGAGTTCGGCGAGCATCGCCTTCCCGATCGCCGTGCAGTGGGCCGGCAGCCGGGCGCCGTACGAGGTCGGAAGTCTGCTCATGCTGCCGGCCGAGGGAATCCGGTCCAGGTAGAGCACCTCGCTGTGGTCGAGGATCGCGAGGTGGACCGTCTCACGGGTACGCGCGTACACCTCCGCCATGAAGGGCTTGACGGCCACCTGCAGGTCGCGCAACCTGCCGCCCCGGGCGACCGCCGCGAGGTCCAGGGTCGCGACGGACAGCTGGTAAGCACGTCCGTCCCGCTCGATGACGCCGCACTCGATCAGCTCGGCGAGCAGCCGGTGCGTCGTCGATTTCGGTGTGCCGGTCAACACGGCGATCTGCGTCAAGGACGCCGAACCGCCGGCCGTGCTGAAGGCGCGGAAGATCGCTCCGGCCTTGGCGACTGAGCTGGCCGCGTGCTCGTCGTGTGCTGGACCGCTCTGGATCACTGCGACCTCCCATTGGTATGGTTCCTGAACCATAGGTCATGGTGTGGCCCGTTACAACGGGGAAGGCATGCGGTCCGGAGATCGATCAATCGTTCGGCGGACCGGAATCTCGGCCTTGCTGGTTCCCGCGGCGGCGATGCGAGGATCGGCCGGCCGACGAAAAAGGAGGAGCGCGCCATGAACTTGACCGAGTTGGTCGATCCCGAGCGGGGTGAGATCAGTGCGTCGATCTTCACGGCCCCGGACATCTACGAACTCGAACTGGAACGTGTCTTCGGCCGTTGCTGGCTCTTCCTGACGCACGAGTCGACGATTCCGAAGCCCGGGGATTACGTCACCGCCTACATGGGCGAGGACCAAGTGGTCGTCGTTCGACAGAAGGACGGTGCGATAGCGGCGTTCCTCAACCAGTGCCGGCACCGCGGAATGCGCCTGTGCCGTGCCGACGCGGGCAATGCGCGGAGCTTCACCTGCACGTATCACGGGTGGACGTACGACACGCGGGGGAACCTCGCGTCAGTTCCTCATGAGAGGGACGGCTATCTCGATGAGCTGGACAAAAGCCAGTGGGGGGCGCGTCGTGTTCCCGGGCTGGCCAACTACCGGGGACTGCTGTTCGCCAACTGGGACCCGGACGCCGAGAGTTTCGAGTCGTATCTCGATGACATGGCGTGGTACCTGGACTCCCTGGCCGACCGATGGGAGCGCAGCGAGGTCATCGGTACGCCGACCCGCTGGACGATCCAGTGCAACTGGAAGTTCGCGAGCGAGCAGTTCGCCAGCGACACGTACCACGCGGAGAACAGTCACATCTCGGCCCTCATCGCCCAGCTTCCCGAAGGCGCCTCGATGCGGGATGTCAAGCTCAACACCGCCGCTCCCGGGGCGCAGTTCAGCGGACGGCACGGGCACGGCGCGGGATTCTACCTCGATGAGCAGCCGGATTTCGCCGAACCGGGTGAAGCGACACTGAACTACCTGGCCGAGAGCGAATCCAGGTCGATCGAGCGCATCGGTGAACTACGGACGAAGCGTGTCCGGGGCCACAACACCGTGTTCCCGAATTTCTCCTTCCTCATCGGGACGAACACCATCCGTGTCTGGCATCCGCGGGGGCCGAACGAGATCGAGGTCTGGGCCTGGACGCTGGTCGATGCCGACGCCCCGGAAGAAGCCAAGGACGGCTGGCGCGTCGGGGCGCTGCGCACCTTCAGCCCCGCCGGCATCTTCGAGCAGGACGACGGCGAGAACTGGTCGGAGATCCAACTGGTGTTGCGAGGGCACCAAGCGCGGAAGACAGCGCTCAACGTGACGATGGGAGTCGGTCATTCGTCGCGGCGTGACGATCTTCCGGGTCGCATCGCCAACGTGTTCAGCGAGGAGGCCGCACGCGGATTCTACCGGTACTGGCTCGAACTCATGACCAGCGAAAGCCGTTAGCCGATGAAGAGTCTGATGGGGCTTGCCGGTCGGCGTGTGGGCATCGACCTCTATCACGAGGTGTCCCAATTCCTGTTCGACGAGGCCGCCCTCATGGATGAGCGCCGCTTCGACGAGTGGATCACCCTCTTCGACGAAGATCTCCACTACTGGATGCCTGTGCGCACCGCGCGATTTCCCCGCGAGATGGACCGCGAGTTCGAGGGAGAAACGGGGTCCGCCTACTTCGACGAGTCGTTCGACCAGCTCCGCCAACGGGTGCGGAAACTGGCGACAGGGCGGTCATGGTCCGAGACCCCGCCGTCGCGGACCCGGCACATCATCGGGAACCTTCGTGTGTTCACGACGGAGGACGACGACGAGTGCGTCGCGCACGCGCACTTCTGGATCTACCGGACGAGGGGTGAGACCTACTCCGACACCTTCGCGGGAAGCCGGGAGGATCTCGTGCGCCGCCAGAAGGACGGAACTCTTCGGATCGCACGCCGCCACATCCTTCTCGACCAGACGGTTCTGCTCGCCAACAACCTGAGCCATTTCTTCTGATCGAAAGGCGTCATGACATGACTGTGCAAGCGCTCGGGTACGTCGGACTCGAGGTCTCGGATCCGGCTGCCTGGGAGACGTTCCTCACCGAGGGCTTCGGTGCCCTGACCGTGCGCGAGAATGAGGACGTCCTGCGCGTCCGAGTCGACAGCGCCCATACCCGATTCCTCCTCACGACAGGGCCGGCCGACGACATCTCCTTCGTCGGCTGGGAGGTCGCAGGGCCTGTCGCTCTGAAACACGCCGAGTCCCTCGTAGGGCAGGAGCGTGTGACGTGGCTGACCACCGACGAGCTCGTTGCTCGCGGTGTGGCGGCAGGGTTCTGGGTGCTCGACCCGCACGGAATTCGTACGGAGATCTTCTATGGTGCGGTGGAGGGAGAACGATTCAACTCCCCGACGGGAGCGACCTTCGAGACCGGAAACCTCGGGCTCGGGCATGCGGTCTTCTACTCGGACTCCATCGACAAGAACTTCGAGTTCTATCGCGCGCTCGGATTCGACATCAGCGACACCATGATCCTCGACGGGACGCCGGTGGTTTTCGCGCGCTGCAATCCGCGCCACCACAGTCTCGCCCTGGTCCAGGGCTCGGGGCGGCGTCGCTTGCAGCACCTGATGCTCCAGGTCTCGGACCTGGACGCGGTGGGCAGGGCGTTCGACGTGCTGCGCGCTCGCCATCAGGCCCAGAGCGGCCTTGGCCGGCACAGCAACGATCACATGTTCTCGTTCTACGCGCTGACGCCGTCGGGATTCACCTTTGAGTACGGCTACGGGGCCCGGGAGATACACCAGCCCCATCTGGAGTCGCAGTACACGAAGGAGAGCACCTGGGGTCATTACACAATCCTCTCGACGGAGGGATCCTGATGCACAGGGACGCCCCGGTCGCCTGGGTGCCGGTATGCCCTCGGTCGGCGCTCGGCGCATTGTGCGCGGTGAAGGCTGCGACAACCCCTCCGGTCGCCGTATTCGATATCGACGGTGAGCTCTACGCCGTTTCTGATACGTGTACGCACGGTGAGTCTTCCCTCTCGGAGGGATATGTCGAGCCGGACGGCCGAGTGGAGTGCGTCGCCCACATGGCAGAGTTCTCGGTGAAGACCGGAGAAGCGCTGACTCTTCCGGCGACCGATGATCTCCAGACCTACGCGGTCAAGGTCGAGGACGGTATGATCTTGGTCGCTGTTCCGCAGGAACCGTGACCCAGCAGCCGGACGGAGGTGCTCCGCTCTATGTGGCGTCAAGGCGCACGCTGCGGCAGGGGCGTTGTGCCGTACTGTCGTCCCGTGACAACTCCTCGACCGTCACCGGGGACGGGGTGACCGTGGCCGATTCGGACGAAGGCCGGTTCCCGGGGCCCGAATTCACGTCGTTCGCGAGCGGCGAGCGGTCTGTCGCATCGACCGTCGCCGCCAGAATTCGCGACCTGATCCACCGCGGTGAGCTTCACTCCGGCGACCGCATGCCGGCTGAACGGGAGCTGTGCGTATCGCTGGGCGTCGCCCGCCTGACACTGCGGCAGGCGCTGGCGCAACTACGCGACGAGGGGTACACCGAGGTCCGACGGGGAGCAGCCGGGGGCACGTTCATCTCCGGGCTGGCCGAGCCCGCGGAGCGCTGGGCGAAGCGGTTTCGGGAGAATCCCGATGAACTGGACGAGATCCTCGAACTGCGGGCGATTCTCGAAGGCGCCGCCGCGGCCCGCGCCGCAATCCGTGCCACGGCCGCGGGTAAGGCGGACCTTGTCCGACTGGCGCGTGAGACCCCTTCTCCCGATGACCAGATCGCGCATCGTCGGGCCGACATCGCGTTTCATCAGTTCATCCTGCGACTCGCCGAGAACCCGCGGCTGTTCGAGTGCGCCGAGTCGGCGAGGGCGGAGCTGTTCGTGCCGGCGTCGACGTCCTTCACCAGTCGGGCCGCGCTGGAGGCGAGCAGCGAGGACCACGTCGCCATCGCGGGGGCCATCAGCAGCGGTGATCCGGAGGCCGCCCAGGATCTCATGGAACGTCACATCGCCGAGACCGGACGGAACCTGCACCGTTTCCTCGCCATCGACCGTTCTGACAACGGCTGACACAGTCTCGACGGCGAGGCCCGGTCTTCCTGCGTCACACGCGGGTGAGATAGCGCCGAATCTCCCAGTCGGTCACTGACTGGCCGTACTGGGCGACCTCGTGACGGCGGAGAGCGCCGATGAACCGTACGACGTCTTCTCCGAATACGGCGTTGGCGGCCTCGCTCTGCTCGAACAATTCGACGGCTTCGCCGAGCGTCGCGGGGATCTGTTCGACGGTCGGATCGGTGTAGGCGTTTCCCCGGTAGGGCGGGCCCGGGTCCAACTCGTTCTCGATACCCCAGATCCCGCCGGCCAGTGTGGCCGCGAGGACGAGGTAGGGGTTGGCGTCCGCACCGGGCGCACGGTGCTCGACCCGGGTGCTGTTGGGGCTGTCCGTACAGACCCTGACCCCCACGGTCTTCGCCTGGAAGGCCCAGGTGCGGGTGGTCCCCGCCGCCGACTCGGGCAGGTAGCGCTTGTACGAGTTTATCGTCGGGGCGAACAGGGCGGCGAACTCACGTAGCGTCGCCAGTTGACCGGCGATGAAGTGCCGGCCGACGTTCGACAGCAGGTCGGGGTCGGTGGTGTCGGAGAAGGCGTTCTCGCCGTCGGCCGTCCAGAGCGACTGATGGACATGGCAGCTGCTGCCGAATCCCTCGGCGATGGGTCGGGCCATGAACGTGGCCGTGTATCCGTGGAGGTCGGCGACTTCGCGCACGGTGTGCTTGAACAGGAACGCCTGGTCCCCGGAATGAAGTCCCGGGTGCGGTGGAAGATTGAGTTCGTACTGGCCCAGCCCCGCCTCGGCGTTGGACGCCTCGATCTCGACGCCGAGCCCTTCGAGTGCCTGCCGGATCGGACCGATCACCCGCTCGTCGTCCGTCGCACGTTGTGCGCCATAGGCGATCGCGCTGGAACCGAGTGGCGTCAGATCCCGGAAATCGCTCTCCGCGAGCTCGTCGGGGCGACCGCGCAGGACCACGAACTCGAGCTCGGGGGACGTCATGGCCGTATAGCCCAGGCCGGCGAGTCTGTCGACGACGGTTCGCAGCACCGCCCGCGGTGACTCCTGCACCGCTCGTCCGTCGAGATGCTCGAAGTCGGCCAGCACGAGCGCCGTGCGTTCGAGCCACGGCACGCGGCGATACGTCGTGAGATCGGGAACGGCGTTGATGTCACCGAAACCGTCGGACCAGTTGGGGAACCAACCGGGATAGTCCGGGGGAGGCGCGATGATCGCGTCCATGTGGTCGAGTGCGAACACGAGGTCCGAGAAATGCTGAGCGTCGCTCGGGTCACGGGCGAACCGCGACACGGGAAGACGCTTGGCCCGGAACGCGCCGTTCGAGTCCGCTCCGCCCACCAGGATGGTGTCGATCTCACCGGTCTCGAGGTCCTTGCGAATCGCCTCGAGGGACTCCGCGGCTGAACGGCTGCTGAAAGACGATGCTGTGACCCGGTCGCTCATGGGTTCTCCTGAGTGAGGTTTCTTCAGCTGCCGGCGATGAAGTCGATGAGAACTTGGTCGTGCTCCTCGGGGCGCTCCCACTGAGGCCAGTGTGCGGCATCCGCCATGCAGTAATACGCGGCATCAGGGAGGAGGCTCGCGACGTATTCGCCGTAGTCCGGACCTTCGCCCGGGTTGTGCTCGGTCCAGAAGACGAGGGCTTCGGGTGTGAAATTCCGGACCTGCTCCTCTGTCCAGCGCGGTTTGGTCTCCCAGTCGGTACCGACCCGGAACACCCGCTTCATCGAATTGAACACTCCCGGGTCGGAGTAGAGCCGACGGCGAATTTCCACCATTTCGTCGGTCATGCGTTCCGGCGAGGCGACCAGCCACTCCATGCGGGCGCGAACATTCCTGAAGGTGGGTTCGAGCAGCGCGCGCCGGGACAGTTCTCCGATGACTCCTCCGTTGGGCTGTTCGGCGAAGTCGGTCTTCGTCAGCACGACATCGCCGAATCCCGTGTTCATGATGATCTTGCCGGCGCGTTCGGGATGGTTCATCCCGAACTCGAAGGCGATCGTGGCTCCCATGGACTCGCCTTCGACATGGGCGCGTTCGATCCCCAGCCCGTCGAGCAGGTCGACCACGCCTTCGGCCTGGCGTGCCGCGCGACCGTCGTCGACGTACGGCTCCCACGACGAGTAGCCATGGAAAAGCGCGTCGACGGCGAATACGTGAAAGCCGGCGCCGACGAGGTTATGGAGGTTCCGCGCGAAGGTCTCGGCATGACCGCCGATCCCATGGATCAGGACCAGCGCATCGCCGGAGGAACCCGCCTCGATCACCCGGTGACGATACTTCGGCCCCCGCACGATGCGGGTCTGTGTCCCCAAGAGCTCCACGGCCACGGACTTCCATTCCGTGATGGGCTTCGCGTCCACGGTCCTGGACAACTGCAGGTGGTGCACTGTTCGCTCCTCGGTGCGCGAGCCGATGGTGAAGAAGGCGCGCCGATGGGCGCCGCCGCAGGTGGCACGCTGCGCGAGCGGCACCGGTGGCCGCAAGGGCCGCCTTCCGTCCGTCGGAACATCGGCGATTTTCCGGTCCCCGGAACCTTCGTCTTGCGCCGCCGACAGGGCGAGGGACATCGTCCCTCCAATTCTCGACCGACGGTATCGGCGGTGTCGCCGTGAAACGAGGAGCCCTGATGAGCGAACCCGACACAGACGGCGGCGCACTCAAGAGCCAGGGTCTCGGGCTCATGGCGGTGCTCTTCCAGAGCATTGCGTTCATGGGCCCGGCCGCTGCCGTGGCATTCGCCCTGGGGATCGCCATCCCGTCGGCCGGTGCGGCACTTCCGCTCGCAGTCTGTCTCGCTGCCGTGACCTGTGTTCTCGTCGGCATCTGCATCGGACAGTTGGCGAAACACGTCACCTCGGCGGGAGGAATCTACGCGTTCGTCTCTGTCGGCATGGGCGAGCGAGTGGGCTTCGTCGCCGGCTGGCTTCTCACGATCTTCACGGCGCTGTGGGTACCAGGGGCGGCGATCCTGTTCGCCGTCGTCACCCAGAATGCCGTCGGCCACTACTTCGACGTCGACTGGGGCTGGGAGATCTGGTTCCTCATCGACCTGATGGTCCTGATCCTGATGAACCTGAAAGGCGTGAGGATCTCCACCTACGCGGGCGTCGTCCTCGGCCTTCTCGAAATGGTCATCTTCGCGGCTCTGGCAACGGTCGTCATCGTCAGATCCCATGGAGGTGCGGGACTCGGCGCCTTCACTCCCAGGAACTCGGCGGACGGAGAGATCCGCTCGCTGTTGATCGGCGTCGTCTTCGCGGTGTTCGCGTTCATCGGGTTCGAGTCGTCCGCCGCCCTCGGCGAAGAGGCGGCCGACCCGCGGCGCACCGTTGCAAAGGCCTCCTGGACGGCGGCCCTGGTGGTCGGCGGATTCTTCATGCTCTGCTCGTACGCCCTCGTCTCCGGGTTCGGTGTCCACGGATTCGTGGACAGTGTCACGGCGAGTCCGGATCCGTGGGCCGACCTCGCGCACACGGACGTCGGCAGCTTCGGAACGCTCCTGGTCTTCCTGGCGCTCCTCAATTCCACGTTGGCCGTCAGCAACGCGGCGGTGGTGGGCACCACGCGAGTCCTGTTCACCATGGCCCGGGGCCGAATGCTCCCGAAGCCCCTGGCCCGGGTGTCCGGCCGGGCGGGAACGCCCGACACGGCGATGCTCGCTTCGGTCGGCTGCGCGGCTGCGGTGGGACTCGCCGTGGGAAGGGCCTACCAGCCCCTCGTCGCATTCGCAGCCTTCGGTACCGCTCTCACCATCTCCTATGTTGTCCTGTACATCCTGGTCTGCTGCAGCGTGATCCGGTACTTCCGGTCGCGGCGTGCGGAGTTCAGCAGGGGCCTTCATCTCGTCGTCCCCGTGGTCGCGATCGTGCTGTTCGTGTTCCCGCTCTACTACCTGTACGTGCCGCTCCCGGAAGCTCCCGGGCTGTACTCGGCCATCGCGGTGCCGGCCGTGATCGTGGTGAGCGCGGTCGCTGCTCAGACGCTTCACTCCAGGCGCCCCGACCTGATCGCGCGTTCCCAGAACGTCTTTGGAGATCGAATGCCTGAACACTGGGAGGCATACCGGGCTGACGGCCTGCCCGACGCGGTCGTGGTCATCGGCGGTGGGACAGCGGGATTCACCGTCTGCGCGACCCTGCGCTCCATCGGGTTCACCGGAGCTGTGACGCTGATCGAGCGCGAACCCACCGTTCATGACCGCCCGCCGCTGACCAAGGAGTTCCTTCTCGGAAGGCTCTCCGCCCAGGATCTGACCCTGCAGTCACCGCAGTGGTTCGTCGATCACGACATCACCGTTCTGCGCTCCGCGGAAGTGGTCTCGGTCGATCCCCAGAGTGCGGCGGTGCACCTGGCCGACGGTTCCACTCTCAACGCCCCCGCGCTGGTGCTCGCCACCGGGGGCACCGCGCGCACCCTTCCTGTGCCTGGCGGCGGACACGCACGGACGGTTCGCACCCTGGCGGATGCCGAACGCATTCGTGGGCTGCTCGTTCCCGGTGCGGCCGTCGTGGTCGTGGGAGGCGGTCTGATCGGGGCCGAGCTGGCGTCTTCCGCCGAGTCGCTCGGATGCGACGTCACCCTGGTGGAACCGGTCGACGTTCCGATGGAACGCGCCTGGGGGCCGGTGGTGGCAGGACGGGCTCACGCGGAACACGGGCGTCACGGTGTCCGTGCCGTGAGAGCCGGGGTCGAGAGCATCGTCGCGCGGTCGCAGGGCTATGTCGTGCACCTCTCCGACGGGACTTCCCTGGTCGCCGACGTGGTGCTTGCCGGTGTGGGACTGGTCGTGGGCGATCAGTTGGCCCGGCGGGCCGGGATCGACGTACGGGACGGCGTATTGGTCGACGTTCGGCGGAGAACCAGCGCGGCAGGAGTCTGGGCGGTCGGCGACGTCTGCCGGGTGGCGGACGCCGACGGCCTTCCGCAGGCGTCCGCCGAGCACTGGGAAGCCGCTCAGACGGACGGGATCATCGCTGCCCACGACATCATGCGGCTCGACCTGCCGGCGTCGGTGAGCCGTGCACCGTGGTTCTGGTCGGATCGCTACGGACAGCGCGTCGAAGTTGCCGGGCGCATGGACCCGGATGCCCTGCACATCCGTCGGGGTGTGTCCGACATGTCGTTCAGCGTTTTCGCCCTGGACGGCGCCAGGTGTGTCGGTGTCGCCGCGATCAATGACCCCCGAACGGTCCGGTTCGCGCGTCGTCTGATCGATCAGCACATCCCCGTCGACCCGACCCGACTCGCCGATCCCGATGTGCCCATCGAGGATCTGGTCCGTCGGCGGGCTTCCGCAGGAAAACACCTTCGATCCAAGGAGCGACAGTGAATGTCGAAGCATCAGCTGACGGTGATTTCTGGCGATGGTCCGCGGTCGAGGTCGCCGCGGCGATCCGGAAGCGTGAGGTCTCCGCGCAGGAGGTACTGGAATCGACGATCGGCCGCGTAGAGCAGGTAAATCCTTCCGTGAACGCCCTGATCGAGACGAGTTTCGACGAGGCGCGGGACATGGCCCGTGCCTCGGACGCCCGGATCGCCAGGGGCGAGGAGATCGGGATTCTCGAAGGGGTGCCGACGTCGGTGAAGGTGAACACCGACCAGGCGGGGCATGCGACCACCGACGGAGTGGTCGCCCTCGCGCAGAACATCGCCGACGAGGACAGCCCCGGTGTGGCGCTGCTTCGGCGGGCGGGGGCGACGTTCGTGGGCCGGAGCAACTGTCCGGCGTTCTCGTTTCGCTGGTTCTCGAACAACGACCTCCACGGCAGCACGCTGAACCCGTGGAGTGCCGCGCACACGCCGGGCGGATCCAGCGGCGGCGCGGCCTCGGCCGTCGCCAGCGGCCTGGTCCAGATCGCGCTGGGCGGGGACATCGGTGGCTCGGTGCGGTATCCGGCCTTCGCGTGCGGGGTGGTCGGGCTGAGACCCACGCCGGGGGTGATTCCGCAGGCCGTCGCCGGTGCCGGACGGGAAGGGGGCAGTGGCCCGACCGTGCAGATGATGGCGGTCCAGGGGCCGCTGGCCCGGTCCGTCGACGACGTCGCTCTGGCGCTGGACGCCCTGACCGGCTTCGATCCACGCGATCCCGTGTCGCTGAGCGTGCGGCTCGCGCGCCCCGGTGAGGTGCTGCCGCGGGTCGGGATCGCCACGTCCGGGGCGCCGGGCGGTCTGTCGGCGTCGCAGGCAGGGGCGATCGCCCGGGCGGCACGGGCACTGGAGGAGGCCGGGTATGTGGTGGAGGAAGTCGATGTCCCGCAGCTGGAGGAGGCGTACCGACTGTGGTATCTCCTGGTCCTGGAGGACTTTCGGGTGCTGTGGCCGGTCGTGCAGAGTCTGGGGGACGACGGGCTGCGCGCGGCTGCGCGTCACTACTTCGAGGTCGCGAGCGAGTGGTGGGGGACGTCACCGGATCTGCCGGCCTACATCCAGGGATGGACCCGCCGAGGCGTTCTGATCGCCGAACTACAGGCGTTCCTGGAGCGTTACCCGATCCTGCTCCTTCCCTCGTCGACCGAGCCCCCGTTCGAGCAGGATGCCGACACGCACTCGGTGGACCGCATGCGCCAGCTGGTCCAGGCGCAGTACGCCCAGATGGCGGTGCCTGTCCTGGGTCTTCCCGCGGCCGCGGTCCCGACGGGCGTCGTCGACGGCCTTCCGGCCGGGGTCCAGCTCCTTGGCGGCAAGTTTCAGGAACGCGTCCTTCTCGAGGCCGCAAAGGCGATCGAGTCGGCGGTCGGGAGGTTCACTCCGATCGACCCGATACGTTGAACGTACGGCCGCCCAGCTGGTACTCCAGCCGTAGGTCGTGATCTTCATGTCTGGTTCGTGGCTTGCCGGCGGTCATGGCCGGCCTGGGCTCGGGCCTGGTGACGGCGTCGCCGGGCGGACCAGCGGAGCCGGTGGGCTGCATCGTGCTTGCGCCGGACGACCAAGGTGGTGAACAGGCGTTGGATCTCGTTGCAGGTGAGCCACCGGCCCCGGCCGACAGCTTCTGCCAGGCCTGCTTCGGCACCTTCGCGGCCGGGGCATCCGCGTGGAACTTCCCCACGCCGGTGGCGACTTCAGCCGAGCAGGCAACGGGCAGGGTCTGCGCTGTGACCCGCGGTCACCGCATGGTCTTCAGTCTCCACACACCGATGATCAGCGGTGCCCGCAGCCGGTCCACCCACAAGATCACGGTCTACGGCTGGAGCACCAGGTCGTGCTGATACCAGGTGCCCGGCTTACCGCCGAGGTCGGCCGGGTCAGCCGGGCCGACCGGGACGAACCCTGCCTTGCTCAGCACCCTCTGGGACGCGGCATTGTTACGGGAGGTGGCCGCCCGCAGTGTGCGCAGCCCGTGCCGCACCACCGCCAGCCGGCACAGCTCCCGGACGGCCGCGGTCGCCACGCCGCGGCCGGCGACGTGCCGTGCGACCCGGTAACCGAGCTCAGCAGTGCCGTCCCGGATGCGGTACAGGTTGAACCGGCCCAGAACCGAGCCATCCTCGGCAACGAGCACGTAGAAGGCGCCGGTGCCGGCCTCTTGCTCAGCCAGCAAGGCGCCGTACAGGTCGGCGAACTGGTCGAAGAACTCGTCACCGCGGTCGGAGACCGAGGCAGCGAAGTAGGCGCGGTTCGCCAGCTCGAAGGCCAGGACCGCCGGGGCATGGCCAGCATGCAGCCGCTTCAGCTCGGACACCGCCCGACTCTAGCGGGATGATGCGTTGAGGCCACGTGAGTTTCCGCCGGCGGCAGACAGCCCCCAAGACCAGCAGTGGGATGCCGCGGTCGCGGTCGACCCGGACATCCTCGTGCTGTGCCACGGCGGCCCCGTCGCGGAACCCGCGGACGCACAGTACGTCGAGGCGAGGATCCGCACCGGGCCGTCCGAACTGCCGACCGAGGTCTTCGACTGGGGAAGCATCAAGTGGGGGGAGTGAGTGCCGAGCTGTTCCCCGGGGCGCCCCACACCGCGGGCGAGGAGATCATCGATCCCGCCAAGGGGCACGACCTGCACACTCACCCGGACTCCGACGAGATGCTCTACCTCATCGACGGCGAGGGCGTCCAGACCGTCGGCGACTCGGGGGAGTTCCCGGTGGCGGCGGGGGACTTCGTCTACGTGTCCAGGGGAACGCCGCACGCCACCTTCAACTCCGGCCGGCGGCAGCTGCGCGTCATCGCGGTCTACACACCGGGCGGCGCCGAACCGGCCCTGCGGGAGGCGACCGCCGCGAGGTAGCCGCGCAGCATGACCTTCGCCTCGTCGAGGAGGGCCGTGTCGCCCTCGGCGTCGCGGCGGAAGGCCTCCTGGGCGAGCGCGTCGGCGGCGAGGACGGCGGCATGGCAGGCCCGGCCGAGCCCCTCCGTGTCGTCGGCGATGCCGAGCGCGAGCAGCACCCGGCGTACCCCGTCGGCCATCCGGCGCTTGTGCTCCCGGTCCGCCGCCCGGGTCCGGTCGGTCAGACCGCTGCCGAACCACAGGGCCCGGAAGCCCTGTTCGGAGCGGTAGAGCCCGGCGTAGGTGTCGATCAGCACGCCGACCGGGTCGGACCAGCGTTCGGTCGCCGCGCTGCGCACGAACTCCTCCATCACCGCTTCGAGCTGGGAGAAGTACGTCGCCGCCAGCGCGTCGATGATCGCGTCCCGGTCGGGCAGGTACTGGTACAGCGAGCCGACCGACACCCCGGCCTCCGCCGCGACCCTGGTGGTGGTGAGGGCCGGCACGCCCTCGGCGATCAGCACGCGCTCCGCCGCCTTCAGCACCCGCGCCAACCGGGCTTTGCTGCGGGCCTGTTGGGGAGTCCGGCGCAGCACGGCCCCGGTCTCCTCGGCGGTCGGCTCGGTCACCCGCGGCTCCTGAATCTGAACGTGACTTTGTTTCAGGTTTACGTTAGCGTCGCGGCCATGACGGACTCAAGCTCCGCGCTGGTTCAGGAACGGGCCGCGGTGGCGGACGTCTGCCGTCGGCTGGGAGCTGCGGGCCTGCTCATCGGTACGGCGGGAAACGTCAGCGTGCGGGTGGGGGACCGGGTCGCGGTCACCGCCACCGGCGCGGTGCTCGCCCAGCTCACCGCGGGACAGGTGACGGTGGTCGACCTGGACGGCAAGGTCGTCGCCGGCACCCTGCAGCCGACCTCCGAACTCGACCTGCACCTCGGGGTCTACCGGCGCTACGGTGCCGGCGCGGTCGTCCACACGCATGCCCCGATGGCCACCGCGCTCTCCTGCGTCCTCGACGAACTGCCCTGCATCCACTACCAGTTGCTCGCCCTCGGCGGCACCGTGCGGGTGGCGCCGTACGCCACCTTCGGCACCCCGGAACTCGCCGAGTCGGTGCTCGCCGCGCTCGACGGCCGCAGCGCCGCCCTGCTGGCCAACCACGGCTCGGTCACCGTCGGCCCGACCCTCGACAAGGCCGTCGAGAACGCCCTGTTGCTTGAATGGGCCTGCGGTGTCTACCAGCACGCGGCTGCCCTGGGGACGCCCCGCGTCCTGGACGAGCGGCAGCAACTCGCGGTGATCGAGGCCGCGATCGCCCGGAACTACGGCACCACCCGAACCCTGCAGGAGGGCAAGCCATGAGAGTGGTCACGATGGGCGTGCATGTGCTGGACGTGCTGGTCCGGCCGGTGGACGCGATACCCGAGGGCCAGGGCGCCACCCTGGTCGAGGACATCAGGATGACCGCGGCCGGGACCGCCGGCGGGACCGCGCTCAGCCTCGCCAAGCTCGGCGCCACCGTGCGGAGCGCCGGGGCCATCGGCGCCGACGCGACCGGTGACATGCTGGTGCAGCTGCTCGGCAAGGCCGGGATCGACACCGGCTTCCTCGTCCGTCGTGCCGACACCGCCACCTCGGCGAGCGTGCTGCCCATTCGACCCAACGGCGACCGGCCGTCCCTGCACCTGCTCGGCGCCAACATCACCTACGGCGTCGACGACGTGCCCTGGGACGCTCTCGCCGAAGCCACTCATCTCCATCTCGGCGGACCGGAGTTGATCGGAGTCGACGTCGCCGCGCGCATCCTGCACTTCGCCAAGGAGCACGGCGTGACGACCTCCGTGGACCTGCTCGCGCCCGGAGTGCTCGGCAGCTTCGAGCAGATCGCGGCGGCGCTGCCGTACGTCGACCACCTCCTCCCCAACGACGACCAGGTACTGGGCTTCTCCGGCGAGGACGACCTGGTGGCCGGCGCGAAGAAGCTGGTCGGTGCCGGCGCCGGGCTGGTCGCGGTCACCCGGGGCGGCGACGGCGCGCTGCTGGTCACCGCGGAGGGCGCCGAGCCGGTGCCCGCCTTCGAGATCGACGTCGTGGACACCACCGGCTGCGGCGACGCCTTCTCGGCCGGATTCGTCTACGGCATCGGGCTGGGCCGCACCCCGCACGACTCCGCCGTCCTCGGCAACGCCGTGGCGGCACTGGTCGCCCAGGGCCTCGGCAGCGATCACGGCGACTTCGACCTCGCCGCTGCCGACGCGTTCGCGGCGACGGCTGTCAGACGCGCGTAGGGCAGGTGCCGGACCTGCGTAGAACGTGACGTCCACCACGATCGTACCGAACACCCGAGAGGTACCTTACGTCCCTCGAATCACTGAAATCCTGCGGATATTCACTCGTCCCAGGCGTATGTGTTCGTACAGAGTCCGGCAACAGCTCGGTTAATAACTGCTCGCTGGTTGGTTACCGGAGAGTGAGCGGGCCATGATGGGCCCATGACGTTGGCCTCGCGCGCTCTGGCGCAACTGGCGACCTGGCCCGACCTGACCCAGGCCGTACCGAGCTGCGGTCTGGGCCAGGCCGTGAGTTCGGCGGAGGGCGAGGTCGCGCACTTCCACTCCGACCGCGATGTGGACCTGCGTCTGACCGCCCACGCCATCCGGCACTTCGCCAAGGACCTCAAGAGCACGGGGGCGATCCGGATCGTCCCGGGCTCGCAGTGGGTGACCATACGCCTCGACGCCGCGAGCGACGTCGACCTGCTGCTCACCCTGGTGAGCGTCGCCCTCCAGGCCCACCAGAGCTGGCCCGACCCGGCCGACCGGCCCGTGTTCGGCTGCAACGACCAGCGGGGCGCGGGATTCGTCAGCGCGGACACCAGCGGGATGTGACAAGGAGCCGAGTGACCGGGGTGCACCGCGTCACACGGTCACGACCCGGATCCCCGCCTCCTCGAACCGGCGCACCTCCTCCGGCTCCGCCGCCGTGTCCGTGACCAGCGTGTCCACCAGTTCCGCCGCGCAGATCCGGGCGAACGCCCGCCCGCCCAGCTTGCTGGAGTCGGCGGCGACGATCACGCGGGCCGCGCGCTCGCACAGCAGCCGGTTGACCGCGGCCTCGGCCTCGTCGTGGGCGGCCGCCCCGTGCGTGACGTCGAAGCCGACCACCCCGAGCACCGCCACATCAAGGGTGATCTGACTCAGCACCCCGTCCGCGAGCGGCCCGATGAGCTCGTACGACTGGGGCCGCGCGACCCCGCCCGTCACCACGATCTTGAACTGGGGCCGCACCGCGAGCTCGTTGGCGATGTTGAGCGCGTTCGTGACGATCGTCAGCGCCGGCGCACCGGTGGCCAGGTCGCCCCGCACCGCCAGGGCGCGGGCCACCTCCGTGGTGGTCGTGCCGCCCGTCAGCCCCACCGCCTCGCCCGGCGCGACCAGATCCGCCACCGCCTTGGCGATCCGCTGCTTCTCCGAGGCCTGCCGGGCCGTCTTGTAGCGCAACGGCAGCTCGTACGACACCCCGTGGACCACCGCCCCGCCCCGGGTGCGCACCAGCATCTGCTGCTCGGCGAGCTGGTCGAGGTCCCGGCGGATGGTGGCCGCCGAGACCGCCAGCTCGGCCGCCGCCTCCTCGACCTCAAGGCGGCCGCGCTCGACCAGCAGCTCGAGCAGTGCCTTCCAGCGGGCGTCGCGCGACATCCGCCGCCTCCGTTCCTCGATCTTCCGGTGACCCTAGCGCACCTGACTTTGGGTGGGGTGCTTGATTGTGATTGAAATCTGGTCCTATCTTGCAAGAACAATCACGGTGCGCATCCCAGGGGAGGGACAGTGGTATGTCACATATCACCGAAGAGCTGAGCAGCCAGCCCGACTGCTGGATACGAGCCGCCACCGAGGCCACCCGCCAAGCGCACGCGCTCCCGGCGCCGGGAGCGCGGGTGGCGATCGTCGGCTGTGGCACCTCGTACTTCATGGCCCAGGCCGCTGCCGTACTGCGCGAGTCCGCGGGGCACGGGGAGACGGACGCCTTCGCCGCCTCGGAGTTCCCGCACGGGCGGTCGTACGACCGGGTAATTGCCCTCACCCGCTCCGGCACCACCACCGAAGTGCTGGACCTGCTGGGCGAGTTGAAGGGGCGGGTGCGCACCGCAGCGGTCACCGCCGACCCCGGCACCCCGGTGTCGGAGGCCGCCGACGACCTCGTCGTCCTGGACTTCGCCGACGAACGCTCCGTCGTCCAGACCCGGTTCGCGACCAGTGCGCTCACCCTGCTCCGCGCCCACCTCGGCCTGCACACCGACGCCGTGGTCGCCGACGCCCGCACCGCACTGTCGACTCCCCTGCCACCGGGGCTGGTCGAGTGCGCCCAGTTCACCTTCCTCGGGCGCGGCTGGACCGTCGGACTCGCGAGCGAGGCCGGACTCAAGATGCGCGAGGCCTCGCTGTCCTGGACCGAGGCCTACCCGGCGATGGAGTACCGGCACGGCCCGATCAGCATCACCACCCGCGCCACGGCCACCTGGATGTTCGGCCCGGCCCCTGCCGGACTCGCCGAACAGGTCGGCGCCACCGGGGGATTGTGGATCCAGGGCACCCTCGACCCGCTCGCCGAACTCGTCCGCGCCCAGCGTCTCGCGGTCGCCGTCGCCGCCGCCCGGGGCCTCGACCCCGACCGGCCGCGCCATCTCACCCGCTCGGTGATCCTCACCCCGTCCGGCGAGGAGTGAGCGTGCCCCTCGCAGCCACCGGCGCACTGCTGACCCGGGCCGTCGAAGTCCGGTCCGCCGTCGCCGCGTTCAACGTCATCGGCCTGGAACACGTGGAGGCCGTCATCGCCGGCGCCGAGGCCGCCGGTTCGCCCGTCGTGCTCCAAGTCAGCGAGAACGCCGTCAAGTTCCGCCACGGACGGCTCCTCCCGCTGGCCCGCGCCGCCACCGTGGCCGCCAAACGCGCCCAGGTGCCCGTCGCGTTGCACCTCGACCACGTCCTGAGCGACGACCTGCTCCGGCAGGCCCCCGGCGCCGGGTTCAGCTCGGTGATGTACGACGCGTCCCGGCTGCCGTACGCCGAGAACCTTGCCACGACCGCAGCCGCCGTCGACTGGGCACACGCCCAAGGTCTCTGGATCGAGGCGGAGTTGGGTGAGGTAGGCGGCAAGGACGGCCGGCCTGCACTGGACGCGCACGCACCCGGGGCGCGTACCGACCCCGTCGAGGCGCGGGACTTCGTCGCCCGCACCGGTGTCGACGCGCTGGCCGTGGCGATCGGCAGCGCGCACGCCATGACCACCCGCACCGCCGCCCTCGACCACGACCTGCTCGAACGCCTCTCGGCCGCCGTGCCGGTCCCGCTCGTCCTGCACGGCTCCTCCGGGGTCCCCGACGAGGGCCTGGTCGCCGCGGTCGCCGGCGGCATCGCCAAGGTCAACGTCGGCACGGCGCTCAACATGGCGATGACCGCGTCCGTCCGCCGTTTCCTCGCGGACCGTCCCGAGGTCGTCGACTCCCGCACCTACCTCGGTGCCGGCCGGGAGGCGATGGCCCGGGAGGTGACCAGGATCATCGGCGTGCTGGCCGGCCGGACTACCCGCGCTTGACCGCCTTCAGCACCACGAACTTCGGGTCGCTCGCGACCAGTTGACTGTTGCCGAACAGGCGGCGCAGCGTCACGTGGTAGCCCAGGTGCCGGTTGCCGATCACCCACAGCTCGCCGCCAGGCCGCAGCGCCCGCTTCGCCCCGCTGAACATCCGCCACGCCGTCGCGTCGGTGGTCGCCTGGTGGGAGTGGAACGGCGGGTTGTTCAGCACCACGTCCACGCTCCCGGCCGCGACCCCGGCCAGCCCGTCCCCGACCCGGAACTCGGCATGCCCGGGAACCCCGTTGGCCTTGTAGGTGGCCTCCGCCGAGGCGACCGCCTGGAACGACTCGTCCACGAACAGCACCTCGGCCGTCGGATCGGCCAGCGCCACCGCGGTACCCACGACCCCGTTCCCGCACCCCAGGTCCACGATCCGCCGGCCCCCCTCGGGCAGATGCGCCAGGAAGAACCGCGTACCGATGTCGAGCCGGTCGGCGCAGAAGACCCCCGCGTGGTTGACGACCGTACGCCCGGAGACCGCGCCGATGCCGTCGGGGAGCGCGTAGCTGTACGGCCACGGATTCTCCGGGCGCGCAAGAGCCGGATCCGGCGTGCAGTGGATCAGCCGGGCCTTCTGCTCGGCCGGCGAGGTCCGGGTCGGCCCGATGATCCGCTCGAACAGCCGGAGCGTCGAGGTATGGATCTCCTTGACCATGCCGGTGCCGATCACGACCGTGCCCGCGTGCACGGCGGGCGCCAGCCGCAGCAGCTGGTCCTCAAGGAGCGCAAGGCTCTTGGGTACCCTTACCAGCAGCACGTCCACCCGCTCCGGCGGCGG
Organism: Streptomyces sp. GbtcB6; assembly: GCF_019091475.1. Lineage (NCBI taxonomy): Bacteria > Bacillati > Actinomycetota > Actinomycetes > Kitasatosporales > Streptomycetaceae > Streptomyces > Streptomyces sp. GbtcB6. The sequence goes on along the minus strand of NZ_JAGXJL010000001.1, from coordinate 616,300 downwards.
ATCCTGGGTGGTCAGCAACTGCACCGCGCCCGGCTCGACACCCGCGCGCGCCAGGTTCACGCGAGTCGCCTCCTGGCTCAGGTACGAGTCGGTGATCTGCACCGGCCGGTGCTCGGCCAGCGCCGTGACCAGCGCCCCCCAGCGGTCGCCGAGCACCACGACCGTGCCGGAGAGCCCGATCCGCTCCCGGTCGAGATACCGCAGCAGGTACGCGTCGGAGGCGTCCCAGGCACGCAGCCGGTCGCGCGGATCCTCCGGGAAGCGGGACAGCTCGAACTCGCCCCAGGCAGTCGTCATACGGTCGCTCATCGTGCGTCCAGGCTAGCCGAACCGCAGCTCAGGCCCGGTCGGGCAGGATGGGGGCATGGAGGATGAGCTGTTCCCGAGGGCGCGCGCCCGCATCGCGCCGGGCGCCGTGCACGTCCCCGACTGGCTGGACACGGACCGCCAGCGCGCGCTGCTCACCGCCTGCCGCGACTGGGCCCGGCCCCCGGCGGGCCTGCGCACGGTCCGCACGCCCGGGGGCGGCACGATGACCGCCCGCCAGGTCTGCCTGGGCCGGCACTGGTACCCGTACGCCTACGCCGACACGGTCGTCGACGGCGACGGCAGCCCCGTGAAGCCGTTCCCGGCGTGGCTCGGCGAACTGGGCCGCCGCGCGGTGGCCGACACACTGGGCCCGGCGGCGGCCGGCGGATTGTCGTACGACATCGCACTGATCAATTTCTACGACGCCGACGCTCGGATGGGCATGCACCGTGACGCCGACGAGAGGTCGGACGCGCCCGTGGTGTCGCTGAGCCTGGGAGACGCGTGTGTGTTCCGCTTCGGCAACACGGAGAGCAGGACCAGGCCGTACACGGACGTGGAGCTGCGGTCGGGTGACCTGTTCGTGTTCGGGGGCGAGTCGCGGCTCGCCTATCACGGGGTACCGAGGGTGCACCCGGGCACGGCGCCCCAGGAGCTGGGCCTGACCGGTCGTCTGAACGTCACGTTGAGGGTGAGCGGCTTTTGAATCGCCCGGACTGGAGCGCCCCTCCAGGGGCGCGGGGCTGTATCGACATGCGGCTACCGCCGCGTGGGCGCGACCAGCCACAACGTACCGGCACCGTTCAGGACTACGGATCATGGCAGACTCCCTCTCATGAGCGGAAAGGCGGCCCCCGGCCCGACGGGGAACGGAACCTCGAAACCCCGGTTGGACCGAGGACGCGGCGCACTCGGCCCCGCACTGGAACTCGTGCACACCGGCCGCGCCCCCACCCGCGCGGTGCTCACCGCTGAGCTCGGCGTCACCCGGGCCACGGCCGGTGCCGTCGCCGCCGAACTGGAGGCGCTCGGCCTGATCAGCGTCGATGCCCACCCGGGCGCGGCCGCCGGGTCGCAGGGCCGCCCCTCGCACCGGCTCGAGGTCGCCGGGAACGGTCCCGTCGCGCTCGCCGCGCAGGTCCACGCCGACGGGTTCCGTGCGGCGCTGGTCGGTCTGGGCGGCCGGATCGTCGCGACCGCGCCCGGCTGCGAGGCGGTCGACGCCGACCCGGCGAAGGTGCTCGGCTCGGTGGTCGAGGCCGGTGCCGACCTCCTGCGCACCACCGGCCTCCGCTGTGTCGGCGCCGGCCTCGCCGTGCCGTCCGCCGTCGCGGAACCGGAGGGCCTGGCCCTCAACCCCCTCCACCTGGCCTGGCCGGTGGGGGCGCCCGTGCGCCGGATCTTCGCGGAGTGCGTGCGGGCGGCCGGGATCACCGGCCCGGCGTTCGCGGGCAACGACGTGAACCTGGCCGCGCTGGCCGAGCACCGGCACGGCGCGGGCCGGGGCGCCCGGGACCTGCTGTGCGTGGCCACCGGGCACCGGGGCGTCGGCGGCGCGCTGGTTCTGGACGGCCGTCTGCACACCGGGAGTTCGGGCCTCGCCCTGGAGGTCGGCCACCTAGCCGTGAACCCCGAGGGCCGCCCCTGCCACTGCGGCAGCCGGGGCTGCCTGGATGTGGAGGCCGATCCGCTGGCGCTGCTGATCGAGGCGGGCCGCGAGCCCGGCCCCGAGGTGTCGCTGCTCCGGCAGGCCGAGGACCTGATCCGCGACCACTACGCCGACCCGACCGTCCGCAGGGCCACCTCGGCCCTGATCGACCGGCTCGGCCTCGGCCTGGCGGGGCTCGTCAACATCCTCAACCCCGACCGCATCATCCTCGGCGGCCTGCACCGCACCCTCCTGGACGCCGATCCGGAGCGGCTGCGTGCCGTGGTCGCCGACCGGAGTCTGTGGGGCCAGAGCGGCAGTGTGCCGATCCTGCCGTGCACGCTGAGCCACAACAGCCTGGTGGGGGCGGCAGAGTTGGCCTGGCAGCCGGTGCTGGACGACCCGCTGGCCGCGCTTCGGTAACGGCCTGTCACCGCAACGGCCCACCGCTGCCCGCCTACCACTGCGCCGTCAGGCTCCACAGCGCCGCCACCAGCGGCCGCCTGAGGTCGGACCGGCGTACGCACAGGCCGATCGGGAACGGCTCCGGCGCGGGGTCGGCCGGCAGCACCGCGATCCGGTCCCGCACCCCGCTGTGTTCCAGGACCAGCCGGGGGACCACCCCCGTGCCGCAGCCCAGGGCGACCAGGGCCAACAGGGCCTCGTGGCCGTCCGGTTCGCAGGCGACGTCCACGGGCCGCCCCCGCGCCCGCAACCAGCGGTCGGCCGCCTCGCGCACCAGACCGCGCTGGGGGAGCACGAACGGGCCGTCCAGGCCGGGGTCCGGGCGGTCGCGCGCGGTGACCAGGACCAGGTCGGTGACCGTGACGGTCCGGCCGACCAGCGGTTCCGGCAGCCGCGCCGGGATCCCGGCCACGGCCACGTCGGCCTCGCCCTCGTCGAGCCTGGCCATCGCGGCCGCCGCGTCCCCGGTGCGCAGATCCAGCCGTACCTGGGGGTGCGCCGTACGGAACGGCGCCAACAGGTCGGGCAGCAGCGCCTGGCAGGCGGTCACGGTGGCGAACACCGCAAGTTTGCCGGTGAGTTCGGCCGGGTCGGGTCGCTCGTCGCGGTAGGACTGCCACAACTCCAGTGCCTGCACGGCGTATTCACGGAAGCGCTGGCCCTCCGCCGTCAGGGACACCCCGCGCGGGCCCCGGTCGAACAGCCGGTGGCCCAGCTCCGCCTCCAGCCGCTGCACGGTCCGGGTCAGCGTCGCCGGGCTGACGTGGCAGTCCAGGCTGGTCCGCCCGAAGTTCAGGGACTGCGCGAGATGGAGGAAGAGCCGCAGCCCCCGATGATCGTCCCGCACCCGGTGACCAGTCCCTTTCATGATCCGCAACAGACCGCTGCGAAAGTTGCGCTTGCCGCAACGTCCGCCCGGAGCCTACAACTCGACCATGACCTCGACGACCACCTACACCTCCGGTGTCTTCGCACTCGAAACCATGGACGTGCCCGGCGGCACGGAGACCATCCTGCGCGGCGGACGGCACCTCTTCCCCCTGCTGCCCCAGGCGTTCGCCGGGGTCGGCCGGATCGGCGTCCTCGGCTGGGGCCCGCAGGGCCGCGCCCAGGCCCGCAACCTGCGCGACTCCCTCGCCGACACCGACATCACCGTCACCGTGGGCCTGCGCCCCGGCTCCGCCTCGGCCGCCGACGCCCGCGAGCACGGCTTCACCGAGGAGAACGGCACCCTCGGCGACTGGCTCGCCGTCGCCGCCGACAGCGACCTGCTCCTCCTGCTGATCGCCGACGCAGCCCTCGCCACCCACCACCAGAAGATCTTCGCCGCGCTCAAGCCCGGCGCGGTCATCGGCCTCTCGCACGGCTTCCTGCTGGGCCATCTGCGGGAGACCGGCGGCGACTTCCCGGCCGGCCACGGCGTGATCGCCGTCTGCCCCAAGGGCATGGGCGACTCCGTGCGCCGCCTCTACGAACAGGGCGCCGAGATCAACGGCGCCGGGATCAACAGCAGTTTCGCCGTGCACGCAGACCCGGACGGCCGGGCCACCGACCTCGCCCTCGGCTGGTCGGTCGCGCTCGGCGCGCCGTACACCTTCCGCACCACGCTCGAGAGCGAGTACCGCTCGGACATCGTCGGCGAACGCGCCATCCTGCTCGGCGCCGTGCACGGCATCGTCGAGAGCCTGTACAGCCACTACCGGCTCGCCGGGGACGACGAGGTGACGGCGTACGAGCGGTCCTGCGAGAACGTGACCGGGCCCATCGCCCGGACCATCTCCCGGGCGGGGCTGCGGGCCGTCCGCGAGGACCTCGACCCGGCCGGGCGCGAGGTCTTCGACCGGGCGTACACGGCGACGTACGGGCCGGCCCGCGAGCTCGTCGCCGAGATCTACGACGAGGTCGCCGACGGCACCGAGCTGCGCAGTGTGATCCTGGCCGAACGGCGGCTCGGGAAGCGGGAGATGAGCCGGATCGGTGGTTCGCCGATGTGGGCGGCGGGGGAGCGGGTGCGGGCCCGGCGGGCCGAACGGGAGCCGGCCGTCGAGCCGTTCACCGCCGGGGTGTTCGTGGCCACGATGATGGCGCAGGTCGACGAGTTCGCCGAGCGCGGCCACCCCTGGTCGGAGATCGTCAACGAGTCTGTCATCGAGGCGGTCGACTCGCTGCTGCCCTACATGCACGCCCGCGATGTGGCGTACATGGTCGACAACTGCTCCCGCACGGCCCGTCTCGGCACCCGCCGCTGGGGCCCGCGCTTCCTGGCGGCCTTCGAGCAGATCGCCTACCCGGCGGCGGAACTCCCCGCGGACCAGGACCTGTTGACCGCCTTCGGCACCCACCCGGCCCACGAGGCGCTGGCCGCCGCCGCGAAGCTCCGCCCGTCGGTGGACATCTCGGTGGCCTGAACGGGTCAGCGCCAGTCGACGGCGAAGGCCCGGGCCGGGTTGCCGGTGAGGATACGTTCGACGTGCTCCGCACCCAGCTCGGCCACCAGTCGCGGCCGCACCCGCCGAAGCAGGTACGGCATCCCGGGTCCGCCGTCCACTGACCGGGCCCCCGCCACCACGGTGTCCCCGCCGAGCAGCAGCCGGTCCCCGAACCCGGCCTCGGCCAGGGCCAGTACGGCCTCCGGCATCCGCCAGTCGGTGGCGTGGTTGGCCCGGGACGGTCCGTCGAAGGCCAGCCAGCAGCCGGCGGCGGCAGCCTGCCGCTGCACGACGAGGTCGGGGGAGCGGTTGAGGTGGCCGAGGATCACCCGGTCGCCGGGGACGCCCAACTCACCGCAGAGCAGGTCGAGTACGTCGAGCGCGCCGGTGCCCAGCTCCAGATGGACGGCGATCGGCGCGCCCGTCGCGTGGTGGGCCTCGGCCGCCGCGGTCATCGTCCGGCGGGCGTGTGCGTCGAGGTGGTGGAAGCCGCCCGCCACCTTGACCAGACCGGCGCGCACCCCGGACGTCCCGATGCCCTCGGTCAGTTCGGAGACGAAGACCTCGGCGAGCCGCCCGCGTAGCCCGTCGAGCAACTCCGGGGTGTAGTGCGCCGCCTGGTGCAGTCCCGTCGCGCAGACCACGTGCACACCGGCGGCCCGGGACAGCAGCGGCAGATCGGCGGCCCGCCGTCCCATCCCGTACGGCGTCCACTGCACGACGGCCGACCCGCCCGCAGCCCGGAACGCCTCCAGCTCGGCCCGTGCGGCGCTCGCGTCGTTCAGTTCCCGCCCCGGCAGCCGGGGGCTGCGGAGGAAGAGGTGGTCGTGCGCGTCGCAGACACCCAGGTCCGCGGGCCGGATGTCACCGAGGACCGTACGGACTTTGCCCACCGCTGCGCTCACCACTGCCGCCCGCGCGGCAGCGCCCCGCGCCCCGGCTCCGACAGGTGCAGTACCTGGAAGACATCGCCCTCGGCCTTGGGCGCGTCGTGCTCCCAGAGCGAGAAGTGGACCAGCTCCCAGGCGCCCGTGTCCACGGCGGACGCCGCCAGCACGGCACCGTCCGCGGCGGCCAGCCGCGCTGTCCCGTCCGCCGCGTCCGCCATGAAGGCGGCCAACTCGACACCGTCCGGCACCGGTTGCCGCCGTCGCACCGCGAACGCGGCAGGGGAGCCGGCGGCAGTGCCCTCCTCGAAGGCCAGGCCCGTCCACTGCCGTATCCGCGGCCGCCCGAAGTCGTCGACCGGCCCCTGGAAAGCGCCTCCCCAGAGGAAGCCGTTCATGCCCGCCACGGTGTTCCAGAGGTAGAACGGCCCGTACTGGTTCACCGGCGAGCCGTGAAGTCCTCGCTCGCGCATGAGGTAGGTCTTGACGCCGAGGCCGTCCCAGTCGTCCAGCAGATGCCCGACGCGGGCGACGCGGGCGCGGATGACGCCCATGTCGTAGTCCGCGGGCAGGGTGAACTCGTACTGCATGGCGTGCATGGCGCTCGTCCCTTCTCAGGCCGGGTAGTCGGTCACGTGCTCATGCCACTCGATGGTCGTGCCGTCCTCGGCGGCCTCCACGACCGCGAGATGCGTCATGAAGCTGCGCGGCGCGGCACCGTGCCAGTGCCACTCACCCGGCTCGATCCACACCGTGTCGCCCGCGCGGATCGTCTCGGCCTCGCCACCCCTGCGCTGCACCAGCCCCTCACCCTCAAGGACGTGCAGCACCTGGCCGTGCGGATGCCGGTGCCAGGCGGTGTGGGCGCCGGGCGCGAAATGGACGTTGAACATGCGCAGCCGGGACGGTGCGACGGGCGCGGCGATCTCGTCCAGCCACACCGTGCCGGTGAAGTTCTCCGCCGGGCCCTGCAGGGTGTCCGGGCGCTTCCTGGTGATGTGCACGTATGTCAGCTCCTCAGCAGGGACAGCAGTCCGCGAACGCCGGCGTCGAACGCGGCGGGGGAACCGGACGCCCGGGCGAGCACATAGCCGCCCTGCACGGTCGCGAGCACGGTCGCGGCGATCTCCTCGCCGTCCACCCGGGGCCCGAACTGCCCTAGCTCCTTGCCCTCTTCGACGATCCCGGCGATCAGCTCCTGGATCCGGTCGAGCGTCTCGTCGACCGGCGCGCGCAATGCGTCGCTCGCGATGATGTCCGGGTCCATCGTCAGCCGCCCGACCGGGCAGCCGCGCAGCACGTCGCGCTCGCGCCGCAGATACGCCTCGATCCGCTCGTACGGCGTGCCCGGCCCGGTGAGCACGGCCTCGGCGGTGGCCAGCAGCTCCTCGGCGGTCCGCCGGATCGCGGCCAGCGCCAGGTCCGGCTTGCCCTTGAAGTGGTGGTACATGCTGCCCTGGCCGGCGCCCGCGCGCTCCAGGATGGCCTTGGGGCTGGTGCCGACGTAACCGCGCTCCCACATCAGCTCACGGGTGGACTCGATCAACCGCTCCGACGTGCTCATGCAGCGACTGTACATACTAGTAGTTACAGAATGCCAGTCCTTTCGGGAGCAGGACTCCAACCGTCCTGTACTCCCCGGGAGGTACGGCCACTGCCGTCGGCCGCACGACGACCCGGACCCCTCCCGGCGGTCAGTCTCGGTGCATCACAACGAGACCCTGGGGAGTTGAACCGATATGCAGACCCTGGCGAACTGGGACGGCGGGCCCGGCCCGTGGATCCTGTTCTTCCCGCTGATCTGGGCGGCCGTCGTGCTCGGCGTCGGCACGTTCCTGCGCCGCACCGCATGGCGCGGCCGCGGCGGACCCTGGCGTCCGACGGACGCGGGGCGTCCGTCCGGCGACTCGCCGCTCGCGGTCCTCGGCCGCCGCTTCGCCTCCGGCGAGATCGACGAGGACGAGTACTGGCGCAGGCTGTCCGTCCTGGAGGAGCAGTTCGGCCGTATCGGCAAGGGCGGTGCGGCATGAGGCGCCAGTGCCGGAGCTGAGACTCGGCGAGGAGACTCACCGCCCGCTCAACTGGCGACAGCCGAGCGGGCGGGAGCGTGTGCGGCACCGGGGACAGCGGCGGTCGCGTGTGCGGTGGCCGGGACGCCGGCGGTCGCATGCGCGGGCGTGGGCGCCCCGGCGGTCGCGGGTTCCGGTTCGGCGATCCGGCGGGGTGCCGGTTCGTCGGCGCGGCGCTGCGGGCGAGCCGTCTTCGGTGTGGCCGCCGGCGCGGGCAGGGTGAACCACACGACCTTGCCGTCGTCGTGCGGCCGTACTCCCCAGCTCTCGCTGACCGCGGCCACCATCGCGAGCCCCCGGCCGCAGGTGGCCATCGGCGCGATCTCCGTGCCGTCCTCGACCACCGGCAGGCGCGGATCGTGGTCACGGACCGACACCGTGAGGCGGTCGAGCTGGAGCTCGATCTCCACGGTGCAGTTCTTGTCGGGCTGGGCATGCCGGTGGACGTTGGTCAGCAACTCCGTCACACCGAGCGCGGCCCGGTCGATCAACGGGTCGAGATGCCAGTAGCGCAACTGCGCAGATACGATTCTGCGGACCTGGCCGATCCGCGAGGGCAATGCTTGGAGCTCCACCGAGCAGTGTCTGCTTGGGTGTTTGATCACGGCTGCGACTCCCCGACGTGAGGTCCGGAAGAACACGGAGAACGGATCCAGCAGGGCGCCGCCGTCCACGGGGCCGCCTGCTGTCGTGGCCGGCGGGCTGGTTCGCAGCGTTATCGCCGGTAAACCCAGAGTGACGTGAGACAAGCGTGGCCCACTGTGTACGGTCCCGCAACTCGCCGTGGCCCGGCGGTCACGCCCCGCAGGCCCGTGCGCCTCAGCGGTCCCGCCCGGCGGCCCGCCGTACCGCCTCGATGAAGCGACGCGCCGCCGGCGGACCGGGCTCGCCCGGTGCCGGATCGTGGTCACCCAGAGTGAGTGAGTAGCGCTGGCCGTTGAGGTCGGCCAGGGCCCGGTCCTCCGACGCGAACCACGGCTTCGAGGCCCGTACCGCCTGTACGGGCGCGCTGTCGATCTCGCTGCCGTAGCTCGTCAGCAGCTGCAGCCTGCCGTCCCTTATCCGGACCTGCCCGGCCCGGGTGAGCGAACGCAGCCGCTTGTCGATCCGCACGCCCTTCGCCGTGAACTCCGGCTCCGCCATTCTGCCCCGCCCCTTTTCGAGTACCTCGGGCACCGGTCCGGAAGCTTGTGGCCCCGGCCGGCGCGCTCCGGCTCGTGTCGTGATCCAGTGTGCGCCCCCGTTCGAGACGTTCGTCCCGTCCGGTGGCAGTCTGCCCGCCCTCGGCGCGGAGCACCAGTACGCACGGAGCGCCGGTCGGGGGGCGCTCGGAGCACTCGCGGCAATGCGCCCCCCGAAGGGTTCTCGCCACTGTTCGCCACTGTTCCCCAGGGGTGCCTTTGAGACGCCCAAAGATGCGTTTATGCAGGTGAGAAGCGTGCGGAAGGTGTTTATGATCGGTGCGTCGGCCGCGTTCGGACGCCGTCGGCGCGAAGCGTAAGGAGTCCCGCCGTGAGCACCACCCCGCAGATCCGGACCGGCGCCACCCTCGACGTCGACCGCAGCGACGCCGCCGGTCGCGACTGGCTCAAAGAAGCAGTCCGCAAGGTCCAGGCGGACGCGAACCGTTCGGCGGACACGCACCTGCTGCGCTTCCCGCTGCCCGAGGCCTGGGGCATCGACCTGTACCTCAAGGACGAGTCGACGCATCCGACCGGAAGCCTCAAGCACCGGCTGGCCCGCTCGCTTTTCCTCTACGGCCTGTGCAATGGCTGGATCCGGCCGGGCCGCCCGGTGATCGAGGCGTCCAGCGGCTCGACGGCCGTCTCCGAGGCGTACTTCGCCAAGCTGATCGGCGTGCCGTTCATCGCCGTCATGCCGCGCACCACCAGCGCCGAGAAGTGCCGGCTCATCGAATTCCACGGCGGGCAGTGCCACTTCGTGGACGACTCCCGGAAAATGTACGAGGAGTCCGCGCGCCTCGCGGTGGAGACCGGCGGCCACTATATGGACCAGTTCACCTACGCCGAACGGGCCACGGACTGGCGCGGCAACAACAACATCGCCGAATCCATCTTCCGCCAGCTGGAGTTGGAGCGGTTCCCGGAGCCGGCCTGGATCGTCGCCACCGCGGGGACCGGCGGTACTTCCGCGACGCTCGCGCGCTATGTCCACTACACCCAGCGCGATACCCGGATCTGTGTCGCCGACCCCGAGAACTCCTGTTTCTTCGAGGGCTGGACCACCGGCGATCCGGACGTCACGTGCGACTGCGGGTCCCGGATCGAGGGCATCGGGCGGCCGCGGATGGAGCCGAGCTTCGTGCCCGGGGCCATCGACCGCATGATGAAGGTGCCCGACGCGGCCAGCGTGGCCGCGGTGCGGGCGCTGGAGCGGGCGATCGGGCGGAAGGCGGGGGGTTCCACCGGGACCGGGCTGTGGAGCGCCCTGAAGATCGTCTCAGAGATGGTGGCCGAGCGGCGGCAGGGGAGCGTGGTGGCACTGCTGTGCGACCCGGGCGACCGCTACCTCGACAAGTACTACTCGGACAGCTGGCTCGCCGAGCAGGGCCTGGACATCGCGCCGTACACGGCGGCGATCGAGTCGCTGCTGGAGACGGGAGTGTGGCGCGGCTGAGCCGCTATCGCGAAAGGCGCCGGTCCAGTTCGCTGACCGCGCCCCGGAAGGCCCGGCCCAGCCCTGCGCGTGCCGCCCTGACCACGAGGCGGAACGGCGCCGTGCCGTCCACGGCGAAGGTCCACTGGACGCGGGTGCCGCTGCCGGACGGGACGAGCCGCCACTCCTCGGCGATGGCGTGCGCGCCGGGCGCGTTGGTCAGGTCAACCCGGTAGGCGTACACCTCGGCCTCCTTGGCCGCGATGACGGTCTCGCGGAAATGCCCGCCGCCCTTGAGCCGGATGTCACGCCCGGCACCGTCGTCGACGGACTCGGCGTGGGTCACCGCGGCGAACCACTCCGCCCAGCCGGGCACGTCGTCGTTGAGCGCGTGGAAGACCCGCTCGGGTGGCGCGGACATCTCCTGCGCGAAGACCAGACGTACGGGTGCGGTCTCGACGAAGTCGAGCCCCACGGGGCGCAGACGACGCGGCATGGACGAGAACCCCCTTGGCCGATAAGGCGGTTGACCGGCCTCGCCACGATAACTGGCGGCCTGTCAGATGTCTGCACCGCCGTCGCGATCAGGCCTCCGTCTCGCCCGCCACCACCAGCCGGCGCAGATGCTCCGAGATCTCCGCACGCGCCGAGGCCGGCAGGCCCGCATCGGTGACCAGCGTGTCGACCTGCTCCAGCTTGGCGAACGAACTCAGGCCCACCGTGCCCCACTTGGTGTGGTCGGCGACCACCACGACCCGCCGGGCCGACTGCACCAGGCGGCGGTTGGTCTCCGCCTCCGCGAGGTTCGGTGTGGACAGGCCGGCCTCGACCGATATGCCGTGCACGCCGAGGAAGAGCAGGTCGAAGTGGAGCGCCGCGATCGCCTGGTCGGCCACCGGGCCCACGAGGGAGTCGGACGGGGTGCGCACCCCGCCGGTCAGCACCACCGTCGCCGCGCCCTGGCGCTGCCCGGAGACGCGCTGCGCCGCGTGGAAGACGTCCGCGACCCGCACCGAGTTCGTCACCACGGTCAGGTCGGGGACCTCCAGGAGATGATGGGCCAGCGCGTACGTCGTCGTACCGCCGGACAGCGCGATCGCCGTGCCCGGTACGACAAGTTCGGCGGCGGCCTGTGCGATGTCCTCCTTGGCGGTCAGCTCCAGCCCCGACTTGGCCTCGAACCCCGGCTCGTGGGTGCTCGCCTCGACCACCGGCACCGCGCCGCCGTGCACCTTCTCCAGCACACCCTGCCGGGCCAGCGCGTCCAGGTCCCGGCGTACGGTCATGTCCGACACGCCGAGCTTGCGCGTCAGCTCGTTGACCCGTACGCCGCCCCGGCGGCGGACCTCGTCCAGAATCAGGGCGCGGCGCTGCTCCGCGAGGAGGTTCTGGTTCTCGCTCACGTACGCTCCGGTCCTCTCGCCTCAAGCCGTCCGACACGCCCTGCGTACCAGCCCCGACCAGGACATTCCATCCGGCTTCGGTGCGCGGGCGCCCCATCCTTTCACGGGACCACACAGGTTGCGCCACTCCCTGTGTCGGTCCACACACGTCATTTGGTCACCACGTGTTGCACTGGGTTTCACACACAACGGGGAGATTCGGTGGCGAGTGGTGTGCGTCACACCGGAATCGGCGATCCTGAAACCCGCACGGACACAGACCATCGGCGCGTCACGGGGGATGTGCGAGAAGAGTGGAACGCGCGCAGGAACGCACCGCCGGCGGCCCCGCCGAGCGGCCCGCCGCACCGGAGATCGACCTGGAGCTTCTGGTCCACGGCGTCGGCGGCACCACGCCCGGGAAGATGCTCGACGATCCGCGCACGGTGCGGATCACCGGCGACGACACCGCGGCCGTCTTCCGCCGTGCCGAGGACGTCGACGCCGAGTCCCGGCCCGGCGACTACCGCGACCGGCCGGTGCCCGAGGCGTACGTCTGGTGCAACCTCACCTCCGGAAACGCCTCCCGCGCGCTGTGGCTGCTGCTCCTGCCGTTCATGGTGGTCAACCTCGCCCACTGGATGCGCCCCGCCGCCCAGGACCGGCCGCGCACCGTGCGCTTCTACGGCCTGCTGGTCCGGCTCGCCGGGCTCAGCCTCACGGTGCTGCTGGTCGCCGCCGCCTGCGAGGTCGCCCTGGACCTCGCCGCCTGGCAGTGCGCGGGCGTCACCGCCTGCGCCGGCCGGCACTCCTGGCTCGGCTTCCTGTCACCCGCCGGCTCCGCGGGCGGCTGGTGGAGCGCACCCGGACGCCGGCTCGCGCTGGCCGCCCTGGTGCCCGCCGCGCTGACCGGCCTGCTCTGGTACCTCTCGCACCGCACCTGGAGCGCCTACGAGTCCACCCGGCCGCCGGCCCACGACCCCGAGCCCGGCCACACCGCCCTCGGCAGCCCCGGCTTCTGGTACGGGCGCCGGCTGGTCGCCCGGCTGCGCGCCGCCCACACCGCGGCGGGGCTGCTCACCGTCGCGGCCGCGCTCCTCGCACCGGCGGCCTCCTTCGACCGCAGGCGGGGCGGAACCGCCGTACTGGACACGATCGGGTGGCTGCTGACCGGTGCGCTGACCGCCGGGGCCCTCGCCGCGGTGTGGGTGGTCTGCCGCCGCGGCCGCAGCGAGAACCGCCTCGACCAGGAACTCGACCGGCGTCTCGTACGACGCCTGCCGCTCGGCGCCCTGGCCCTGCTGCTGCTGCTCGTGGTGGTGTACGCCTGCTGGTCCCGACCGGGGTGGCACTCCGTGGGCCGGCTCGCCGGGGACACCACCTTCGGCGGTCTGGCGCTGGCCCAGGGCGTGCTGGTGATCGTGCTCGCGGTCGTCGCCCACGACCTGCACCGCCGGCTGCCCGATCCGCGCGCCGCGATCCGCGGCCTCGGCGGGCCCGCGGTCGCGCTGCTCGCCTGCGCGCTGGGCGGAGTGATCTCGGGCGGGGTCGCCCAGCGGGTATCCGACTGGCTGGACGGCACCGGCACCTCCATCGCCGGACCTCCGGTACTGCTGACCTGGCAGGCGTCGGTGATCCCGCCGGTTCTCGGCGTGCTGCTCGCCGCGGTCGCCTGGCTGTCCTGGCGCACCTCGCGGCTCAGCCGCGTGGAACGCACCGCCGTCGACCTCGGCCACCCCGGGGAGCCGGAGGACGCGGCCCGCAGCCGCCGTATCGCCAGGGTCCGTGCCATGGCCGTCCTCACCGACCGGACGCCGCTGGTCGTCACCGTGTTGTGCGCCGCCACGCTGGTGCTGGGCGCCGGGGCGCTGGTGGGCGCGCTGGCCACCGGGGAGACACCGAACGCGGCGGCCGGCCGGACCCACACCCTGGTGCACGGTGCGGCCGAGGCCTCCCAGGCGCTCGGCTCCTGGCTGGTCGGGCTCGGCTTCATACTCTTCGTCACCTGGGGCCGGCGCGCCTACAAGGACGCCTCCGCGCGCCGCACCATCGGCATCCTCTGGGACGTCGGCACCTTCTGGCCGCGCGCCGCCCACCCCTTCGCCCCGCCCTGCTACGCCGAGCGCGCGGTCCCCGACCTGACCTGGCGGATGGACACCTGGACCCGCCGCACCGGCGGCCGGCTGGTCCTCTCCGGCCACTCCCAGGGCAGCGTCCTCGCGGCCGCGGCGGCCTGGCAGCTGACCCCGGCGGTCCGCAGACGGGTCGCCCTGCTGACGTACGGCTCCCCGCTGGAACGGCTGTACGGCCGTTGGTTCCCGGCCCACTTCGGTCCCGCCGAACTCGGCTCCCTGCACCGCGAGGTCGCCTGCTGGCGCAACCTCTACCGCCTCACCGACCCCATCGGCGGCCCCGTGCGGATCCCCGACGGCGACGGCCCGCAGGTCGACCACACGCCGCTGAAGGACCCGCTCGCCTACGGGCGCACCCCGGGCCACCCGCTCCCCGCACCCATCCTGGGCCACTCCGACTACCAGGCGGACCCGGTCTTCGCCGAGGAACGCAAGCGACTGCTGGCCCGGCTGCGCCCGGAGCTGCCCGGACAGCGGCCGCAACAGGCCGGCTGATCAGGCGACTTCGGGGAGGTCCCGCGCGTACAGCAGGGTGAGGTCGTCGGTGGTCGGGTCGGCGAGCTGGGCGACCCGGCTCGCGTGCCGCTCCACCATCGCCTCGAAAGTCTGGCGGGCGGTGCGGCCGTTGCCGAACGCGGGGCCCTTCGGGAGCACCGTGAAGTACGTCAGCAGCGCCTCGGACGCGCCCGGCGCCAGCCGGTACTCGTGCTCGTCGGCCTGCTGCTCCACGATCCGCAGCAGTTCCTCCGGGCCGTAGTCGCTGAAGGTGATGGTCCGCGAGAAACGCGACGCCACACCAGGGTTGACCGAAAGGAAGCGCTCCATCTCCTCCGTGTAGCCCGCGACGATCACCACCACGGCGTCCCGGTGGTCCTCCATCAGCTTCACCAGCGTGTCGATGGCCTCCTTGCCGAAGTCCCGCCCGGCGTCCTCCGGCGACAGCGCGTACGCCTCGTCGATGAACAGCACCCCGCCGTGCGCCCGCTGGAAGGCCTCCTGGGTGCGGATCGCCGTGGAACCGATGTGCTCGCCGACCAGGTCGACCCGGGACACCTCGACCAGATGGCCCTTCTCCAGCACCCCGAGGGAGGCGAGGATCTCGCCGTAGAGCCGGGCGACGGTCGTCTTGCCGGTGCCGGGGGAGCCGGTGAACACCAGGTGCCGCTTGACCGAGGCGGCCTTCAGACCGGCCCGCTGACGGCGCCGGCCGACCTCGATCATGTCGGTCAGCGCACGGACCTCGCGCTTGACGCTGTCCAGGCCGACCAGCGCGTCGAGCTCACCGAGCACGGCCTTGGAGGTCCGGGCCGGCTCCTCGGGCGCGACGGGGGCGAGGAGAGGCTCCTGTTCGGTGCTGCGCTGGCCGGGGATCGCGCCCAGCAGGCCTGGGGACTGGTACGAGGTCTGTACGGCCGTCTCGCGCGCCTCGGGCGGCCGCAGGCTGCCGCTCTCGTCGCTGGTGCAGTCCTCCACCACCGGGCCGGTGCCCGAGCCCGCGTCCGGGCCGCCGTCCGCGAACTCGTAACCCCCGCGCGCGCACCGCTCCGTGCGGCACTTGCGCAGCGTCGTACGGCAGCCGTCGATCACGTGGAAGCCGTAGCCGCCGCTGCCGGTGACCCGGCAGTTCTGGAAGGTGCCGCGGCCGCCCGCCGACACGTAGAAGCCCGCCTCGGCCGGGGAGTCCACGGTGCAGCGCTCGATGGTGGGGTCGGCGCCCTTGGTGACGATCACACCGGTCTGGGTGCCGTCCACCGTGCAGTTGTTGAGGGTGCCGCCGCTGCCGTGGTCGCGGAACCAGGCGCCGGTGGCCGCGTCCCGGATCCGGCAGTCGTCGAGCTGCGCGGTGGCGCCGTCGCTCACCGACACCGCCGTGTTGCGCACCTGGGAGAGGTCGCTGTCGACGACGTCCGCGCGGGAGCCGCGGTCCAGCACGAACAGGGCGTCCGGCACGTCGTGCACCCGGCAGGAGTCCAGGACCACGGTGGCGCCGTCGCTGACCCACACCGCCGGATAGTCGCCCGTGCTGTCGAAGATCTCGCACTGGTTGGCGTCCACCCGGGTGCCCGGGTCCCACACCGACAGCCCGTTGCGCCCGAACTGACGCACGGTCGTCCGTGTCAGCGTCAGCACCGAACGCGAGCGCAGGTCGACCGCGTTCTCCGGGATGTCGTGGATACGGCAGTCCGCGAGGGTCAGCACCGCGTCGGTGTCCAGCGTGACCCCGTCGGCGGTGGTGCGGTGCACATCGCAGTCGGTGAGGTGCGCCGTCGCCCGCGCGGTGACCTGCACACCGGAGCCGCGCACCTCGTAGATCTCGCAACCCACCGCTTCCAGCGCGGAGTTCTCCCCGGTCGCCGTCATGCCCGTGCCCGAGGCGTGGTGCACCCGGCAGCGCTCGAGCCGGGGGTGACCGCCGCCGCGCACCGCCACGCCCGCCTGACCGGCCGCCACGACCTCGCACTCCTCGAACACCCCGCCGCCGCCGTCGAGTACGGCGATGCCGATGCCGGCCGGGTTGTCCACGGTGCACCGCCGCACGGTGGGCCGGGCTCCGCCGCGCACCTCGATCCCGGCGGCGGACCGGGTGACGATCCGCACGTCCAGCAGCTCGGGAGTGCCCTCCTCGACCAGCAGCGCGGGCGCGGCCGCGTCCTGGCCCTCGACATGCAGGTCCTGCACGACCGCCGAGGCCCGCACGGTCAGCGGGACCCCGTCCACGGGGGCGATGCGCACCGAGCCGGGCGAGCCCTCCGGGCCGCGCAGCGTGACTGCGCGCTGGACGACGAGGTTCTCCCGGTAGGTGCCGGGCGCGACCGTGAGGACGTCGCCGTCGGCGGCGGCCTCCAGGGCGGCGGCGAGCGAGGCGTACTCACCTGTGCGGCGCCGCCACCTCGATGTGCCGGTGTGCGTCACCTGGACCGTGCCCTGTGCCATGGCGTTGCCGTGCCCCCACCTCGTCGTACAGATCGCTCGCTCGCCTTCGGGGCGCCACCGCGGACGGTGCCCGGCCCCTGTGGTTCGCTCGCGCGCGGGTCGATGCCGAATGCGCTTCGGCCGGTCCACCGTAGCGTGCGCCGAGGTGGTGGGTTGACCAGAGACGGAAGGCCGTCAGCTGCCCGTGCCGGCCTTGCCCCAGTCCGGGCCCGCCCGGTCCCAGGCCTGGTCCCAACGTGCGTACCTGCGACGGACCATACGCCAGACGATCATGCGCCTGGCGCTGTCGACCAGTCCCGCGGTGAGCAGGGCCGCGCCGAACCCGGCCAGCACCGCGTGGGTCGTCGCCGTCACGGTGTCCAGCGGGCGGGCCGTTATGACGCCGTGCCGGTCCGTCCAGACGTCGAAGTGGTCGCCCTTGTGCGGGGATTTGAGAGTCGTCAGGACCGGGCCGTGCTGCCGGGTGCCGTCCGGCGCGGTCCAGTCGGCGAGGACGCGGCTGCGGTTGTCGTGGGCGCTGGTGGCGTCGGGGTCGGGCTCCACCGGGGCGCCGCCCAGCTTGCGCACCACCGTGGCCATGACGAGATGCCGGTCGTGCTGCTGCTGCCGGACCGAGCGCTGCAGGGTGCTCTGGGCGGCGGCGCCGACGAACGAGCCGAGCACCGGCGCGGCCACCACGATCAGCACCAGCGCCACCAGGGCCACCCAGGCCTCCACCAGGTCGGTCGCGCGGCGCAGCGGATTGCGCCGCCACCGCCACAGGCCGCGGATCGCTCGCACCGACCACCACCCCCTTCCCGCTCCGTGATAACCCCCGCCCGGTCCGTTCACCCGGGACCCGGGCCGAAGAGAGAGCGAAATCACCCCCGGCCGGGACTCTCATGACCTTCTCACGACCCCAACGACCGGGCCGCGGGCTTGGGTTCCCGCCGGGCGGTGGAGATCGGTCGATACCCGGGATGCGGACGAGGCCCGGACAAGGACGGGTGGGGCGAACCGCTTTGGGCGGCCGGGAGGGGATCTGGTGGTGGCGGCCCGGGAGGAGGCGGTCGGGGGAGTGGGGGACCGGACGAAGACGGTCTGGTGACTGTTCCGGCGGCGAAGCTCGGGTGGCGAAGGCTCGGGTGGCGAAGGCTCGGGTGGCGACGGTTCGGGTTTGGGGCGGATCGCATGGTGGCGGCTCGACGGCAGGGGCCCTGGGCGGCGTTGGCCGGAGCGTGGGTGGCTCGGGCCGGGGACGCCGGGCCGGCGCTACCGTTCGGCCGCCGGGACCGCGAGGGCACCGGCACCGTTCGGCCCCCGGAATCTCAGTCGAGGACCCGGACCGGGTCCCCCACCCGGATCGTGCCGGGGGAGCGCGGTACCAGGTTCTGGCCGAAGACCAGCTGGTTGCCGAACCTGCGGTGCCGTGCCAGCGTCCGCAGCGGCTCCCTGCCGCGCTCGGCGGTGATCTGGTCGGTCGTGGTCACAACGCACCGCCCGCACATCTTCGCGACCCGGAACTCGACCTCGCCGATGGCGATCCGTCTCCAGTCGTCCTCGGCCCAGGCCCGCGTGCCGCGCACGACCACGTTCGGCCGGAACCGGTTCATGGGCAGCGGGCCCTCGGCGGCATGCTCGCCCTGCGCGATCAGGGAGTTGAGGACGTCCAGCGAGGCCTCTGTGGTGACCAGCAGGGGATAGCCGTCGGCGAAGCTCACGGTCTCGCCCGGCAGCGCGTGGTCCGGGTCGATCGGGCGGCGGGTCGCGGGGGCGTCCATGTGGGCGAGGCGGACGTCGGCCTCCAGATACGCGCCGCACCACGCATGGGCCGCCTCCGCGGCGAGGACCGCCTCCACCTTCGTGCCGAAGATGTCCACGGGCACCGTGACCCCCGGATCCGGGACCGGCACCGTCAGGGGCGTGCGCCCGGGCGCGCACAGACGTACGCCGCCACCGGGCAGCAGCTCGGCAGCGGCCAGCGCGAGGCGTGGTTCTGAACGCTGGGTGACGACCTTTCCCCCGTCGTCGATCAGAACCCAGCGTCGGTCACCGGCCAGCCCCCAGGGCTCCACGACGGCCTCCCGGGGCGAGAAGCCCCGGAGCGCCTTGACCGGGTGAACGTGGATCGACTGCAGTTCGGCCATCCCCATGACGCCATCGTGCCAGGCCGCACGGACATCGGGGGGTGCCGATCAGTAGCCGCGGTACTGCTGCTGTTGCTGGTTGTTGTACGGGTCCTGGTACGGAGCCGTCGGCGCGGGGCGCGGAGCCGCCGGGCGCATCGCCTCGTAACCCGTGCCGCCCATCATCGGACGGGGCGGCTGCGGCTGCTGCGCGGGGTAGGCGCGCGGTCCCGTCGCCTGCTGGGGGATGTACGCCGTGGGCGCCTGCTGCAGCGGCGCGGGCTGCTGCATCTGCTGCGGGTAGCCGTAGCCCGGGGCCGGCTGGGAGGGACCCGCCGGGAGGGCGGGCAGTGCCGCCGGCAGCGCGGGCAGGTTGCTGAAGCTGCTGCCCGTGTCGTAGGCGGGAGGGACCCGGATCGGGGCGATCTGCGGGGTGCCCCGCTCGGCCACGAGCGAGTCGTAGATCGGAGTGTCCGGGAAGGAGGCGGAGTAGTAGCCGCCGCCATAGGTGGAGCGGGGGGAGGTCATGGCACATAAGTTAAGCCCACGATGTGCTGGTTGGGGAGACCGATAAGAGGGTTGTTTTCCGTGTCGGCAGTGACGCCGGATCCCCAATCCGAGCGAACTCGGCAAAAAAGGACGGCAATCAGCGTTCTGATCGTGTAAAGGCCGAGTTCCGAGCCGGTTACCTGCGGTTGGCCAGGGATCTTCCTGTGCCGCTCATGGGAGATCCCTGTCCCCGGGAATAGGTTGTGAGGGTAGGGATGACCTGGGACCGCCGGGGCGCGCCCGGCATGCCGACACATGATGGGGGCGGACATGTCAATGCCGAAAGGATCGAATACGCCGGTGCCGACCACGGCACTGCGGGTCGAATTGGGCTGGCGCCCCGGTCCGGGTGCCCCCGACGCGGACGCCTCGGCGCTGCTGCTGGTCGCCGGGAAAGTGCGCTCCGACGGCGACTTCGTCTTCTACAACCAGCCGGCGCACACCTCGGGCGCGGTCCGGCACGAGGGCAAGCGGCGCTCCGGTGACCTGGTCACCGACACTCTTTTCGTCGACCTCGCGCGCGTGGAAGCCCCGATCGAGCGGATCGTCCTCGCGGCCTCGGCCGACGGCGGAACGTTTGGGCAGGTCCCCGGCCTCTACGCCGAGGTCCGGAACGCGGCGGACGAAACCGTGGTCGCCCGGTTCGACAGCACGGGCGCCACGGTGGAAACCGCTTTCGTGCTCGGTGAGTTGTACCGCCGCCAGGGCGGCTGGAAGTTCCGTGCGGTGGGGCAGGGGTACAGCAGCGGGCTGGAAGGGCTCGCCACCGATTTCGGCATCACGGTGGACGAGCCGCAGCACCCGGCGCAGCCGCCCGGGCCGCAGGTCACCCCGCCCGTCGCCGGTCCGCTCACGCGGCCGGCCCCGGCTCCGGTCTCCCCGCCGGTCCCCGCTCCCGTCTCCCCGCCGCGGCCCGGCGGCCCGCCCTTCCCGCAGTACCCGGCGCCGACCTCCGCCGGTCTGCCCGTCCCGCCGCCCCCGCCGACGGCGCCGTCCGCCCCCGTAAGGCTGTCCAAGGTGACGCTCACCAAGGCGGCCCCCTCCGTCTCCCTGGCCAAACAGGGCGGCACCTCGGGCGAGCTGCGGGTCAACCTCAACTGGCAGGTCCGCAAACAGCTCCCCGGCTGGGGCGGCCGGCGCGGCGGAGCGGGCGCCCTCGACCTCGACCTGTGCGCCCTGTACGAGCTCGCCGACGGCCGCAAGGGCGTCGTCCAGGCGCTGGGCAACGCCTTCGGCTCTCTCAAGCGGCCGCCGTACATCCACCTCGACGGCGACGACCGCACCGGCGCCGTGTCGAGCGGGGAGAACCTCACCGTCAACCTCGATCACAAGCAGGACTTCCGGCGCATCCTGATCTTCGTGACGATCTATCAGGGCGCCACGTCCTTCGCCGACCTGCACGCCACGGTCACGCTCCAGCCCCAGCACGGCGCCCCGGTCGACTTCTCCCTGGACGAGTGCACGGTTCCCTCGACGGTGTGCGCGCTCGCCCTGCTCACCAACACCGGTGGTGACCTGGTCGTGCAGCGCGAGGCGCGCTACCTGGTCCCGGAACGGGGGGTGAGCCCGCAGCGGACCGTCGACCGCGCCTACGGCTGGGGCATGAACTGGACGCCCGGCCGCAAGTGACGCGAAGGACGGTCAGCCTTCGTCGGCGACCGTGTCGGGACGCGCGTACGTACGGCCCTTCCAGGCCGCCCCGCGCCCCCGGTAGTGCTGTACCGCCGAGTCGACCGTCATGAGGAGGTAGAGGAACGCGGTGAACGGCAGCAGCGGGGCGAGCCACAGCGGCTGCCGGTAGTAGCGGAGCATCGGTACGTACGTCGCGGTCATCACCAGCCAGGCCGCGGCGCCGAGGAGCAGCGCCGCCGCGCTGCCGGTGACCGCCCCCGCCAGCACTGCCGCCGGCGGCACCAGGTACACCAGCGCGAGACCGGCGACCGTACCGAGGAGCAGCAGCGGGTTGTGCCGCAGCTGCGCGTACGCGCTGCGGGAGACCATCCGCCACAGGTCGTGCAGGCGCGGATAGGGGCGCACGCTGTCCACCCGGTCGGCGAGCCCCAGCCAGATGTGCCCTCCGGTGGCCTTCACCGCGCGGGCGAGTGCCACGTCGTCGATCACGGCGTGCCGGATGGCGTCAGGGATGCGCGCCCTCTCGGCCGTGCCGGCGCGCAGCAGGACACAGCCGCCCGCCGCTGCCGTCGTGCGCGAGCCCTTCCGGCCGATCCGGCGGAACGGGTACAGCTGAGCGAAGAAGTAGACGAAGGCGGGCACCACGAGCCGCTCCCACAGGCTTGCCACCCGCAGCCGGGCCATTTGCGAGACCACGTCGAAGCCCCCGGTGTCGGCGGCCGCCACCAGCATCCGCAGGCTGTCCCGCTCGTGCGCGATGTCGGCGTCCGTGAGCAGCAGGTACTCGGGGCCACGCGCGCGTGCCAGAGCGATGCCGTGCCGTACCGCCCACAGCTTGCCCGTCCAGCCCGCCGGCGGCTCACCGGGCGAGGTCACGGTCAGTGGCAGCCCGCCATGGCGCGCGGCCAGCTCCCGGGCCAGCTCCCCGGTGCCGTCCGTACTGCCGTCGTCGACCAGGAACACCTCCGCCCGACCCGGATAGTCCTGCGCCAGCAGCGACGGCAGACTCAGGGGAAGCACCGCGGCCTCGTCCCGGGCCGGGACGACCACGCACACGTCCGGCCACTGAGCGGGCTCGCGCCGGGGCGGCAGCCGGACGTCGGTGCGCCAGAAGAAGCCCTGGCAGAGCAGCAGCCACAGCCAGGCGGCGAGGGATACGGCGGCGGTCCACGCGATGGCGCTCACCCGCGCAGTCTGCCCCATCGGACCTGCTCCCAACGGCCCATCGTCTATCGTGGCCGGGTGAAGATCGCGCTCATCGACTCCGGAATCGGCCTGCTGGCGGCTACCGCAGCGGTACGGCGGCTGCGCCCCGACGCCGATCTCGTCCTCTCGTTCGACCCCGAGGGCATGCCCTGGGGACCCCGTACCCCCGAGGGCATCACCGAGCGTGCCGTGGCCGTCGCCGAGGCCGCCGCCGCCCGCCGGCCCGACGCGCTGATCATCGGCTGCAACACGGCCACCGTGAACTCCCTGTCGGCGCTGCGCGCGCGCCTGGAACCCGGTATCCCGGTCATCGGCACGGTCCCGGCGATCAAGCCGGCCGCCGCCGGCGGCGGCCCCGTCGCGATCTGGGCGACCCCTGCGACCACGGGCAGCGCGTATCAGCGGGGCCTCATCGAGGAATTCGCCGGCGGTGTGCCGGTCACCGAGGTGCCCTGCTGGGGGCTGGCCGAGGCCGTGGAGCACGCCGACCAGGCCGCCGTCGACGCCGCCGTGACCGCGGCGGCCGAGCTCACCCCCGACGATGTAACGACCGTCGTCCTGGGGTGCACCCATTACGAACTCCTGGCGGAACGTATCCGCGCCGCCGTCCAGCGCCCCGGCGCCGCACCCCTCGCCCTGCACGGCTCCGCCGGTGCGGTGGCCGCCCAGGCGCTTCGCCGGATCGGTGCGCAGCCGGCCCCCGGCGCACCGGCCACCGGCACGGTGACGGTGCTGCTCAACGGCCGGGAAGGCGAGCTGCCCGAGGCCGCGCTCAGCTACGCCGAGGCCCGCCTGCTGCGCACGGCCAGTCCTGCCGCGTCCCAGTGACCCCCCGGGGCCGGGGATACCGCCCGACGTGAGCAGTCACCCTCCGCAACGCGGTACCCGCGCAGCGAAACGTGAGTAATCTCGTAGACATGAGGGACCACCCCCGCGACCACTCTCCGGACAAGGGCGCCCCGCACCCGGATGTCTGGACCGGGCGCGCCACGAACCGGGTCCAGTGGCTGCTCGCGCTGGTCGGCGCGGCGTGCATGGCGCTCGGTATCGAACTGGCCGTGGACTCCGCCTGGAACTCGGGGATCGCCCCGCTGGTGATGTCGGTCGTGGGCTGCATCGCGGCCGGGCTGCTGGTCCTCTTCGGCACCCTTGCCTTCGTGCACGTCGACCTGAGGCTCGACAAGGAGTGCCTCGAAATCCGCTGCGGTCATATAGGAGTACCGCGGCGTCGTATTCCGCTCTCCCATGTGGTCGGCGCCGACTTCTCCCCGCAGATCACCCCGCGCCACTGGGGCGGCTGGGGCTACCGCTGGCGCCCCGAGAAGGGCACAGCCGTCGTCGTCCGTCGCGGCGAGGGCATCGTCCTGAGTCTGTGGGACGGCCATACCTTCACCATCACCGTGGACAACGCCGAGTCTGCGGTGCGGGTCATCAGGGAACGCCTGCGGACGATCACACCGGGTACGGCTCACTGACGTAGTTCGCGCACAGGGCTGGACCGCACAGGGCTGCATCACATCTGGCTGGATCACATGTGCCTGGATCACATGTGCCTGGGCCACACACCCGTATGGCTCAACCGCCCGGCACCGCCGCCACCCCCGCCACCCACGGGCGTGCCGTCGCCAGGCCCGCCAGCAGGCCCGCGCCCGCCGACACCGTCGTGAAACTCAGCGCGTTGCCGACCGCGGCGATCGCGGCCAGGGCGGTGAGTGCCGCGCCCGCGGTGAGGGTGACCGGTGTGGAGCGGGGGGACCGCCACAGGGCGTAGAGGATCCAGCAGAACGCGGTGGCCAGCAGCAGGACACCGACCAGGCCCTGTTCGGCGGCCTGCTGGAGCGGGGCGGAGTGTGGTTTGCCGTCGGGCAGCAGGGCCCCGGGCGCGGTGCCGCTCAGCTCGCCGAAGCGCCCCGGGCCGACGCCCAGGCCGGTGTTCCGGTGCGCGAGACGCACGGCGTCCCGCCACAGCTGCACGCGGTGCTCGGCGAGGGGGCCCGCCAGGGCGGAGGTGAGGCCGGCGGGCAGGACGTTCGCGGCGACCGCCCAGACCGTGCCCGCCACCAGGGCGGCCGCCAGAGCCAGCCCGGCGATGCCCGGCCCCCGCCGCCGCACCCGGCCGGCGGCGAGGGAGCACAGCAGGACGACGGCACTGGCCGCGCAGCCCGGTCCCGAGCCGACGGCCGCCCCGGCCGCCGCGATGCCGGCGGCCAGCATCCGCAGTCCGAACCGAAGCGCCGGAACCGGCGTCGCCCAAGCGGCACAGCACGCGCCGCCCGTCGCGAGAGCCAGCAGCGCCGCGACGGCGCCGGCATGACCGAGCGGGGTCGTGAACTGGGGGCCCGGAGCCACCTGAGGCATCGCCACCGCGAGCGTCAGCCCGGCCAGTGCGCCCGCACACGGCGCGGCGACCGGCAGCAGCGACCCGGACACCCGGCCCGCGGCATAGCCCGCGGCCACCGCGAGCACCGCCAGCAGTACACCCTCGGGCCGTCCGTCGCGACCCGTCGCGGAGATCAGCGGCCACACTGCGCAGGCCCCGAGCACCACGACGCCCACCACGTCAGAAACGTTTCGTCTGTCGTTGTCCGCGGCCGTCTCGGCAGCGGACGTCATCCCGGTCGACCCCACCGTCGCCCCCCGTACCCCGGTCCCCCGACCTGCGGCAGGCCCCGCCGCCCGCCTCGGCACACCGTAACCTCTGATGCCCGCTTTGTGGACGACTTGCGCGGGAACGGTGTGATTCCTGCATGCCGAGACCGTGCTGTCGGCCGCAAGGTCAACCGCCGTACACTCCCCGGGTGACCGTCACCGCAACTTCCGTGGACCAGTCGGACCAGCTCACGCCGCGTCCCGCCCCCCGCGCACGCGCCCTCCGGCTGCTCCGCCGCCTGGTCCCGGCCGCCGCCTCCGCCCTCAGCGGAGTGCTGCTGTACGTCAGCTTCCCGCCGCGCACCCTGTGGTGGCTGGCCCTGCCCGCCTTCGCCGGATTCGCATGGGTACTGCGCGGCCGCACCTGGAAGGCGGCCCTCGGTCTCGGCTATGTCTTCGGTCTCGGCTTCCTGCTGCCGCTGCTGGTGTGGACCGGCGTCGAGGTCGGCCCCGGGCCGTGGGTCGCGCTGGTGGCCATCGAGGCGATCTTCATCGCACTGGTCGGTGTGGGTGTGGCCGCGGTCTCCAAGCTCCCGGCCTGGCCGGTGTGGGCGGCCGCCATATGGATCGCGGGCGAGGCGGTACGCGCGCGCGTGCCCTTCCGCGGCTTTCCCTGGGGCAAGATCGCCTTCGGCCAGGCGGACGGCGTCTTCCTGCCGCTCGCCGCGCTGGGCGGCACCCCGGTGCTCGGTTTCGCCGTAGTCCTGTGCGGGTTCGGTCTCTACGAGGCGGGGCGGTTGGCCGTCGAGGGCCGGCGCACCCGCGAGATCCGCCGCGGGGCGGCGGCCGCGGCCCTGCTGAGCGTGGCCGTGCCGGTGGTGGGCGCGGTCGCGGCGCGGACGCTGGTGAGCGACAAGGCCGAGGACGGCGCCGTCACCGTCGCGGTCATCCAGGGCAACGTGCCGCGCGCCGGCCTGGAGTTCGCGGCCCAGCGGCAGGCCGTACTCGACTACCACGTGAAGGAGACGCTGAAGCTCGCCGCGGACATCAAGGCGGGCAAGGCCGCCAAGCCCGACTTCGTGCTGTGGCCGGAGAACTCCTCCGACGTCGACCCGTTCGCCGACGCCGACGCGGCCGCCGTGATCGACGAGGCCGCCAAGGCGGTGGGCGTCCCCATTTCGGTGGGCGGGGTCGTCGAGCGGGACGGCAAGCTGCTCAACGAGCAGATCCTGTGGGACCCGGTCAAGGGCCCGACGTCGACGTACGACAAGCGGCAGATCCAGCCCTTCGGCGAGTACCTCCCGCTGCGCGGTCTGGTCGGCGCCGTCAACAAGAACTGGACCAGCATGGTCCGCCAGGACTTCAGCCGGGGCACGAAGCCCGGTGTGTTCGACATCGACGGCACCAAGGTCGGCCTCGCCACCTGCTACGAGGCGGCCTTCGACTGGGACGTGCGGGACACCGTCACGCACGGCGCCGAGATGATCTCCGTGCCGAGCAACAACGCCACCTTCGACCGCAGCGAGATGACCTACCAGCAGCTCGCCATGTCCCGGATCCGCGCGGTCGAGCACAGCCGGACCGTCACCGTGCCGGTGACCAGCGGCGTGAGCGCGATCATCATGCCGGACGGGAAGATCACCCAGAAGACCGGCATGTTCGTGCCCGCCTACCTGGTCCAGAAGGTGCCGCTGCGCACCTCTGAGACGCCCGCGACCAGGCTGGGCATCCTGCCCGAGATCGCGCTGGTGCTGGTCGCCGCGGGTGGGGTCGGCTGGGCGATCGGGTCCGGAATGCGCGGCCGGCGCGCCGGTGACGCGTAGCCGTACACCCGCTGTACGCCCCGTGGTTCCGGCCGGGTGCGAGGAACCGGGAGGTTAGGGTCGCCTCATGGCTACTCCTGACTTCATCCGCGCGATCCGCGCCTCCGCGGGCCACCAGCTGCTCTGGCTGCCCGGGATCACCGCCATCGTCTTCGACGACGAGGGCAGAGTGCTCCTGGGCCGCCGCACCGACACCCGCAAGTGGTCGGTCATCGGCGGCATTCCGGAGCCGGGGGAGCAGCCCGCGGCCTGCGCCGTGCGGGAGGTCTTCGAGGAGACGGCGGTGCGCTGTGTCGCCGAGCGGGTGGTCCTCGTCCAGGCGCTGGAGCGCGTCACCTACCCGAACAGTGATGTCTGCCAGTACATGGACATCACCTTCCGCTGCCGGGCCGTCGGCGGCGAGGCCCGCGTGAACGACGACGAGTCGCTGGAAGTGGCCTGGTTCGACGTGGACGCACTGCCGGAGCTGAACGAGTTCGGTGTGTTCCGGATCAAGCAGGCGCTGTCGGATGCACCCACATGGTTCGACGCTACGGCTTTCAGCTGAAGTATGTGTGCTGACGCTATGCGGGAGCGGGTGGGCGCCGCCTAGGGTCCACCCATGAGCTCGCCCAGCACCCGCACCGCCCCCGCCCTCGACCTGCACGGCCGCACCGCCCTGGTCACCGGCGCCGCCGGAGGCATCGGCCGCGCCTGCACCCTGCGTCTCGCGGCGGCCGGCGCCCGGGTCAGAGCCGTCGACCGGGACGCGACGGGGCTGGCCGAGCTCGTGGACTTCGCCGGGCGGGCCCGGGGCGCGGCGGGCGGCGGTGCCGTCGAGCCGTACGTCCTCGATCTCACCGACCTGGACGCGGCCGAACGCGCCGCCGCCGGCACCGACGTCCTCGTCAACAACGCGGGTCTTCAACTGGTGCGCCCCATCGAGGAGTTCCCGCCGGACGTCTTCCACACCGTACTGACCGTGATGCTGGAGGCGCCGTTCCGGTTGATCCGGGGCGCGCTGCCGCACATGTACGCGCAGGGCTGGGGGCGGATCGTGAACGTGTCCTCCGTCCACGGGCTGCGCGCCTCTGCCTACAAGTCCGCCTATGTGGCCGCCAAACACGGTCTGGAGGGGCTGTCGAAGACGGCCGCTCTGGAGGGCGCGCCCCATGGGGTGACCTCGAACTGTGTGAACCCCGGCTATGTGCGCACCCCACTGGTCGAGAAGCAGCTCGCCGATCAGGCCCGGGCGCACGGCATCCCCGAGGAGCGGGTGCTGTCCGAGGTGCTCCTGACCGACAGCGCCGTCAAGCGGCTCGTGGAACCGGAGGAGGTGGCCGAGGCCGTGGCCTACCTCTGCGCTCCCCAGGCGTCCTTCGTCACGGGCACCTCGCTGGTGCTCGACGGCGGTTGGACGGCCCACTGACGGGACGGGCCGGACACCCGCCGGCCCGCGAGTTTTCCACAGGCCCGACGGGCCGGAGCGGCGATGCGGAATCCTGTGACCATGTCTCGCAATCACGTGCAGTCCGCCAGGCGGCCGGCCCCGGCCCTGGCGGCCGGTGCCCTCGACCTGGGCGCCGAAGTGCCGGGGGCCGCCGAGCCGGCGTACCTCGAACTGCTGGCCAGGGGTGCCTCGGCGGAGGCGTACGAGCAGCCGGTGCTGCTCGCCCGCGCAGAGAACCGGTCACCGGAGCGGATCGCCGCCCTGGAGCGGGCCAAGCTGCTCGCGCTGCGGGTCCGCGGCGAGCTGGAGGGCAGACGCCGGCGCGAGGCCGAGCTGTCCGCCCTGTTCGAGACCGCGCACGACCTGGCGGGACTGCGGGACGTGGACGCCGTACTCCAGGCGATCGTCCAGCGCGCCCGTTCCCTGCTCGGCACGGACGTCGCCTATCTGAGCCTGAACGACCCGGCGCGCGGCGACACCTACATGCGGGTCACCGAGGGTTCGGTCGCGGCCCGCTTCCAGCAGTTGCGGCTCGGCATGGGGGAGGGGCTCGGCGGACTCGTCGCGCAGACCGCGCGGCCGTACGTCACCGACGACTACTTCAAGGACGACCGCTTCCAGCACACGCTCACCATCGATGCCGGGGTTCGCGACGAGGGCCTGGTCGCCATCCTCGGCGTCCCGCTGATGCTGGGACCGCACGTCATCGGGGTGCTGTTCGCCGCGGACCGGCGGGCACGCGTCTTCGAACGGGAGCAGATCGCCCTGCTCGGCTCCTTCGCCGCGCTCGCCGCGGCCGCCATCGACACGGCGAACCTGCTCACCGAGACCCGTTCGGCCATGGCCGGCCTGGAGCGGGCCAACGAGATCATCAAGGACCGCAGCGCGGTCATCGAACGTGCCTCGGACGTCCACGACCGGCTCGCCGAGCTCGTGCTGCGCGGCGGCCAGGTCCGTGACGTGGCCGCCGCCGTGTCCCAGATCCTGGGCGGCACGGTCGAGTTCACCGACACCGCCGACCCCCGGTCGCTGGAGACGTCGCGCACGGAGGGGCACGCGGTACGGCACGGCCACGACTGGATCGCCGCGGTCGCCGCGGGCGGCGAACTCCTCGGCGCGCTGGTGCTCCGCGGCCATCCCGGCCTGGACCCCGTCGACCAGCGGACTCTGGAGCGCGCCGCGATGGTCACCTCACTGCTCCTGCTGGCCCGCCGCTCCGCCGCCGAGGCCGAACAGCGGGTGCGCGGCGAACTGCTGGACGACCTTCTCGACGCCCGCGACCGGGAGCCGCGCCAACTGCGCGACCGCGCCGCCCGGTTGCACGCCGACCTCGACGCCGCCCACGTCGTGCTCGCCGCCCGCCTGGACGGCCCCGCGGCGGACGCCGAGGAGGCGGCGGCAGCGCGCCGCCGGCTGTGGTCGGCCGCCTCCCACCTCGCCACCACCCGGCACGGCCTGGCCGCCGCCCGCGACGGCGGCACCGTCGTGCTGCTGCCCCTCGACCCCGGCGAGACCGCCACCGACCTCGCCCGGCGCACCGCGCGGCAGCTCGGCACCGCCGTCCACCAGCCGGTGACCGTGGGCGCCTCCGCCCCCGTCGCCGACCTCGCGACCCGCCCCGACACCGTGGCTGCCGCGTATGCCGAGGGCCGCCGCTGCCTCGACGCTCTGAACCTGCTCGGCCGGGGCGGGGACGGTGCCGCCGCCGAGGACTTCGGCTTCCTCGGCCTGCTCCTCGCCGGCGAACGGGACGTCACCGCGTTCGTCACGCACACCATCGGCCCGGTCGTCGCCTACGACACACGGCGCGGCACGGAACTGCTGCGCACCCTCGACGCGTACTTCGCCTGCGGGATGAGCCCGGCCCGCACCAAGGACGAACTCCACGTCCACGTGAACACGGTGGCCCAGCGGCTGGAGCGGGTGGCCCGCCTCCTCGGCGACGACTGGCAGCAGCCGGCCCGCGCCCTGGAGATCCAACTGGCCCTGCGCCTGCACCGGTTGGGGGCGGCACCGGAGCGCCGCTGATCCCGGGGGCCGGGCCAGCGGTGCGGGCTCAGCGGGGGTGGGGGGTACGTCTTCGGTGCGCGCCCTGACGGTCGCGGCGCCCTCGTGTCAGCCACCGCCGGATCAAGAACAGCCGCCTGGCCGCGGCCGGCCGGCACCGGGCGTTGGCCGCACTCACCGCTTCACCCGGGGCCCATTCCCACGACAACCGCCGACGGGAAGCCGGCGACCGCTGCCACGCGGCCCTCCGCAACCTGTTCAACCGCATGATCGGCCGGCTCCCTCACTGCCTGACCACCCGCCAGAAGCTCGACGAAGCGGTCGCCTTCGCCCCGCCGGCACTGCCACCGCTCGCAACCTCCGGTTGCCCGCGCGGCCGCCCAGGTCCCAGCCGCGGCATCCGGATCGCCTCCAGGACCGGTTCGAGCCGCGGTGAGTCACCCCTCTGCCCGGCCGTGATCACGCCTGCGCCATCCACATGGCCTCAACACCGCCGGTGCGTACGACCAGGTTTGCAGTAGCGCGGTGCCGGCTCCCGCTATGCGCTCTGTTCGCCGCCGGCGGCAGCGGTGTCCGGTTGGGCGTCCTGGTCGAGGGTGGCGGCCCAGCTGGCCAGGAGCTTGAGGCTGTCGTGGGACGGGGTGCCGGGTTCGGCGCTGAGGGCGGTGAGGGTGAGGCCGGGGTCCGTCGGGATGGGCATGGCCTCGAAGGGGAGGACGAGTTCGCCGACCGCGGGGTGGCGGAAGTGCTTGACGCCGGTCTGGTGCAGGCGCACGTCGTGCGCGGCCCACAGAGTGCGGAACTTCTCGCTGCGGGTGGAGAGTTCGCCGACGAGGTCGGTCAGGTCCCGGTTGTACGGGTCGCGTCCCGCTTCGGTGCGCAGGAGCGCCACCGCGCCGGCCGACTGGGCCTCCAGGTGGGGCAGGAAGTCGGCCGCGCCGGGGTTGAGGAACTCGTACCGGGCGAGGTTCACGGGCCGGGCCGGGTCGGCGAAGACCGGGTCGTACAGGGCGCGGCCTAGCCGGTTGGTGGCCAGGATGTCCAGGCGGCCGTTGCGGATGAAGGCCGGGGCTTCGGTCATCGCGTCGAGCAGGTGCTGCAGGCTCGCACGGATCGGCTGCGGCGCCCGCCGGCGGGGCGCGCGGCGGGTGGTGTTCGCGGTGCGCGCGAGGTCGTCGAGGTGGGCGCGCTCGGCCTCGTCGAGCTGGAGGGCGCGGGCGAGGGAGTCGATGACGGTCTCGGAGACGCCGGAGAGGTTGCCGCGCTCCAGGCGGGCGTAGTACTCGGCGCTGACGCCGGCGAGCAGCGCGACCTCTTCCCTGCGCAGCCCCTTGACGCGCCGGTTGCCGGTGAAGGCGGGCAGCCCCGCCTGCTGAGGCGTGATCTTGGCACGGCGGCTGGTCAGGAACTCGCGTACCTCGCTCCGGTTGTCCATGCCCTTGAGGCTACGTCGGCTTCCGCGACCGTGGGGTGTACTGCCAGTACACGTATCAACGAGCCCTTCCACGCGCGTGTGACCTGCGGTTCCATCGGTTGTGGCGCGATCGGCGCCAGGCCGGCCGGCCCGGTCGGCGGGAACCAAGTCCGGGTGTCGGCGGCCGCGGCGTGCGGGCGGAACGAAACCCCGGCGCGGTGTCGCCCGCCCGTCTGACGGCGGGCCGATGAACACCGGCGCGCCACGTGGAAAGGACACGAACAATGACGGAGAAGACCCAGCCGGGTCCGCGGGACCTGTTCGGGGACGTCGCTCCCGCACTGGCCGGTTACAGCGAGGACGTGCTGTTCGGACAGGTATGGAAGAGCCCGGAGCTGTCCCCGAGGGATCGCAGCCTGGTGACCGTGGCCAGCCTCATCACCATCGGCAGCAGCGAGCAGCTCGGCTTCCACATCCCCTTGGCCGAGCAGAACGGCGTGACCCGGGCGGAACTCATCGAGACGATCACGCACATGGCGTTCTACGCCGGCTGGCCCAAGGCCATGTCCGCGCTGACCGTGGCCCGCGAACTGTTCCGCTCGGCCTGACCCGTCCCAACGCCGGTTCACCCCCTACGGCCGCCCTGCGACGGCCGACGCAAGGAGTACGTACCACCATGGAGATCCTCAAGAAGCCCGCGACCATGAAGCTGCCCGCCCAGTGGTTCACCGGTGACGCCTGGGCGGATGTGATCCACCGGGGCGAGGAGCCCTCCCGGGCGCGGGCCAACATGGTCCGCTTCGCCCCCGGCGCCCGCACCGCCTGGCACAGCCACGGCCTGGGCCAGACGCTGCACGTCGTGTCCGGAGCCGCCCTGATCGGCACCCGGGACGGCGTGATCATCGAGGCCCACCCGGGCGACACCATCGGCTGCCCGCCCGGCGAGGAACACTGGCACGGCGCGAGTCCGGACCAGTTCATGGAGCACATCGCCCTGTGGGAGGGCGACGAGGTCAACTGGCTGGAGCACGTCACCGACGCCGAGTACGGCGGCCCGCGCACCAGCACCCGTACCTCCCGCTGATCACAGCCGGAGCCTGAGCGTCAGCCGGTTCCGGGGCCGGCACACCCCACATGGCGGCGGTGATCACGCACGCGGGGGTTCGCCGAGCGGAACCGCCACGTGCCTCCTCGGCAACGCCGTGACGGCCGGATCGACGCTGAGCGCCGCCGACCGGATGACCGCGACGCACTTGCCCGCACCGCCGGACGAGCTGACGGAACGGCCGACTCGTCCCCCCCCGAGCACCTGGGACCAGGCGCAGCCGCGCTCGTTCACGGCCGCCGACGACCTGCACATCTCGCCGTACCGCGGCTCGGTCACCGTCCGCATCATCCCTGCCGCACCGACCGACTGACGGAACGACGGCGACCGGCCGACCGCGGCTGCCCGGCACTCAGGCGGCTCGAAACCCCCGACTCCACAGCCCCGAACCGTATGTGACCGTGAAGGAGCGCCCCCATGGAATACACCCGTCTCGGCACCACCGGGCTGAAGGTGAGCCGGCTCGCCCTCGGCTGCATGAGCTACGGCGACCCGACCGTCCCCCGTGCCCACCCCTGGGCGCTGACCGAGGACAAGGCCGCGCCGTTCTTCCGGCAGGCCGTCGAGCTGGGCATCACCTTCTGGGACACCGCCAACGTCTACCAGGCCGGAACCTCCGAGGAGATCGTCGGCCGCGCCATCACGAAGTACTCCCGGCGCGAGGACATCGTCCTCGCCACCAAGGTCCGCGGCCCCATGCACGACGGTCCCGGCGGTGCGGGACTGTCCCGCAAGGCGATCCTGGAACAGGTCGACGCCTCCCTGGTACGGCTGGGCACGGACTACATCGACCTCTACCAGATCCACCGCTTCGACGACGATGTACCGGTCGAGGAGACGATGGCGGCGCTGCACGACGTCGTCAAGGCCGGAAAGGTCCGCTACCTCGGCGCCTCGTCGATGTACGCCTGGCAGTTCGCCAAGCTCCAGCACGCCGCCGACCTGGGCGGATGGACCCGCTTCGGGTCCATGCAGAACCAGTACAACCTCCTGCGCCGCCAGGACGAACCCGAACTCATGGCCATGTGCCGCGACATGGGCGTGGGACTGGTCCCCTACTCCCCGAACGGCAAGGGCCGCCTCGCCCGCCCCGTCGGCGAACAGAGCACCCGCTCCCGCACCGACCACGTCGTGCAGTCCTTCGACAGCGAGTACGACGAGCCGGTCATCAACGCCGTGCAGCAGCTCGCCGAAGCCCGACGCGTGCCCATGGCCCAGATCGCCCTCGCCTGGGTGCTGCGCAACCCGCTGGTCTCGGCGCCCATCGTCGGAGCCACCCGGCCCCACCACCTTCGGCAGGCAGTCGACGCGCTCGCCCTACGGCTGTCGGACGAGGAAGCGGCAGTCCTGGAGAAGCCGTACACCAACGCCGGGCCTTCCTGGTTCTGACCACGCGAACACGGCCGAACTCCTCAGCAACGGAAAGGCGTTCAGAACGTCATGCGATACCGCACCCTCGGCAACTCCGGTCTCGCCGTGTCCGAACTGGCGCTCGGCACCATGTACTTCGGCAGCGAGAACACCGAAGACGAGGCATTCGCCCTGCTCGATGCCTTCACCGAGGTCGGCGGCACCCTGCTCGACACGTCCGACGTCTACTCCGGCAGCCTCTCCGAACAGATCATCGGCCGCTGGCTGGCCGCCCGCCCGAGCGAGGTCACCGACCGCGTCGTCCTCGCCACCAAGGGCCGCTTCACCACCGGTCCCGACGTCAACGACCTGGGCCTGTCCCGACGCCACCTGCACCGCGCGCTGGACGCCTCCCTGCGCCGGCTCGGCGTGGAGACCGTCGACCTCTACCAGATGCACGGCTGGGACGCACACACCCCCGTCGAGGAGACCCTCTCCTTCCTCGACGACGCCGTCCGCGCCGGGAAGATCCACTACGCGGGTCTGTCGAACTTCACCGGCTGGCAGCTCCAGCTGACCGTCTCGACCGCCAGGGCGATGGGAGTCCAGGTCCCGCTCACCCTTCAGCAGCAGTACAGCCTGCTGTCCCGGGAGAGCGAGTACGAGATGGTCCCTGCCGCGCTGCACAACAAGATCGGCCTGCTGCCGTGGTCACCGCTGGCCGGTGGCTTGCTCACCGGGAAGTACGAGCGCGGTACGACCCCGGCGTCGGGCACCCGCGCCGGGTCCGCGAACGAGCTGTACCAGTGGGTGTCGGCCGAGTACGCCGCTGCCGACCGCAACTGGGCCACGATCGACGAGGTCGTCCGCATCGCCAAGGAGACCGGCGCCACCCCCGCCCAGGTCGCCCTGCGCTGGATCGCCGACCGCTCCGGTGTCGTCGCCCCCGTCTTCGGCGCCCGCACCCTGCAGCAACTCCACGACGGCCTCGGCGCGGTCGCCCTCACCCTGGACGACGAGGCCACCGCCGCCCTCGACAAGGTCAGCGCGCCCACGCCGGGCGGCTACCCCTACGGCGCGTTCGGCACCAGCCAGCGCGACCGCCGGCTCCAGGGCGGCCCCCAAGCCCTCGGCGACCTCGTCGGCAACGGCTCCGACCACCCCACCGGCCGCCTGTAGAGGAAGGATCTCTACTTCTGGGACGACCGTGGTGGGGACGGGCCCGGCGGTCAGCCGCTGTGGTCGACGAGGGTCTTGAGGTCGGTCACGGTGTAGGCGAGGTCGAAGTGGAATCCCCTGCCGACGCGCTGGATGGCCAGGTCGGCGAGTTCCTCGCCGCGGGCGGGGAGGAAGGCGAGGTCGGCGGTGCCCACCCAGGCGTCGCTGATCGCGGTGTTGTCCAGGACGGACATGACCAGTTCGTGGACGGCCGGCTTGTCGTGCAGTCCGGCGGCCAGGCGGGGGAAGTGCCGCAGGTTGACCACGGGGCGGTTCATCAGGGCGGTGGGGTCGGGGACCTCCTGCTCGAGGGTGATCTCGGCTTCGGCGATGCGCTGTCCGGCGGAGGACGCGGTGGCGCCGAACCGTCCGCCCGGACCGAGGACCGGGGTGCCGGGTCCGCCGACGGAGTAGGCGCGCGTCTGGTGGACGGTGCCGAGCTTCTTGGGGAAGCCCTGGACCCAGCCGCGGGCCATCGCGGAGTCGTTGTCGACGTAGATGTACGGGCACCAGGCCACCGGCGTGTCGTGGTGGCGGGCGTCCAGGGTGACCAGGAACTCGCGGTACTGCGAGCGTGCGGGGTCCAGGTACTCCAGGTCCGTGGCGGAGTACTGCCAGTCGATGAACATCGCGACGCCGCGGCCGGCGGAGTCAGGGTCGGGGGTCAGGCCCTCCGGCAGGGTCGCCGCGGCGGCCGCGGGGTCGGCGAAGAACTCCACGCCCACCACGGTGCCGGCGTAGTGCCACGGCGGAGCGGGCGCCAGGTTCGCGATGCCACGGGGAGAGAGGGGGACGGTGTAGCCCTTCATGTCACGTCCTTGGGGGAGACGGGAGGAAACGATACGTATCGTTTCGTCGACGTCCACGACCGTAGCACGCCTTGACCCCAAAGTGAAACGATACGTATCGTTCAGCGCATGGCTTCTGTCTTCTCCTCGCCCCAGGCGGCCGGCGGGCCGCGCTCTCTTGCGAAGATCCTCGACGCGGCACGGGGCGTCCTGTCGGAACACGGATATCCGGCGCTGACCATCGAAGCCGTCGCGGCGGCCGCGGGCGTCGGCAAGTCCACCATCTACCGTTGGTGGCCCAACAAGGAGGCGCTCGTGGCCGACGCGCTCGCCGAGGTCTTTCGCGCCGACGACATCCCCGACCTGGGCGACACCCGCGCCGAGCTCCGCTACGCCGTCGACATGACCATCGACAACTACGCGAACGAGGACATCGCCGCCTCGCTGCCCGCACTCGCCGCCGGTCTGCTTCCCCACCCCGAACTCATGACCCGGTTCCGCGAAGCCTTCCTGTTCCGCAAGCGGGAGAACATCGCCGTCGCGCTGCGCCGCGCCGTCGGGCGGGGCGATCTGCCCGACGATCTCGACACCGACCTGGTCCAGGACATCTGGGCGGGCACCATCCTCTACCGGCGGCTCATGACCGGTTCCCCCCTCGACGCCGATCTCGCGGAACATCTCGTCCGCCTCGTCACCGACACGCCAGGAAGGCGAAGCGGCGAGAGCGACCGCGGGGGCGCCTGAGCCGGGGTGGCCGCGAGAACCCCGCGTCTTGCCCGTACCGGGTGGTGGGCGCACGCTTGTGGCATGAGCGTTCATGAGAGCCCCACGCTCATCATGTCCGTGCAGCGTGCCTTCCGGCTGCTGGAAGCGGTGAGCGCGCACGAGAACGGCGCGCCCGCGAAGCAGTTGGCGCGTGAGACGGGGCTGCCTCTGGCCACCGCCTATCACCTGCTGCGGACGATGGTCCACGACGGGTACCTGCGGAAGCTGGCCGACGGCGGATTCGTCCTCGGCGACAAGATGCAGACGCTGCACACCGCGGGTCAGACCCAGGCGCTGCTCACCCGGGTCCGGCCGACGCTCGCCGCGCTCCGTGACGAGCTGGTCACCGCCACCTACCTCACGTTCTACGAGGGGGGTGAGATCAGCGTCGCCGAGATCGTCGACGGGCCCCGCGCGCCCCGGGTCGACCTCTGGGTGGGGTTCGAGGACGCGGGGCACGCCACCGCGCTGGGCAAGTCCGTACTGCGCGAACTGGACGAGGAGTCCCGTCGTGACTACCTCTCCCGGCATGATCTCGCCGACCTGACGCCACGGACCATCACCAGCCTCCCGGAACTGCTCCGGAACCTCGACGCCTCCCCCATGGCACCGGCCGTCACAGATCTCGAGGAGTACTCACTGGGCACGGTGTGTGTCGCCGTGCCCATCTACCGGGGCGACGTCCTCGGCTCCCTCGGCGTCTCCCTCCCGGCGGAACGGCTCTCCCGGCTCCCGGAGGTCCGGGCCCGGCTGATCTCGGTCGCGGACCGCGTGACCAGAGGCCTGTCGCTCACTATCTGAAATCCCGCTCCTTGTGG
This sequence comes from Streptomyces sp. GbtcB6, assembly GCF_019091475.1. Taxonomy (NCBI): domain Bacteria; kingdom Bacillati; phylum Actinomycetota; class Actinomycetes; order Kitasatosporales; family Streptomycetaceae; genus Streptomyces; species Streptomyces sp. GbtcB6. The sequence goes on along the minus strand of NZ_JAGXJL010000001.1, from coordinate 578,631 downwards.
CTTGTTGGCCGAACCCCTTTCCTGGATGAAACGGATAAGTCGGGCTTAAGGCTCGTACGGGTGAGGATTGCGGAAGAGACATGAGGCAGGCGCGAGACCATGGTGGCAACCACTGGCTGTTGCGGCCGCTCCGGAAACCGGTGACAGGCTTCGGGGCGCCGGTCCCCAGGCGTGCCGCCTCACAGCTGGCCGCCGGAATGCCCGTGGTGCCGGTTCTGATCGTCTCCGGCATCGCGCTCGTCGACGTCTTCGCCGGGTCGGGGATGTTCTGGCTGCCGTTGCTGGCGGCCGGGCCGGCGCTGGCCGCCAGCACCAACGGTCCCCGAGGCGTCCTGTTCGTGGGACTCCTCGCCGCGGTGCTGGGCGCGACCCTGGGGGTCAGGGAGGCCGGTCCGGGGCATGAACTGGCGGCCGTGCTCTCGGCACTGCTCGCCGTCACCCTGGCGAGCGCCCTGGCCAGCGCACTGCGCGGCCGCCGGGAACGGGTGCTCGCCGCCGTCCGCTCGGTCGCGGAGGCCGCCCAGCACGCGGTTCTCAAGCCCATCCCGGAGACCGTCGGCCCGTTCCGGGTCGCGGTCCGCTACAGCGCGGCGGCGGCGGAGGCCCGTATCGGCGGTGATCTCTACGCACTGGTGCCCACCCCGCACGGGGTCCGGCTGATCGTCGGCGACGTACGCGGCAAGGGGCTGCCGGCTGTGGAGATCGCCGCGCTCGTCCTCGGTGTCTTTCGCGAGGCCGCCTATGACGAGCCCGATCTCCTTGCCGTCGTCGGCAGGATCGAGCGGAGCCTGGCCCGCAACCTCGGGCCCGACGACTTCGTCACCGCGGTGGTCGTCGGACACCCGTGCGCCGGGCAGCTCGAGATGGTCAACTGCGGACACGCGTCGCCCCTGCTCATACCCGCGTCAGGGGGCGTCGTAGCGGTCGAGGCCAGCCGTCCGGCTCCGCCCCTCGGCCTGCGTGCCCTCGTCGGCGAGCCCCCCTGTCTGGAGATCCTGCCCTTCTCCGACGGTGATCAGCTGCTGCTCTACACCGACGGGGTCATCGAGGCCCGCGACCGCGACCGCGAGTTCTACCCGCTGGCCGAAAGGGTGGCCCGGCATGTGTCCGGCGAGCCGGAGCACATCCTCTCCGCGGTCCATGACGAACTGCTGGCGCACGTGGGCGGCCGGCTGCACGACGACGCGGCGCTGCTCCTGCTCCAGATGCAGGCTGTGGGCGAACCGGTGCCGTCCGCATCGGAGGTACAGGGAACGGCCGTCCCGGAATCGGCATCGGAACCTGGCGCCGGACCGGAAGGGGAACCCGGATCCGGACCTGGACCGGAAGGGCATGACGGCCGCGGGACCGTCTCCGTGGTGTCGCGCAGCCGGTCCGCCACCGGCGGCCCGGACGGTGGAAGGCGCTGGTCGGCCCAGCGGACGGACGCCGCGTTCTCCTCGGGACCCGGCCGCTGACGGGAAGGGAACCTGCGCAGGCCCCCGCCTCCTCACACCGCGACGAGATCCGCCCACCGGGTGACCGCGCCGGGACGCACATGGATGCCGTACCGAGTCGCCAGCGCGTGCACGATGCCCTCGCCCCGGCCGTGCTCGTCCGGGTCGATCCCCGCGGGCGGCTGTCCCGCCGTACGCGCGGGACCCGCGTCGGTGACCTCGATGCGCAGGGTGCCGAGTCCGGCGTCGCGCATCCACGAAAGCCGCAGCACCGCCGGGGGCAGGGCATGCACCATCGCGTTGGTGAGCAGTTCCGATATCACCAGCAGCGCGTCCTCGACGACGTCCGGGGACACCTTCCAGGTGGCCAGGACTGCGGCCGCCCGTCGACGTACGTCCGGGACGGCACCGGCGACGGGCGGCATCGGGAAGACGTATTCGCTTGCCCCCCGCACCCGCGTGTTGAGCTGTACCGCCATCTCGTGTCTCCAGGGGTGAGGGCCTCAGGCCCCGCATCACGAGCCTCGGCACGTTGCCGGGCCTGATAGCACGCTAAGGAGCCTCGCCGGGTCGGTCAATGAACGTGGGTCGGCATTACCGAACGGAACCTCCCGGGCCGGCGCCGCGGCGCCCTGTGCACGTACGGCAGACCTTCCGATACGGTAATAGGCTCGATTCATGACCGGTCCGGTCCAGTCCATCGAACGGGCGGCCGCGATTCTGCGCCTGCTCGCCGGTGGGCCCCGCCGACTCGGGCTCGGAGAGGTGGCGGCCTCCCTCGGGCTGGCCAAGGGCACCGCCCACGGCATTCTGCGCACGCTCCAGCACGTGGATTTCGTGGAGCAGGACGCGGCGACCGGCAAGTACCAGCTCGGAGCCGCCCTGCTGCATCTGGGCACGAGTTATCTCGACGTCAACGAGTTGCGGTCCCGATCCATCAACTGGGCCGACGCCCTGGCCGCCCGCAGCGGGGAGGCGGTGCGCCTGGGCACCCCCCTGGAAGGCATGGTCCTGGTCGTCCACCACGTGTTCCGGCCGGACGACACGCTCCAGACCCTGGACGTGGGCTCGCTGCTGCCGCTGCACGCCTCCTCGCTGGGCAAGGTGCTGCTGGCGTACGGGACCGCGCCCTTCGAGTCCGCCCTGGATTCGGGCCTGGAGGCGTACACCAGGCACACCCTGGTCACCCGGGAGCAGCTCACCCGGGCACTCGCCGAGGTCCGGGAGGTGGGCTGGGCCGCCGAGATACAGGAAATGAGCATGGGCGAGGCCGGGCTCGCCGTGCCGATCCGCGGGCACGGCGGCCTTGTCGTCGGTGCCATCGGACTGTCCGGCCCGGTCGAGCGGGTCTGTGACAGCCAGGGCCACCCCCGGCCCGCCCTGATCACACTGATCCGGGAGGCCGCACGGGCGATCTCCAGAGACCTGGGCGCCGCCCGCTGGTGAACCCCCTGGCCCCGCGCTCACTCCGCGACCCATCGGAAGGCGGACCCGATCATGGTGGAACGGTATGTGATGTCCATCGATCAGGGCACCAATTCCACACGATGCATCCTGTTCGACCGGGGCGGGCGGCTGGTGTCCGTCGCGCAGCGCGAGCACCAGCAGCACTTCCCCAAACCGGGCTGGGTCGAGCACGACGCCGTGGAGATCTGGCAGAACCTGCGACGTGTGGTGTCCGAGGCCCTGTCCGGAGCCGGCACGGCCGTCGACGCGGCGCAGGTCGCCGCCATCGGTCTGGCCAACCAGCGGGAGACGACGGTGCTCTGGGACCGCCGTACGGGCACCCCGCTGGGCCGGGCGCTCGTCTGGCAGGACACGCGCACGGCGCCGCTGGTCGAGGAGCTCAGGGAACGGCCCGGGGAGGAGTTCTTCCTCGACCGGTGCGGGCTGCCGCCCTCCACCTACTTCTCGGCACTGCGGCTCCGCTGGCTGTTCGACCACGTCAAGGGCCTGGAACAGCGTGCGAAGGACGGCGAGGTGCTGTTCGGCACGATGGAGAGCTGGCTGATCTGGAACCTCACCGGGGCTGCCGACGGCGGTCTGCACATCACCGACGCCACCAACGCCAGCCGCACCATGCTGATGAACATCCGCACGCTCACCTGGGACGAGGAACTCCTGGCGTTCTTCGGCGTCCCCCGGCCGATGCTGCCCGCGATCCGCTCCAACGCGGAGACCTACGGCGAAGCCCGCTCGGTGCTTTCCGGCGTGCCCATCACCGCCGCACTCGGCGACCAGCAGGCGGCGCTCTTCGGCCAGACCTGCTTCTCCCCGGGCGAAGCCAAGTGCACCTACGGCACGGGCAGCTTTCTGCTGCTCAACACCGGTACCGACGTCATCCGGTCCCGGCACGGACTGCTCACGACGGTCGCCTACAAGATCGGGGACCGGGCACCCGTCTACGCCCTGGAAGGGTCGATAGCCGTCACCGGCGCCCTGGTCCAGTGGTTCCGCGACCGGCTGGGGCTGATCAACAGCGCGCCGGAGATCGAGACACTCGCGCGGACCGTCGAGGACAACGGCGGCTGCTACATCGTCCCCGCCTTCTCCGGCCTGTTCGCCCCCCGCTGGCGCAGCGACGCGCGCGGCGTCATCGTCGGCCTCACCTCCTACATCACCAGCGGGCACCTGGCCCGGGCCGTCCTGGAGGCCACGGGCTGGCAGACGCGCGAGGTCGTCGACGCCATGAACGCCGACTCCTCGGTGCCGCTGAAGGAGCTGAAGGTGGACGGCGGCATGACGGCGGACAACCTGCTCATGCAGTTCGTCGCCGATGTGCTCGACGTGCCCGTCGTACGGCCCATGGTCTCCGAGACGGTCTCCCTGGGGGCCGGGTACGCCGCCGGGCTCGCCGCGGGCTACTGGCCGGACCTCGAGGTCCTGCGCCGCAACTGGCACCCGGCCGCCCGATGGCTGCCGGGAATGGACCCCGGCCACCGGGAGTCGGAGTACGACAACTGGCAGCGGGCCGTCGAACGGTCGCTGGGCTGGATAAGACGGCCCGGGTCTCCCTGAGCACCGACTTCGGTGGGGACCGCCGGGTCACAGACGCAGCGTGTTGCGGTTGGTGCGTACGGAAACCCGCGAAGGGCTTTGGGGTGAATTTCCTTTCCGTTATCTGTTTTTCACCACCCGGTTATCACGTCTCCTTTCCGAGTCCTGTCCGCTTCCCTTCGGCCTTATGTTGGCACGGTGGAAGCCGGTCGTGACGGCCCCTAACGTTCTTTCGTGGGCGCTTTCGTGCATGAGAAGCGAGCGAAGAGCGAAGGGGGAACATGTCAGTATTTCCGTCCAGTGAAATGGCCGTGAAGGTCTTCAGCAGTTTGTTCGCCGTATTGCTGGAGGACGACGATTTCGTGGCGCGGGCCCGGCAGGAAGGCCTGTCCGTCCGGCTCGTCCACACGAGGCCCGACTGCGAGATCTTCGTGGCACCGCAGGGCGTCCGCGTCGGCGAGGAGCAGGCGGGGCCGGCGGCGATCACGCTCCGGATGTCCTGCGACACGGCCCACGCGCTGTGGATGGGGCAGCTCATGGTGCCCGTTGCCATCGCCACGGGCCGGCTCCGGATCCGCGGCAAGGTCGCCAAGGTGCTGGAACTGGTGCCGATGCTGCGCCCCGCGTTCGACCGGTACCCCGAGATCGCGGCCGCCGCCGGCATCGCCGCGTGAACCGTTGCCGGGCGACCCGTCCCGAACACCGAACCAACGCACAAGGAGTGACACGCACGTGAACACCGCTCTCTCCGAATCCGTGTCCGAGGCCGCGCTGAACTTCGACGTACTCCCGGAGGGTGTCGAGCAGTTCAGGGCGGCCGCCAGGGAATTCGCCCGGAACGTCGTCAAACCCCGCGTCCAGGAACTGGACCAGAAACCGGCGGCGCATTTCGACTGGGACCTCGTCGGTCACGGCCACCGGGTCGGTCTCACCCGCGCGGCGATTCCGAAGGAATACGGCGGTCTGGGGGTGGGGATGCTGGGCGTCGCCACCGCGCTGGAGGAGGTCGCCGCGGCCTGCCCGGGCACGGCACTGATCTTCGGGGCCACCCTGCTCGGCCAGGCGCCGATCCTGCTTTCCGGCGATCCGCGCCTCCAGGCCCGCTTCCTGCCCCTGTTCTCCGGCGACGAACCGGTCCTCGCCTGCAACGCGGTCACCGAGGAGGACGCGGGCTGCGACCTCATCGTCCCCGACCATGCCGAGCACGCGCGCAACGTCACCACCGCCCGCAGGGACGGCGACGAGTACGTGCTGACGGGCCGCAAGCGGTTCATCACCAACGCGAAGGTCGCCGCGTTCGCCTCCGTGTTCGCCAACATGGCGGGCAGCCCGGGGGCGACCGGGCTCACCTCCTTCATCGTCCCCCTCGACCTTCCCGGTGTGGTCCGCGGGCCCGTGGCGGACAAGATGGGATACCGCGCCTGCCTGGGCAGCGAGCTGGAGTTCCACGACGTCCGGGTGCCCGCCGAGTACATGATCGGCGCGGAGGGCGAGGGCATGGCCATCAACATGGCGCAGAGCAACATGGCGCGCGCCGCGGTGGCCGGCATCTCCACGGGGGTGGCGCGCAGCGCCCTGGAACAGGCCATCGCCTGGTGCGGTGAACGGGTCCAGGGCGGGCGGCACCTCAAGGACCAGCAGTTCACGGCGGCGAAGCTGGCCGGCATGGCCGCCAAGGTCGACGCCGCCCGCCTGCTGTACCTGCGTGCGGCGGACAAGGTCGACAACGAGCTGCCGCCGCCGGTCTACGAACCGGCCGCGGCCAAGCTGTTCGCGGACCGGACCGCGATCGACGTGGCGGAGACGGCCCTCTCCCTGCTCGGCGCGCGCGGCTATCTGCGCTCCTACGGCGTGGAGAAGATGATGCGGGACGCGCTGGGCACCCGGATCTACGAGGGCACCCCCGAGGTCCTGGCACTCGCCGTCACCGACAGCCTCTACGCAGAGAAGGACGAGTGGTGAGCGCCGCCGGCCGAGCCGCCGGCCCCGCCTTACGCGGCACCTTCGCCCCGGAGCCCGCCGGCAACGGGGACCCCCGCGCCCGGCGCTACGCCCGGGACATCATCAGGCTCCACGACCGGCTCAGCTACCGGCGGCTGCCCTCGGAGTTCAGGGGCGACCCGCTCTCCCTCGTCGAGGACCCGCACGGCGCACTGGTCACCGTCACGGGCCGCGACGGCCAGTTCCCCTCCCGCTACCTCAAGGGGATGCTGGGGTTCCGCCTGGCCCAGTACCTCCGGCTGGACTGGATCTCCGCCGCGGCGGTCCACCGTACCGCCGCGTTCCACGAACCACTGCCGCACTCGCCCGTGGAGAACATCCACACCGTCACCCTGTGCGCCCGCTCCGGGAAGATCCGCGGCTATGTGGGACTGGCCTGCTCGGCCGACACCGAGAGCCTGCCCCTGGACTCCGCGTGCCGTACCCCGTTCCCGACGGAGGCGGCGCACGGCATCGACCTGCTGGGCCGGTACGCACGGCCCGGCCTGGGCACCCACCAGGCCTTCGAGTTCAAACGGTTCCTGCGGGACCAGACGATGCCACGGGACGAGCAGCACACCCGTGTCCCCTGGCACCTCATGCTCGGCATCGGCGAGGCGCTGCTCCGACTGGGCGACGACGTGCGCGTCGTGCTGGGCGACGCCAAGGAGCACGTCGCCCTGCGCCATCTGCGGCTGGTCGGCTTCGACCTGCACGTCGTCGAGGGCACGTCGCCGTGCCTCGCCGAATCGGATCCCATGGCGCCGATCTACCGGCAGACGGTCGTGGCCAAGCCGTTCGTCGCCCCGGTGCCCGCGGACATGACCTGGTACCGCGACGTGGTCCGCTCCTACCTCGACGGAACGAGCGACCTGGCCTCGTGGCAGGCCGTGATCGCCACGCTGGCGGCACGCAGGAGGCGTACGGGACAGCGTCCCGATCCCGCACGAGGAGGGGTTCGCAGGTGACGAACGGCGACAGGGATCCGCTGTCCGAGACGGCCAAAGGGCCCGCGGCGAAAGCCGGGTTCTACGCCGAACTGACCGCCCGCAACGCCGGGGTGGTGCCCGGGGCCGACCAGCGGGCGCTGCGCACGGCCACCGTCCTGGTGGCCGGCTGCGGGTCGATCGGGGGCGCCGCCGTCGAACCACTGACACGGCTCGGCCTGCAGAAATTCGTGCTCGCCGACCCTGGGACGTACGAACTCAACAATCTCAACCGGCAGTCGGCGACCGTCGCCGACCTCGACCGGAACAAGGCCTCGCTGGCCGGGGACCGGGTACGGGCGATCAACCCCCACGCCTCGGTCGAGGTCTTCACCGAAGGGGTCACCCCGGGGACCGCCGAGAAGCTGACGGCCTCCTGCCAGGTGATCATCGACGGGGTGGACGTCACCACCCCCGAGGGGTGGCGGGCCAAACTCCTGCTGCACCGCCATGCCGTGCGGCGCCGGCTGCCTCTGATCACCGGCTGGGACATGGCAGGCACCCAGTACGTCCGCTGCTACGACTACCGCCACATCCGCGAACCGTTCGCGGGGGCCATCGGCCCGCACGACACGGACCGCTACGACATGTGGGACCTGCTGCGCCGGGCCGTGCCGTTGCGGCACGTGCCGACCGACATGCTGGCCGAGATCCGGGCCAACCATGCCCGGACCGACTACAGCTTTCCGCAGGTCGCCTACACGGCCATGGCGTTCGGCGTGATCAGCTCCCACATGGTGGTACGGCTGCTGGCCGGGCAGCGGGTGCGGCCCGAGGTCCGTCTCGATGTGCACCAGAAGACCAGGCCGCTCGGGGAGCGGTGGCGCACCCGGGCGCGATGGCCGGTGGAACTGGGGGCGCTGCTGCCGGAACTCCTGCGCCTGGCCCGTCGTGCCGGCGCGGACCGGACCCCGCCGGCCGCGGTGGACCGCGACGCGGCCCCGTGACGCAGGCCGGGCGAGGTCATGCCCCCTGCACCCGCGCAGCCATTCCGACCACGGAGGTGGACATGAGTGTTCGGCAACGGAACGTGCTGTGGACGTTCCTCTGCTGTGGCCTGGGCGTGGCCATGGTGTCGCTCGACAACCTCGTCGTCATCACGGCCCTGCCGTCGATCCGCGGGGACCTCGGCGGGAGCATCCAGCAGCTGGAGTGGACCGTCAACGCCTACACCCTCACCTACTCGGTGCTGATGCTGACCGGTGCGGCCCTCGGGGACAGGTTCGGCCGGCGGCGGATGTTCGGCATCGGGATGGGCGTCTTCGTCGTCGCGTCGGCCGGCGCCGCGCTCGCCCCCGGCATCGGCGCCCTGATCGCCGCGCGCGCCGTGCAGGGCCTGGGCGCCGCGCTGTTGATGCCGCTGAACCTGACGATCCTCACGGACGCGGCGCCCGTCCGGCGGCGCGGTGCCCTGCTGGGCGCGATGAGCGCCGTGGAGGGCGTGGCGATCGCCATGGGCCCGCTCCTCGGCGGAGCCGTGGTGGAGCACCTGAGCTGGCAGTGGATCTTCTGGATCAATGAGCCGATCGGCGCGGTGGTGCTGCCGGTCGCCCGCTGGAAGCTCGCCGAGAGCCACGGCCCCAGCCCCCGCCTGGACCTGCTGGGCACGGTCCTGGCCAGTGCCGGGCTCTTCGGGATCGTCTTCGGCATCATCAACGGTCACGCGGACCACTGGACCAGCGTTCGCGTCCTGTTGTCGCTGGCGGGCGGCGCGGCCCTCCTGGTCGCCTTCGTCCGCTGGGAGCGGCGTGCCGAACACCCCATGTTCCCGATGAAGTTGTTCCGCCACCGGACGTTCAGTGCGATGAACGTCGCCGGGCTGCTGATGTTCGCCGGCATGTTCGGGTCGGTCTTCCTGCTCACCCAGTTCCTCCAGGGGCCACGGGGCTACACACCCCTGGAGGCGGGTCTGCGGATCCTCCCGTGGACCGCGGTGCCCGTTTTCGTCGCCCCCCTGGTGGGCCTGGTCTCCGACCGCGTCGGCGGCCGGACCATCGTCGCGCTCGGTCTGGCCTTCCAGGCCCTCGGACTGGGGTGGATCGCCGCCCGTGTCTCGCCCGGGGTTCCCTATCCGTCGCTGATTCCCGCACTGGTCCTGTGCGGTCTGGGAATGACCTTCTACTTCTCGCCCACCGCGAACATGGTGATGAGCGCGGTCGACGCGGGGGAGCGCGGCATGGCCTCCGGGGCGATCAGCGCGCTGCGCGAACTCGGCGGGGTGCTCGGTATCGCGGTGCTCGCCTCGGTGTTCTCCGCGCACGGAGACCTGACGACGGCGGACCGGTTCACGGACGGCATGGTTCCGGCGGTGTGGACCGGCGTGGCCCTGATCGCCTGCGGAGCGCTGGCGGTCCTGCTGGTACCGCGGCGCCCCCGCGACGGCCGCTCCGCCGGCCCCGAACCGGCCGTGCCGGGGTGCGTGGGTGACCTGGTGTGAGGGGGACGGCGATGAACTCACCGATCAGGATCCTGCTGGTGGACGACCGGTCCATCGCCCGCACCGGAATCCGGTCCGTCCTCGACGAGGACGGCGGTATCGAGGTGGTCGGAGAGGTGGCCGACCGTGCGAGCGCGGTGGGGAAGGCCCGCGAACTCCGACCGCATCTGCTGCTCGCCGGCGCCCTTGCGGGCCCCGCCGACGCCGTGGAACTGGTCGAGGAACTGTCCGAGTGCTGCGGCGGAAGGGTGCCCGGTGTCCTGCTCATGGCCCACGAGGGGGGCCCGGGTGCCCGGCGGGCCCTGCGGGCCGGAGTGCACGGAGTCGTACTCCACCGCGTCACCCCGGAACAGCTGCTGTCCGCGATTCACGTCGTGGCGGCCGGATACCGGATCTTCTTCGACGACGAGGGGCCCGCGGCGGGCGGCGACGGCCGGTTTCCCGAGGCCGCGGAATTCCCTGGCGTCCCAATGGAGGGGGCGGCGGGATTCGAGTCGCTGACCCGGCGCGAGCGGGAGGTGTTCCGGCTGCTGGCCCAGGGGCTGAGCAATACGGAGATCTCCGCCGTGCTGGTGCTGAGCGAAAACACCGTGAAATCCCATGTGCAACGGCTGCTGGAAAAACTCAACCTGCGCAACCGGGTGCACGCGGTCATCCACGCCTATCGGATGGGCCTGATGGCACCGCCCTGCCGGGAGCCCGTACGGCGGCGGACCGGCTCCAGCGCTCCGGGGGCGCTCCAGTGAGCCTGCGGTGCTCCGCGCGAGCCCTGTTGAGCGCACGGCGCTCAACAGGGCTCGTTTCGTTGGCCGTTGTGAAGATCAGTCGCTGGATTCGAGGAGATATCCCCGTCCGTTGGCGGTCCTGATACGCAGTCCGAGGGCGACCACCTTGCGGCGGATTCTCATGATGTGCAGGTCCAGGGCGTTCTGGCTGGCCGTGCCGCGCCGCGCATGGAGCAGGGCGATCAGCTCGTGCCGGGCCACCAGGGTGCCGTACCGCTCGACCAGCGGCTGCAGCAGGTTCATCTGGGTCGCCGACACGGGCACCATCCGGGTGCCGTACCGGAGCAGCCCGTCCTGGTCGAGGACGGGGATCCGGTGCGTGCCAGCTCTGGCCCGGAGCGCCGCGACCCGGGCGGCGAAGTCGGCCCGGCTGACCGGCGCCCGGATCCAGTCCTCCCGCGAGTCGCTGGGAACCGGTGGAGTCGCGCCGTTCTCCACCACGAGGAGCCGGAGGGTTCCCCGGCGCCGCAACTGCTCCAGTTCCTGCACCTCGACCGGCCAGCGCAGGACACGTACGTCCTGAGTGGCTGAGAATAACTGCCCCTCACTGTATTGAGGCACGAATTGACTTCCCCTTTCGGATGGGTGGAATAATGCGGGGTCCTGTTGGCTTCGCTTCCCCTGCGGCATTACTACCTCACTATGCAGGGGGTCCAAGCGTCGCTGCAACAACTGCATTAGAGGGCGCGCTGCCAGGGTATCTGCATAAAATAGGACAGGTGGCGGGCTGTTAATCATCCTAATGGTCCTTTGTGGGGTATCCCTGACCTGCCCCGATCTCGTGAAAAAGAGTGAAGCGCCGGACCGTTTCGAGCGAGTAGATTTCTCCGGGCGGATGCGTCGAAGAATACGGTCGATATTCGAAGGTGCCGAAAAAGGCATGGAAAACGCCGAAGACATTCTCACTGCCGGGGAATTGCTGATCGCCATCATGGCGCTGGTGACGGCCGGGCTTCCCCGAGCTTCCTGGGAGACGCCGGGGGACCTGCCGCCGGCGACGCAAGGCAAGAGACAGGAACACCGTGCGGAAGGAACCCGCCATGCTGCCCGCGACCACTGAAGCGAACCGGCCCCGTACCGGCCGGCGTACACCCCCGGGTACCGATGTGCTGGTGACGGGTCTCGGAGCGACCACTCCGCTCGGCGGTGACGTTCCGTCCAGTTGGGCGGCGCTGCTGTCCGGCCGGTCCGGCGTGTCCCGGCTGGACGCCCCCTGGGCCGAACAGCTGCCGGTCCGTATCGCCGGAGGCATGTGCGAGGACCCCGCCGCACGGCTGGACCGGATCCAGCGGCGGCGGCTGGACCGCAGTCAGGCGGCCGCGGTGGTGGCGGCCCGGGAGGCGTGGACCGACGCCGGCGAGCCGCGGGTCGAGGCCGAACGGCTCGCGGTGGTCGTGGGGACCGGCATCGGCGGCGGGCTCACCCTCCTCGAACAGGACGACCGGCTCGAGAAACGGGGCCCACGCGCCATCTCCCCGTACACGGTGCCCATGCTGATGCCCAACGGCAGTGCCGCGGCGGTCGGCCTGCTGCTGGGGGCCCGGGCGGGCACGCACGCCCCGACCAGCGCCTGTGCGTCCGGTGCGGAGGCGCTGGCGGTCGGCACGCTGCTGATCCGCTCCGGCCGTGCCGACGTGGTCGTCGCGGGCGGTACGGACGCCTGCCTGCACCCGCTCGCACTCGGCGCGTTCGCCCGGATGCGCGCCCTCTCCCTGCGCAACGACGCCCCTGACCTGGCGTCCCGGCCGTTCGACCAGGAACGCGACGGGTTCGTCATGTCCGAGGGCGCCGGCATGGTCGTACTGGAACGCGCCGACTTCGCGCGGACCCGCGGCGCGCACGTGCACGCGACCCTGTCGGGTGCGGGAGTCACGTCCGACGCGTACGACGTGACGCTCCCCGCCGTGGAGGGCCAGACGCGGGCCATCGGGGCGGCGCTGCGGGACGCCGGTCTCACCGGGGCCGACATCGACCATGTGAACGCGCATGCCACCGGTACGCCCCTGGGCGATGTCACCGAGGCGAGGGCCGTACGGGAGGCCGTGGGCCCGCATCCTGCGGTCACCGCCTGCAAGTCCGCCACCGGCCACCTCCTGGGCGCCTCCGGAGCGGTCGAGGCCGTCTTCACCGTCCTCACCCTGGTGCACGGCCTGATCCCGCCGGTCCGCAACCTGGAGAAGGCGTCGGACGGGATCGAGCTGGACCTGGTGTCCGGCGGGCCGCGGCGGGCATCCGCCCGGGCGGCCCTGTCCACCTCGTTCGGATTCGGGGGACACAACGTGGTCCTCGCCTTCACGAGGTAGTACGCGGGGGAGCCCACCGCAGACGCCCGGGCCCGGCGGGCCGCGGCTATCGTGCGGCGGCCCGGTCCCGGCAGGACGTCAGAAGGCGTGCGACGGCGGCCGGATGGGTGAGCTGGGGACAGTGCCCGGCGGCCTCGATCACCGTGACCGGCGTGTCCACGGGCTCGGCCAGCGGATCCGCCGACCCGACGACGATGTCCACGGGCATCCGCAACTCCCGCAGTGCACGGCGCAGTTCCGCACGTTGCCGGTGGGCGTCGCGCACGGCGGCGACCACCCGGCGCGACGTCCCCGCACGCCGCAGGTCCAGCGCGAGGGCGTCCAGTCCGGGGCCCTCGGGCAGACCGAGCGAACGGGCCAGGCGGGCGGCGGGAGCCGCCCGCAGCAGCGGTACGGCCAGGGGCGAGCGCAGCGACGCGGCGGACGGCCGCTGGAGGAAGGCCGGTGCGACCAGCACGAGGGCCGCGAACCGGTCGGGCCGGGCCGCGGCGCACCGCAGTGCGGGACCGCACGCGAGCGAGTGCGCCACGAGCACCGGCCGGGTCTCCACCGGGCGCAGCAGGTCGCCGAGCCAGTCGTCGAGAGATGCCTCGCCCGCTCCCGACCTGCCGAAGCCGGGCAGGTCGGGAGCGAGGACGGGCGCGTCCAAGTGGTCCGCCGCCCCCGCCCAGGCGTCGGCGCTCAGCAGGAGTCCGTGCAGCAGCACGTATCCGGGGCGCCGCCGCTCTCCCGTCACCCAGGTACGGGTACCGGCCACACTGTGGAAGCCGTAGGGCCCGCGGGACCGGGCGGAGCGGCCGAAGCGGGTGGCGACCAGGTCGTCGGCCCACTGGCGCAGCGCCGTCGGCACCGGCGCCATGGACAGTCCGTGTGCCGCGGACAGGGCACGGGCGGCGGCCGTGTCGTAGCGGTCGGCGGACAGGAACGACAGGGTCTCGGGATCCGCCCGGGTGATCGCGCGGGGCAGCCTGCGCAGCAGGCCCACCGGGATCGAGCGGCGGGGCGGGCGCACCCCCATGTGCTCCGCGAGCAGGCCGACCAGCGCCGGCAGTTCGGGGGTCGAGTCGTCCAGCACCCAGTAGGTGCGGCCCGCGCTCCCGGGGTCCTGCGGAAGAGCGGCCAGGAACCTGACGAAGTGGTCCAGGGTCACCACCGGAAGGAAGATGCCGGGACCGCCGGGCAGGGCCCGCAGCCGGCCCTGCCAAAGACCGGAGACCACCTCGGCCAGGCCGAGGTACTGTCCCGGCCCGATCACCGTACTGGGATTGGCGATGCTCAGCGGCACCCCCAGCGCGCGGGCGCGCTCCCGCACCGCGGTGTCGCCTTCCTGCTTCGACGCCTCGTACGCACCCTGCCGCCGGTAGTCCGGCGGCCGCCCGTCCGCGGCGGCGGCCATGCGGTAGCCGCTGATGTGGACCACCCGGCGCAGCTCCGGCAGGCCCGCCGCCCACGAGACCACGTGTACGGCGCCGGTCACGTTGACCGCCCGCGCCTCGGCCGCCGTGATGCCGAACGCGAAGCGCGCGGCGGTGTTGTAGACGTCGCGGATCCCGGACAGCCCGTCCTCGGGCAGACCGAGACCGGGGGTGGTGATGTCGGCCCGGACCACCGTCAGCGCGGTACGGTCGACCCCTTGCCCGTCGAGCCACGCCGTCAGCCCGTCGCCGGAACCGCGCACGGCGGCCGCCACCCGGTGGCCCCCGCGCAGGAGTTCCGCCACGAGGGAGCGGCCGATGAAGCCCCCGGCGCCGAAGACGATCGAGTCCGAGAGCATGCTGTCTCCTTGTCCGGGCCGGAATGCCGTGTCAGGGCTCCGGGAACCGGACCAGGGGCCCCGCCCGCGGAGCGGCTCCCACCGTACCGAAACACCGGGGGCGAAGCGGACGAACCATGCCTGGACCGCACGATCGGGACGATGTGCTCATGTGTGCAAGCCGTTCTTGCGGCGCGTGAGCTCAGCGCGTGAGCCCGGCACGTGTGCTCAGCGCATGTGGTCAGGCGGGGGGTTCGGCCGGCGCGGTGGCAGCCGCCCGGGCGGCGATCACGACGCGTCCGCGGTCGGACTCCGGGAAACGGTCCAGCATGGCACGCAGTTCCTCGGCGCCGACGTACGCGCCGAACGGCTCGGTGCCCGGCTCCAGCCGTACCCCTTCCGCGAGCGGGCCCGCCACGACGGGGTCGAAGCCGAGCGCGTCGACGAGGTGTACGACGGTGGCGAGGCCGTCCGGATCGTCGCCGGCGATGGCGATCGCCCTGCGTCCCGGCGTCCCCGCGGGCCGTGCCCCGTCCTCCAGGTCGTGATAGCCCATGTGGTTGAACGCCTTGATCACCCGCGCTCCGGGCAGGTACGCCTGCACGGTCTGGCTGGAGGAGGTCAGCGGGTCGGTGAGGTCCTCGCGGACGCCGTCGACCTCCCACCAGTAGTTCATCGCGTCGACGACGAGCTTGCCCCGCAGCGCTTCGGCGGGAACGCCGCGGTACTTGCCGAGCGGCAGGGCCAGGACGACCACGTCCGCCTCCGTCGCGGCCTGCGCGGCGCCGACCGCGACGGCACCGGGGGTGAGGACCTCGACGGTGAGGGCGATCGCGGCGGGGTCGCCGGATCCTGCGATCAGCACGCGGAAGCCGGCCGCCACGGCCAGCCGCGCCAGCACCGTGCCGACCTTGCCGGCGCCCAGGATCCCGACCGTACGCACGCCGCCGGTCTCCTGCTGCGCCTTCTGCTCCGCCTTCTCTGCTCCGTTCACGGCGTCAGCCGGCGAGGAGGTCGCGGACCATCGGGATCACCTTGCTGCCGTACAGTTCGACGGCGCGCAGGCGGGCGCTGACCGACTGTGCCCCACCGGTGTAGATGAGGTCGAACCGGCCGACGCCGAGTGCCTTGACGGCGCCGGCCATCTTGCGGGCGACCGTCTCCGGGGAGCCGATGTAGAGGGAGCCGTGCTCGATCTCGGCCTCGTACTCCTCCCTGCGGATCGGCGGCCAGCCCCGCAGCGCGCCGATGCGGTCACGGATGACCCGGTAGTGCGGCCAGTGCTGCTCGCGGGCCGCCTCGTCGGTGTCGGCGACGAAGCCCGGCGAGTGCATCCCGACCGGGTGCGCGGTCGTGCCGAACTGGTCGGCGGCGCGCCGGTAGAGGTCGATGTACGGCGCGAAGCGCTCCGGGTTGCCGCCGATGATGGCGATCATGAGCGGGAAGCCGTAGCGGGCGGTGCGGATGACCGACTGGGGGGTGCCCCCGACCCCGACCCAGGTGCTGAGCCGGCCCGACTCGGTCTTGGGGAAGACGTCGGCGGCTTCCAGCGGTGCCCGTTTGGTGCCGCTCCAGGTGACGGGCTTCTCCTCCAGCAGCTTGGCGAACAGCTCGATCTTCTCTTCGAACAGCACGTCGTAGTCGCTCAGGTCGTATCCGAAGAGCGGGAACGACTCGGTGAAGGAGCCGCGCCCGAGGATGACCTCGGCCCGGCCGTTCGAGAGCGCGTCCACGGTGGCGAAGCGCTGGAAGACGCGGACCGGGTCGTCGGAGCTCAGCACGGTCACACCGGAGGCCAGCCGGATGCGGTGGGTCCGCGTGGCGATGCCGGCGAGGACGGTCTCCGGGGTCGAGATCGCGTACTCCGGGCGGTGGTGCTCACCGAGGGCGATGACGTCGACGCCGGTCTCCTCCGCGAGCACGGCCTCCTCGACGACCTGCCGGATGGCCCGCGCGCCGGACACCAGGGCTCCCGAGTCGTCCTGCGGCACATCGCCGAAGGTGTCGAGGCCGAAGACGAGATCGGATACGGGGCCGGGTGCGGGATCGGACACGGGGGCGGGCATGACGGGGCTCCTTCGAGTAATTGACGTGTCAATCATTGCTCGCATATGATTGACGTGTCAACAAGAGGGAGTGGCGGCATGATGACGGCGCGACGGAAGGAATTCCCCACCGCTGAGGAACTGCGGATCTGGCGGGACTTCATCGAGACGACGGAAGCGCTCCGCGCCGAGCTCGCGGCACGTCTGCAGCGCGAGAGTTCCCTGTCGCCGGGCGACTACGCCGTGCTCCTCGCCCTGCGCGAGGCGGAGGGGCGGCGGCTGCGCTCCTCCGAACTGGCGGCCCGCGTCGGCTGGGAGCGCAGCCGCCTCTCGCACCAGATCGGCCGCATGGAACGGCGCGGGCTGATCCGGCGCGAGGAGTGCGTCACCGACAGCCGGGGCGCCGAGGTGGTGCTCACACCCGAGGGCGCGGAGGCGTTCCGGAACGCGTCCCTGCCTCATCTGCGCGCCGTACGGGAGCTGTTCGTGGCCGCCCTCGCCCCGGACCAGCTCGCCGCGGCGCAGCAGATCACCACGGCGCTGCGGAACCACTTGACCGCGCTCGACACCTGAGGCCCGCTGAGCGCTCCGCTGGAATGCTGCGATCTGTCGTCTGCGGCGCCGTCGTGGCTGGTCGCGCCCACGCGGCGGTAGCCGCATATCGGATACGGCCCCGCGCCCCTTCGGGGCGCTGCCGCCGCTCAGTGGGCGTCCGCGCCCAGCTCGGCCGCCCGGCGCACGAATGTCTCGTACAGGTCCTGCGCGGCCTGCGGCACCGAATCGGCCCGTCGGCGCTGGAGCGTCAGCACCACCTCGGTGGCGTCCCCGGCCAGCGGCCGGCACACGATCGTCCCGCTGCGCTCCAGCGGGTCCCCGACCACGCTGAAGTCCGGCAGCACCGTCGCGCCCAGCCCCTCCGCGACCATCAGCTTGCCCATCTCGGCACCGTCCGTCGAGTACGAGAAGACGGGGGTACGGTCCGCCAGCAGCCGGTGCACATAGCGGTGCATCACGTAGCCGGTGCGCATGGCGATCAGCGGCACCGTGAGCAGATCGTCGGCCGACACCTCGGCCCGGCCCGCGAGCGGGCTGTCCGGCCGGACGCACACCACCGGCCGCCCGCGCAGCAGTTCGGTGGCCTCGAAACCGGCGGGCATGTCGTCGCCGTCGAGATGGTTCACCAGCCCCAGATCGAAGCCGCCCTCGGCGAGAGCCCGGTGGATCTCCGTCTGCTGGGCGCCCACCACCTCGACCTGGGTGACCGGGTGCGTGGCCCGGAAGTCCCGCAGCACCGGGACGAGCAGCGGCACGGTCGCCGCGTTGACCGTGCCGACGCGCACCATCCGACTGATCCGGTGCTGCTCGCCCGCCGCGACCCGCAGCCGGTCCACCGCCTCCAGCACCTGGACGATGTGCGGCAGCAGCTCCTGCCCCGCCGCGCTCATCGTCGCGCCGGTGCGCTTGCGCTCCAGCAGGTCGATGCCCAGCTCCCGCTCCAGGTTCCGCACGGTCTCGCTCAACGCGGGCTGCGACAGACGCAGTTCGTCGGCCGCCCGGCGCAGCGAGCCGAGCCGGGTCACGGCCGCGATGTATTCCAGCTGTTCGGTCCGCACCCCGGCAGAATGCGCCGTTGTCCGGGGCGTGTTCAAGGGTTTCCCTGTCACACGTTCGTGAAATTCAATGGTCCGCGATGCGAGAACGGTCGGGTTTTCCTTGACGCCCGTCGGCACCGACTGCGACCATCGACGGTATGAAGATGCGACTGGACCTCACGCGGCGACGCCATGTCGACCTCGCGCGCGTCTCCAGCGCCTCCTGTTGCGCCGCGGCCTGATCACCCCACCAAGATCCGCCGCGTTCTCTCCCTCTTCTTTTTCCACCTGAATTTTCCCGCCTGAATTCACCGTGCCCACCCGCGCGCCGCGCGGCCGGAGCTGAATTCCGGCGCGCCCGAAAACTCGCAACAGGAGTTCCGCATGTCCGCCGCGCCCGTGAAATTCGCCTACTGGGTCCCCAACGTCAGCGGAGGACTCGTCACCAGCACGATCGAGCAGCGCACCGGCTGGGGATACGACTACAACCGCGAACTCGCCGTCCTCGCCGAGAACAACGGCTTCGAGTACGCGCTCAGCCAGGTCCGCTACATGGCCGGCTACGGCGCCGAGTTCCAGCACGAGTCGACCAGCTTCAGCCTCGCCCTGCTGCTCGCCACCGAGCGCCTGAAGGTCATCGCCGCCGTCCACCCCGGTCTCTGGCACCCCGGTGTCCTCGCCAAGCTCGGCGCCACCGCCGACCACCTCTCGAACGGCCGGTTCGCCGTGAACGTCGTCTCCGGCTGGTCCAAAGGGGAGTTCACCGCGCTCGGCGAGCCCTGGCTGGAGCACGACGAACTCCGCCAGTTCTCGGCTTCGCTCGAACCGGGGGGACCCCCATCCGCCGCGCCGAGGAGTTCATCCGCGCGCTGCGCCAGATCTGGACCGAGGACCACACCGAACCCGCCGGTGACTTCTACCGGCTTCGGGACTTCTCCCTCAAGCCCAAGCCGCTCAACACCCCCGAGCGCCCGCGCCCGGAGATCTTCCAGGGCGGCAACTCCACCGCCGCCCGCGCCATGGCGGGCCGCGTCTCCGACTGGTACTTCTCCAACGGCAAGGACTTCGACGGCGTGTGGCAGGACTCCACCTTCGAGGACCTCGTCCAGTACAACGACGGCTTCCGCACCGGCCTGATCGGCACCCCCGAGCAGATCGCCTGGGGGTCCCCCGGCCGAAGGCTGGGGGAGCATCGTCGCCTGCAAGAGGCTCGGCGTCGACCTCCTCCTGCTCGGCTTCCTGCACTACCACGAGGAGGTCGAGTACTTCGGCAGGCGCGTACTGCCCCTGGTCCGCGAGCTGGAGGCCCAGCTCCCGGCCACCGAGTCCGAGTCCGAGTCCGCCCGAGCCCACACCTGACCCTCCCCCAGACGAGGCGTTTCGCGCCGCCCCGGCCACCAGAAAGAGGCAGCTCCATGGCCACCGTCCTCTCCGTCTCCGGCAGTCCCTCCGCCTCCTCCCGCACCGGCCGCCTGCTGCGCCACCTGGACCAGCGGCTGACCGCCCAGGGGCACGAGGTCGTCCCGCTCGACGTCCGCACCATCCCGGCCGAGGCCCTGCTCGGCGCGGACTTCCGGCATCCGGCGATCGTCGAGGCGACCGAGTTGTTCGCCCGCGCCGAGGGGGTCGTGGTCGGCACCCCGGTCTACAAGGCGTCGTACTCCGGTGTCCTCAAGGCTCTGCTGGACCTGCTCCCGCAGTACGCGCTCACCGGCAAGACCGTGCTGCCGCTGGCCACCGGCGGCTCCGTCGCACACGTCCTCGCCATCGACTACGCGCTGCGCCCGGTCCTCAACTCCATGGGCGCCGCCCACATCGTCCAGGGCTGGTTCACCCTCGACAAGGACATCACCGTGGGGGAGGACGGCACCCTGGTCCTCGCGCCGGCCGCTGCCGAGGCCCTCGTCCCGGTCGTCGACCAGTTCTCGGCCGCGCTCCTCGGCCGCACGCCCGTCCTCGCCGCGGCGAGCTGATCCGATGACCGCCCACGTCATCGCCGACGACACCGAGGCCCTCGCCGTGGCGAAGGGCCTGGCCGACGCGTTCCGGGCCGGGGCCGCCGAACGGGACGCCGAACGCAGGCTGCCCCGTGCCGAGTTGGACCAGCTGTCGGCCTCGGGTCTGCTGGGCGTCACCGTGCCCGCCGAGCACGGCGGCGCCGGCGTCGGCGCCCTGACCCTCGCGGAGATCTTCCGGCTTCTCGGCTCGGCCGACGGCAGTCTCGCCCAGATCCCGCAGAGCCACTTCGTGTACGTCAACGTGATCCGCCGTCAGGGAACCGAGGAACAGCGGAAGTTCTTCTTCGCCGAACTGCTCGCCGGCAGCCGCTTCGGCAACGCCCAGTCCGAGGCCGGCACGAAACACGTCCAGGACATCCGCACCCGCCTGGAACGCCAGGGTGACGGCGCCTATCTGCTGACGGGGGAAAAGCACTACTCCACCGGCGCCCTCTTCGCCGACTGGATCCCCGTCCTGGCCCGCGCCGAGGACGACGACCTGCACGTGGCGTACGTCCCCCGGGACGCACCTGGCCTCACCGTCGTGGACGACTGGGACGGCATGGGGCAGCGTACGACCGCCAGCGGGACCGTCCGGCTGGACGGCGTGGCCGTGCCCGCCGACCGCGTGCTGCCGCACCACCTGACCTTCAAGGGACCCCAACTCCACGGCGCGGTAGCCCAGTTGCTGCACGCCGCGATCGACGTGGGGATCGCCCAGGGGGCGCTGGCCGAGGCCGCGGAGTTCGTACGGACCAGGAGCCGGCCCTGGTTCGAGAGCGGGGCGGAGTCCGCCGCGGAGGACCCGTTGCTGATCCAGCGGTTCGGCGAACTCGCCGTCCAGGTACGGGCGTCCGAGGCCCTGCTGCGGGAGGCCGCCCGCGCGGTGGACGCGGCCGGCGCCCGGCTCTCCGACGCGTCGGCCGCCGAGGCGTCCATCGCCGTGGCCGCCGCGAAGGTGCAGGCGGCAGAGACGGCCGTGGCCGTCGCCGGGGCGCTCTTCGAGGTGTCCGGAACCCGCTCGGCCCTCAACTCCCTGAACCTGCACCGGCACTGGCGGGACGCCCGGACCCACACCCTGCACGATCCGACCCGCTGGAAGATCCAGCACATCGGCCGGTATGTCCTCAACGGCACCCTGCCGCCCCGTCACGGCCTGCTCTAGCCGCCTCGCCGCGAGCCCGGCTCGCCCCAACGGACACTCGTGATCGGAGAATGCCCCGTGTCCCTCACCTTCCACTGGTTCCTGCCCACCAACGGGGACAGCCGGCATGTCGTCGGCGGCGGTCACGGCACCCCGGCGACGGTCTCCGGACGGGACCGGCCGCCCACGGTCGCCTATCTGAGCCAGATCGCCAGGGCCGCGGAGGACCTCGGTTTCGTGGGGGCGCTCACCCCGACCGGCGCCTGGTGCGAGGACGCGTGGCTGACCACGGCGATGGTCAGCCAGCACACCGAGCGGCTGAAGTTCCTGGTCGCCTTCCGGCCGGGGTTCGTCTCGCCGACGCTCGCCGCGCAGATGGCGTCCACCTTCCAGCGGCAGACCGGCGGACGGCTGCTGCTCAACGTGGTGACCGGCGGCGAGAGCCATGAACAGCGGGCCTACGGGGACTTCCTCGACAAGGACGCGCGGTATCGGCGTACCGGTGAGTTCCTGGAGGTCGTACGGGGGCTGTGGGAGGGCAGGACGGTCGATCTGGACGGGGAGCACCTCCGGGTCGAGGACGCCAGGCTGGCCCGGGTGCCGGAGCCGGTGCCCGAGGTCTACTTCGGAGGGTCCTCGCCGGTCGCGGGCGAGGTCGCGGCCCGCTACGTGGACGTGTACCTGACCTGGGGGGAGCCGCCGGCCCAGGTCGCGGAGAAGATCGCCTGGATCCGGGGGCTCGCGGCGGAGCAGGGGCGCACCCTGCGGTTCGGGATCCGGCTGCATGTCATCACCCGGGACACGTCCGAGCAGGCCTGGGCCGAGGCCGGCCGGCTGCTCGACGGGTTCGACCCGGAGACCGTGCGGTCGGTGCAGTCGGGGCTCGCCCGCAGCGAGTCCGAGGGGCAGCAGCGGATGCTGGCCCTGCACGGCGGCCGGCGGGACGCGCTGGAGATCCACCCCAACCTGTGGGCGGGCATCGGGCTGGTACGCGGCGGCGCCGGCACCGCCCTGGTCGGCTCGCACGACGAGGTCGCCGAGCGGATCAAGGAGTACGCGGCGCTGGGCATCGAGGAGTTCGTGCTGTCCGGGTACCCGCATCTGGAGGAGGCGTACTGGTTCGGGGAGGGGGTGCTGCCCCGGCTGGCCGCGGACGGGGTGTGGCGGCACCCCGCCGGGAAGGGCGCAGCGCCCTCGGCTCAGGTGCCGTTCGCGTCCTGAGGATTCCGGCTCGGCGGCGGCCGCCCCGTCAGGGTGCTGCCAGGCCGGATTCGATGCTGCGGTGCCGGGCGGCGCCGTGCGCGAAGTCGGGCACGACCGACGTAGCGTCGCTGCACAGGTCGTCCAGGAACTGCCGGTAGGCGTGGGCGACCGCGTAGGCCGGCGCATCGGCCCGGGCGTCCAGGCCGGGGACGCGGACGAGGGATTCGGGCACCGGCAGCGGAGCGAGGCCGGTGGACGTGGAGCGGCCGCCTTCGAGGGTGACCGGGCCGAGCTGGAGATGGCCGACGGGAGCGGTGAGGACGAGGTCGCCCTCGGTGCCGTTGATCTCCCAGCGGAAGCCGGTGCCCCGGGACATGCCGCCGCGGTAGTGGACGGCGGCCACCGCGCCGCCCGGCAGCCGTCCCGAGGCCACCACCTGGTCCGCGGCCGTCATGGGCACGCGCTGTCCGGTCTCGCGGTCCACGGACCAGGTACGGCGCGAGGCCGTCCGGATCCGCAGTTCCTCGGGCTCTCCCAGGACCGACGCGAGTCCGTCGAGCAGGTGGCCGAAGGGAATGGTCAGCATCGTCGCGCCGTTCGCGGCGTCGAGGACGTAGTGGTCGCGGGGACCCACGGTCGCGCCCCAGGCCCCGCCGGAGCCCACGACCGTCGTGGACAGCACCTCCCCGACGTAGCCGTCGGCCACGAGGCGGCGCGCGTGGACGACGGCCGGGTGCGAGCGCGCCTGGAGCCCGACCACCGTCGGCACGGCCCGGTTCCGCGCCTGCCGGGCCATGTCCTCCGCCTCCGCGAGCCCGTTGCCCAGCGGCCACTCGCAGAGCACGCTCTTGCCGGCGCTCAGCGCCGTCCGCACCAGTTCCCGGTGGTGCGGCACCTTCACCGCCACGACCACGAGGTCCACTTCGTCGCAGGCGGCCAGCTCGGCGGCCGACCCGAAGGCGCGGGGCACCCCGTGCACCTGTCCCGAGCGCTCCGCCGATTCCTGCGAACTCGTGCTCAGTGCTCTCAGCTCGTATCCCGGGACGGCGCGCAGGGCCGGCAGGTGCGAGCGCTCGGCCCAGCTTCCGTGGGTGCCGAGTCCGATGATCCCGACGCCGATCGGCTTCCCGGACCGGGCCCGCTCGGCGAGGAGTGATGCGGATGCGTTCATGATGCGGAGACCTCTTCTTGCGGCCGCGGGCCGCGCTCGCTGTCCAGCAGGGCGATGAGGGGCGCGGCGTAGCGGGTTCCGGCCACCGCGTCGGCCGGGACGGCCTCCTCGACGCGGTGCGGCCGGCGGGCGGGACGGTGGACGTCGACGTAGTCGGTGCCGAGGAGGGTGACGCCGGTGTCGAGGGCCGTACGGATCGTGGCGACGGCGTCTGCTTCGTCGGCGGGGGCGGTGCCGTCGGACATGCCGGCGCAGCCCGGCGCGGGCGGGGCGACCTGCGGGCCGGGGGCGACCCGCGGGCCGCCGGTTCCAAGGGGTCGGGTTCGCATAACTCCTTCTGCGGGCGTGCGAGGTGGGCGCGGCACACACGGGTGCCGCAGGCGTGGCCGCCACCGCCACCTGCTAGCGTTGACATTTCAACACTAGGAAGAGGTCGGTTGATATGTCAACGCCCAAGGGTGAGGTCGGCGAGCCGGCGGGCGGCGTCGTGCCGGAGCCCGTCGAGCTCTGGTCCGCCTTCAAGCGCGCCCATGAGCTCGTCCGGACCCGGGTGGTCGCGGACACCGCCGAGGCGGCGGGTCTGTCCGAACCGGACCTGACGATTCTCGTCAACCTCGACAAGGCGGGCGGCGCCCTGCGCCAGAGCGAGCTCGCCGCGTCGCTCGGCTGGGACCGCACCCGTATCTCCCATCAGCTCACCCGCATGGGCAAGCGCGGACTCGTCGCCCGTGAACGTGGCGACGGCGTCACCGTCGCCCTCACCGACGCCGGGCGCCGGACCGTCACCGCCGTGCACCCCGGCCTGGAAGCCGCGGTGCGCCGCCACTTCACGGACCGGCTCTCCGCGGAGGAGGCCGAGATGCTGAGTTCCGTGCTCCGTCGGCTGTAGCCGGGGCCTCGTCGCCCGAAGAGAGCAGCAGAACTTGCGTCACTCGTCCGGCTGGCCTGGCGTGCGGTCGGTTCGCGCGGCCGGGAGCCTAGGATCCATCACCGGACAAACAGGGCATCTGCTGCCTTGTCGGCATGGGCGGGTCCACCTCACGACCGAAGGAGACGGGGATGTCGCACCGCGCCGGAAGAACCCGTTGGAGACGCTTCGCGGTCGTCCTCGTGCCCAGCGTCGCCGCCTTCGCGAGTGTCGGCATCGCCATGGCGCAGGGTGTGCTCGCCGCCTCGTTCTTCATCTCCGGCCAGCACTTCCAGGTCGCCGCCGACTCCCTGACCGCCCGCGGATTCAGCCTCTACGGCATGGTCGACGTCACGAGGAAACACGAACTCGTGCCCGTCGTGGTCTCCGGTTTCCGGCACGCCACGCTCATCGGGCTGTGCCAGTCCGTCGTAGTCGACGTCCCGGTGCTGGGCACGCAGACGCTGCGGCTCACCGGCGGTGGCGGCCGGCCGGTCGAGGCCTCGAACCTTTTCATCGACGCGACGAGCGAGTCGGTCGGTCAGGCGAACTTCGACGGCCTGGACATCGGTGTCGCCCAAGGGGCCGTCACCAAGGGCCCGGTCAGGTCCGGGGACCGGAACTCGCGCTTCTTCGATCCCGACGGCGTCGCCCAGCAGGCGGTGTCGACCACCCTGAACGACGTGCGGGTGAGTGCGGTCGCGGTCTCCGCCGGCACGTTCAACATTCCGGGCCTGCGGGTGCGCGTCGAGCAGGGCAACCACTCCTGCTTCTGACCCGGGTGGCCGCTGTGCACGGGAGCCGCTCGCCCCGGCTCACATCCTTCTCGCGGGACCGAAACCCCACTCATCAGGACAGGACGCGTGATCACCAACCCTTTCGGCAGAGGACGTGAACTGCTCGCCAGGGCACCGGAGTTCCGGCGCAGGTTCAGCGCCTGGCGTGGCGAACGTCCCTTCTGGGCCGGGCTGTTCACCTTCGCCGCCGGTCTGCCCATCCTCTACTGGCCCTACGCGAACCTGAACCTGGGCGGGATTCCGCTCGCCCTGTCGACCACGTCCGGCGCCGGGTCGCTGGTGATCGGAACCCTGCTCCTGGTCCTGGGCGTCACGCTCTGCTGGCGCCCCCATCTCCGTGTGTTCGCCGGCATCGCCACCCTCCTGCTCGCCCTCATCTCCTTCCCCGTCGCGAACTTCGGCGGCCTGTTCCTCGGCGTGGCCTCCGGTCTGATCGGCGGCTCCCTGGCCTGTGCCTGGCTGCCGCCCACGGCCGACGAGCCGTCGACCGCGCCCGGCGACCAGATGGCCGCGACGGCTACGACGGCTACGACGGCTACGACGGCTACGACGGCAACGTCGGCTGCGGCGGGAGAGGGGCCCAGTGGCTCCTGACCACCTGCTCCGCCGTGTGGCCCGGCCGCTCGCGGGTGCGCTGGCCGTGGTCGGCGTGGCCGTGCTCCTGCACCTCGACGTGCCGCGGCCGGCCGGCAGCGCTGCCGGCGCGCGGCTCGGTTCGTCGCCCCCGGTCCGTCCCGCGAAGGGCCCCTGCGTGCTCCGTGCCGACCGGCTCGTACTCCGCGGCGCGAGGTTCCGCGGGGTGGTCTCGGTGCGCACCGGGGCCGGGACCGTCCGGGCCCTGAAGTTCACCGTACGGTCGCTGGACGCCGTCAACCTCGATCTGACGGCGGGCCGGGGCCGGGCGGCGATGCGTCTGCGGGCGAGGCCGGCGACCACCGCCACGCTCAAGGGGCCGGGGGCCGGCGGGGTGGCGACCCTCTACGTCCGCAGACTGACCGGCAGGATCACGGGCCTCGGCGGCGGCCCGCTCCCGGCGGACCGCACCGTCACCGTCACCGTCGACGCCGTACCCCACTGGCTCTCGCACCCGCCCGCCCCCGCCCGCACCCGCACCATCACCCTCGCCGGGGCGACCGCATCCCAGGTCACCCAGTTCGGTGGCCGGCTGTCCATCAAGGGCCCGGAGCTGCGGACGACGGCACGGGGACCGCACAGAGCGTGACGCCGGACGGGCCCGTGAGGCTCCCCGGGGGCGTGATCCTTCGTCAGAACACCTTGGTGGTGAGGTCGTCGACGGCGTCACGGTCGATCGTTTCCGGGCACGGTTCTCACCCTGTGTGCAGCACGGCGTGGGCGATGCCCGTGAGGTTGCCCTGGGCGACGAGGATCTCCCGCCGGTCCGATCCGTCGAGACCGGCCGCGTAGACGGTCCCGGCCAGGTCGGTCACGTACATGCGGTCACCGTCCGGGTCGAGGGCGATGCCGATGCCCTCCATGAGGTGGGTCACGAGGATCTCGGACGTCCACCGGCCGTCCGGCGGGTCCAGCGAGGCCCGGTTGACGGTGTTGCCCCTCGGCGGGTCCCCGCGGTCCGTCCAGTACAACGCCCTTGCCTTGAGGTCGAGTTCGAGGTCGATCGGTTCCGGCAGGCCCTCGAACAGCACCTCCACGTCGTCGCGCCGGTCCGGTGTCCGCCCGGCGGGCAGGGCGGTGTCCGCCCGCAGGATCCTGCCGAGTCCCGCGTCGCTCGGACCCTTCTGGGACCAGTAGAGGTGTCCGCCCACGGGGTCGACGGCGACACCCACGCACCACTTGGTCTCGTCCCGGCGGTCGTCCTCGCCCTCGCCGGTCCGGACGAGGGTCTCGACGTTCGAGCCGTCCAGGTCGCAGCGCATCACGCGCATGCCTTCGCGGTCACTCCAGTACAGCTTCCGGTCGGCTGCTTCGAGGTGGAGCTGCTTCGGGGTGTGCGTGGCACCGTCGGGGACGATCGTCGTCCGGTTGCCGCCGTCCAGGTCCGCGCGCTCGACGGAGCCGTCGTTCTCCGCCGGGACGCCCATGTTCGTCCAGTAGACGTACCCGGCGCCGGCGTCGACGGCGACACCGTCGGGGATCCGGCACCCGGTGACGAGGACCGTCTTGCCGGAGCCGTCGGGGAGCACCGAGAACAGGCGGCCGCCGCCGCTGGCCTCCAGCACGAACAGTGTGTCCCGGTCGCCCATCACGTCGCCTCCTTCGCGTCCGGCCCGGTCCGGGTCGCGGCCGGCGGCCCGGACAGGTCGTGCTGCGCGCGCACGGCCAGCAGGGCCGCGAGCATGGCGTCACGGCGGGCGGACAGCTCGTCGACCGAGTGGCCGTCCGCCTCCTTGAGGACACCGCTCACGATGGTGTCCCTGAGCTCGGGGGTGAACTCGGGGGTGCCCAACTGCTCCCAGAACCCGACCATGCGCGGCATGAGGGTGTCCATGAAGTGCTGGATGCCGCCCTCGCCGCCGCCGAGGTGCCACAGCAGGTGCGGGCCCATGACGCCCCAGCGCAGCCCCGGCCCCCAGGACACCGCGTCGTCGGAGTCGGCCACGTCGAGCACGCCCTCCTGGACCAGGTACACGACCTCGCGGTACAGCGCGGCCTGGATGCGGTTGGCGACGTGTCCGGGGAGCTCCTTCTTCAGGTGGATCGGCTTCTTGCCGATCGCGGCGTAGAACGACATGGCGTCCCGGATCGTCTCCGGGGCGGTCCGCGTGCCGCCGACGACCTCCACCAGGGGGACGACGTGCGGAGGGTTGAAGGGGTGGCCGATGACGGTCCGCTCCGGGTGCCGGCAGTCGACCTGGATGTCACTCATCGTGATGCCCGACGAGCTAGACGCGATGATCGAGTCGGGTGGTGTGGCGTCGTCGAGGTCGGCGAACAGCTTCACCTTGAGCTCCGGGCGTTCGGGTGCGTTCTCCTGGACGAAGTCGGCGTCCGCGACGGCCTGGCGCATGTCCGGGGTGAAGCCCAGGCGGTCGGGCGAGGCGCCGGGGGCGAGCCCGATCGCGGCGGCCGCGTCCCACGCGCCTGCCACGTACGACCGCAGGGCCGTTTCCGCGGTGGGCGCGGGGTCGGTAGCCGTGACGTCGAAGCCACGGACGAGGTAGTGCGTCGCCCAGCTGGCACCGATGGTGCCGGTCCCGACGATCGCCACGCGGTGGACGGGCCTGTGCGATGTCATGGCTGATCACTGCTCCTGATCGTGGGCCACGGAAGGTGCGTGGAGACGCCGTGCGGCGGCCACGGGACAACCCTCGGCCCGGGGGAGCGCCGGCGCATCGGGCTGCGCGCCCAGGATTCGGGCGGGTTCTTGGTGCCGCGGTACAGGGCCCCGGCCGGCGGCCCGCCGCGGTGCCCGGGACTCCCCGGTCGGCAACGCCCGCGCCGCCTCGGGTACTTGAGGCCCGGCACGGCCGGGTCGGAAGCGCCGGTGCCGGATCCGCCTGCCGCGGGCTCGTCGCATGTTTTGGTGCAAGAGCACCAAATCGGTCGGCAATGTGGTGTTCCGCGCCCAGTGGCTGTGACTCCGCCGCCTCCTAGCGTCGTTCGTACTGACCCCATCGGATTCCCCATTGGATTCCCCTTCGGATTCCCGATCGGAAGGAACGGCAGATGAAGGCGACACACGGCGCGGCAGCCGATCAGGGACACGCTCTCGCGAGCCCCAACGGGAACTCGTCCGGGGTGGAGCCGCCCGTTCTGGGCGGATCGGAGTTCTCCGACTACTTCCTTCTGGACAACCTGCTCACCGACGAGCAGCGGGCTCTGAAGAAGAAGGTCCGCGAGTTCATGGACCAGGAGGTCATCCCGGTCATCAACCCGTACTGGGAGCGGGCGGAGTTCCCCTTCGAGCTGGTGCCCAAGCTGGCACAGCTGGACATCGCGGGCTTCCAGATCTCCGGGTACGGCTGCCCGGGGATGAGCAACGTGACGGCGGGCCTGGTGATCCTCGAACTGGCCCGGGGCGATCTGAGCATGTCGACCATGATGGGGGTCCACTCGGCCCTGGCCATGATGTCGATCGCGCTGCTGGGCTCCGAGGAGCAGAAGCAGCGCTTCCTGCCGGCGATGGCGCGCATGGAGAAGCTCGGCGCCTTCGGGCTGACCGAGCCCACGCACGGCTCGGACGTGGTCAAGCTGGAGACGACCGCGCACCGCGACGGCGACTCGTACGTCATCAACGGCCACAAGAGGTGGATCGGCAACGCGACCTTCGCCGACTACTCGATCATCTGGGCCCGCGGCGACGACGGGCATGTCGGCGGCTATGTGGTCGAGAAGGGCACGCCCGGGTTCGACGCCCAGGTCATCAAGGGCAAGACGGCCCTGCGCTGTGTCCAGAACGCGCAGATCTCCCTCACCGACGTCCGGGTGCCGGCGGCGAACCGGCTGGCGAACGTCCACACCTTCCGCGACACCGAGAAGGTCCTGCTGGCCTCGCGCTTCTGCGTCGCCTGGGAGTCGATCGGGGCCGCGGTCGCGGGCTACGAGACGGCCCTGGCCTACGCCAAGCAGCGCCGGCAGTTCGGGATGCCGCTGGCCGCCTTCCAGCTCATCCAGTACAGGCTCTCCCGGATGCTCGCGGACATCACCGACATGCTGTGCATGCAGCACCGGCTGAGCCAGCTCCTGGACGAGGGCGAGTACTCGATGCCCCGGGTCGCGCTGGCCAAGATGCACTACACCGAACGGGCCCGGGCCATCCTCGCCGACGCCCGCGACATGCTCGGCGGCAACGGGATCCTGCTCGACTACCACGTGGCCCGGCATCTGTGCGACATCGAGGCGATCGACACCTACGAGGGCACCGACACCGTGCAGGCGCTGATCGTCGGGCGTGACATCACCGGCTACAGCGCCTTCGTGCCCGCGGCGCCCAGCCACCACTGACCCGGTGCCCCGTCGAGGACAAGGAGTCGTCATGAGCAGCACGCCCCTCCTTGAGGGACTGCACGTCGTCGATCTCGCGAGCTTCATCGCAGGGCCCGCCGCGGCCACCATCCTCGGCGACTTCGGCGCCGACGTCGTCAAGGTGGAACCCCCGGGCGCGGGCGACGCGTACCGTTCGCTCAGCCGCATGCCACCGAACCCGCGCGTCGAGGGGGTCAACTACCCCTGGCAGCTGGACAACCGCAACAAGCGCAGCATCGCGCTCAACCTGAAGGCACCCGGCGCCCGGGCCGTGGTCGAACGGCTGGTGACCTGGGCGGACGTACTGGTGACCAACTTCCCGCCGCACACCCGCGCCAAGCTGGGCCTGGACTACGACGACCTGGTCCCGCTGAACGCCCGGCTGATCTACGCCGATGTCACCGGCTTCGGCGAGGAGGGCCCGGACGCGAACCTGCCCGGGTTCGACGTGACCGCGTTCTGGGCCCGCAGCGGCCTCATGGACGTCACACGCCAGCACGAGGCGCCGCCGGCGATCAACGCGTTCGGGTCGGGCGACCACCCGACGGCGATCACCCTGTTCGCCGGGATCATGACCGCGTTGTACCGGCGGGAGAAGACCGGCGAGGGCGCACGCGTCACCGCCTCGCTGGTCGCCGAGGGCGCCTGGGCGGCCGGCATGTGGCTGCAGGCCGTCCTGGTCGGCGGGAAGGCCCCCCGCCCGGTCGACAGGACCGACCCGCCGAACGCGCTCGCCAACGCCTACCGCACCGCGGACGACCGCTGGCTGCTGCTGGCCTTCGCCAACGAGGACAAGCAGGTCCCCCTCTTCCTCCAGGCGATCGGTCACCCCGAGGCCGCCGAGAACCCGCACTACGCCGACTCGCAGAGCCGCCGCGCCCACGCCGCCGAGATCGCCGGCGTGCTGGACAAGACGTTCGCGGCCCGTCCGCTGGCCGAGTGGCGTCAGGTGCTCGACGCCGCGGGCCTCACCTACGGAGTCGCGCAGACGATCGAGGAGTTCGCCCACGACCCGCAGCTCGTGGCCAACGGGATCCTCGTACCGATCGACGACGGCGGTACCGACCCGCATCTGACCGTCGACAGCCCCGTACGACTGGACCAGGAACCCAAGGTCCGTCCGCGTCCGGCCCCCGACCTGGGCGAACACACCGACTCCGTGCTCCGTGACATCGGCTTCGACACCGCCGGGATCGAGGAACTGCACAAGGCCGAGGCCGTCGCCTGAGGCCATGGGCCGCCAGGAAAGAAGGGAAACACGTCATGACCACGGCCACGAACGCACCGACCGTACGGACCGAGGAGATCGACGGCATCTTCGTGATCACCATCGACCGGCCCCGGGCCCGCAACGCCATCGACGGGGCCACCGCACGGGCCCTCGCCGCCGCCCTCGACGAACTGGAGTCCCGTGACGACCTCAGGGTCGGCATCCTCACCGGTTCCGGCGGCGTCTTCAGCGCGGGCATGGACCTCAAGGCCTTCGCGGCCGGCGACAAGCCCATCGTCGGCGGACGGGGCTTCGCGGGGATCACCCGCGCCCGGATCAGGACTCCGCTCATCGCCGCCGTCGAGGGCTACGCGCTGGGCGGCGGCACCGAGATGGCGCTCGCCTGCGACATGATCGTGGCCGCGCGGAACGCCACCTTCGGCCAGACCGAGGTCCGCTACGGCATCGTGCCGCCCGAGGGCGGCATGGTGCGCCTGCCCGAGCGCATCCCGCACAACATCGCGCTCGAACTGCTGCTCACCGGCGGGACCCTGCCCGCCGAGCGAGCCGAGCGCTTCGGCCTGGTCAACGAGCTCACGGAACCGGGTCAGGCGCTCCAGCGGGCCCTGGAACTGGCCAGCAGCATCACGCTCAACGCGCCCTTGGCCGTGGAGGCCGTGAAACGGGTCGTCAACGAGCGGCGCGCCTTCAGCGACGAGGACGCCTTCGCCGAGCAGGACCTCATCGCCGACCCGGTGCTGGCCTCCCAGGACGCCCAGGAGGGTGCCCACGCCTTCGCGGAGCGGCGTCAGCCGCACTGGGAAGGCCGCTGACCCGGGACGCCGGCAGGTGTCGCGCGTGTCATGTGTGCCGTTCGGCGTTCGTGCGCAGCAGCGTGGAGCCGAGGTACTGGACGGCGCGCAGCGCGATCTCCAGATCGGTGTGCTCCTTCTGGACCGGGTGCCCCATGATCTCCTCGGCTTTGCGGATGCGGTACTGCACGGTGTTCTTGTGCAGGATCTGGGCGCTCGCGGTGGCCGTGTAGCTGCAGCCGCTGTCCAGGAATATCTGCGCGGTCTCGCGAAGGCGGGCGCTGTTCTCGTCGTCGAGGGCCAGCGGGCCGAGGACGTCCCACACCCAGGCACGTATGTCGTCGATGTTCGTCGCCATCAGGGCGATGGGAGCCACGGTGGAGAACTGCGTGAACCGGGGGACCGGATCGGCCACGGCCGCGAGTTCCTGGACGCGCAGCGCCTGCCGGTGGGTGGCGCGGAATCCCTCGACGTCGTATCCGACACCCCCGGCGCACATGCGGACGGAGGGATCGCTGCGCTCCAGCACGCTCGACACCTCGTGCCAGGGGACGTCACTGTTCGGGCCCAGCGGCAGCCAGGCCCAGGACACGATCGCGTCCCGGGGGACGAACAGCGGGCGTGCGGCGCAGCCGAGTCTCCGGGCGATCTCGTCGGTGACCCGGTGCAGCCGGGAGAGCCCGTCGCCCCCGTCCTTCGGCGTGGGCAGCCACGCCACCAGTCCGAGGTGATGCTGCCGGAGCCGGTAACCGAGGGCCGGTTCGATCCGGTTGAGGTCGACGTCGCTCGCGGCGAGGATGTCGCGCACCCGGGCGGCGCGCGCCGCGGTCTGGCTGAGCAGCCAGTTGTCGCGTTCGTGCTGGTACTCCGCGATGACGTGCTCGGTGACCCGGTCGATGTAGCCGAAGCTCGTGTGCAGCATGCGCCGGTTGGTCGCGACGGCCAGATCCTCGGCGGCGTTCTGCCGGTTGAGTTCGTCCAGACACCACTGCAGAAAGCGCCAGTGCCCGATCCGGTAGGCCCTGATCAACGCGCTCAGGGAAATTCCCCGCTGAGCCAGTCTCCGCGCGTATTCGAGGGCGGCCGCGGGTCCCTCGACCTTTTCCAGGGGAATGTCGTTCTCGAAGACGTGCAGGAGCGTGCCGGCGTTTTCCGAGATGCTCGCACGCAGGATTTTCACGATGGTCGCGTCGCCCCTGAGCTCCGGTATCTCGGCAAGAACGTAGTCCCCGATGTCGCGGCCGACCTCCGGAAGATGTGACCCTACGTTCTCCGCGACCACGGACAGTTGTTTCACGGCCTCTGGGTGCTCCGCAGCCATGCCTCAAAGCTAACCGCAGAATGGTCCGACGGCACCAATTCGGTCCCCCGGGTCGTATCGCGAGCCCAGTGATTTCCCTGGGTTCCAGGCCTAGCCTCTGCTCATTCGAGCCCTTGGGAAGTGCTTGAGAAGGACGCGTCATGAACCTCGCCCACCACGTGCCCGACAGCGCCCGGGCGCACCCGGACCGCCCCGCGCTCCGCATCGAGGGCACCGCGGTCTCCTACCGCGCGCTCGACCGGAGCACCGCCCGCATGGCCGGACTGCTCCGCGACCGTGGTGTGAAGCCCGGCGACCGGGTCGCGCTCATGCTGCCCAACGTTCCCGAGTTCGCCGTCGTCTACTACGGCGTACTCCGGGCCGGCGGCATCGTCGTCCCGATGAACCCCCTGCTCAAGTCCCGTGAGGTCGCCTACTACCTCGGCGACTCGGGGGCCCGGCTGCTGTTCGCCTGGCACGACTTCGCCGACGAGGCGCACGCCGGTGCGCGGCAGGCGGACGCGGAGGCGGTCGTCGTCCGTCCCGACGTCCTCGACGAGCTGCTGGAACCCGCGTCGCCCCTCGATGAACTGACGGAGCGTCACGATGACGACACCGCGGTCATTCTGTACACCTCGGGGACCACCGGTCAGCCGAAGGGCGCCGAACTGACCCACGCCAACCTGGCCCGCAACTGCGACATCGTGGCCGGTGAGCTGTTCCGGCTCACCGCCGACGACGTGATCTTCGGCGGACTGCCCCTGTTCCACGCCTTCGGGCAGACCTGCACCCTCAACGCCGCCGTGGCCTCGGGCGCGTGCCTCACCCTGCTGCCGCGCTTCGACGCGGCACAGGCTCTCGGCATCCTCGACGCACACGGGGTGACCGTCTTCGCCGGGGTGCCCACGGTGTACAGCAGGCTCGTACGGCAGCCCGGCAAGGAGAGCCACGACGTCTCCCGGCTGCGCGTGTGCCTCGCCGGCGGCGCCGAACTGCCCGTCCAGGTGCTGTACGACTTCCAGGCCGCGTTCGACTGCGTCGTGCTCGAAGGCTACGGACTGTCGGAGACCTCGCCCGTCGTCTCGGTCAACACCCTGCTGGCCGGGCCCAGGCCCGGCTCGGTCGGCACCCCGATCCCGGGCGTCCGGGTGCGGGTGGTCGACAACGGCAAGGAGGCGCCGCAGGGGGAGACGGGCGAGATCGCGGTGCGCGGGCACAACGTGATGAAGCGGTACTGGCAGCGCCCCGAGGAGACCGCCGCCACGATCCGGGACGGCTGGCTGTACACCGGTGACCTCGGCCGGATGGACCAGGACGGGTACCTCTGGATCGTCGGCCGGAAGAAGGACGTGATCATCCGGGGCGGGTACAACGTGTACCCCCGCGAGGTCGAGGACGTGCTCTACGAGCATCCGGCCGTCGCCGACGCCGCGGTCATCGGCCTTCCCGACCCCGACCTCGGCGAGGAGGTAGGTGCGGCGGTCGTGCTCCGGCCGGGGGCGCGGACGACGGCCGAGGAACTGCGTGCGTACGTAAAGGGCCAGGTCGCCGCCTACAAGTACCCGCGGAAGGTGTGGATCGCGGACACCCTGCCCAAGGGGCCCACCGGGAAGATCCTCAAGAAGGAGATCGTGCCGCCGGCCGGGCGATGAGCCGGGTGTCAGGCGCCGGGGCACCCGCCGGCGGCTCCCTCGACGTGCCGGCCGTCGGGGAGCGTGACCGTCACCGGCTCGGGTTCGGCACCGGGGTCGGCTATGCGCTGCGCCGCGTCCGCAGTGCAGGCGAGCTGTGCGGCGGCGAGGCCGGGATCGCTCAACTCGCCGGCGAAGGCGGACAGTTCGACGGAGATCCGGTCCTCCCGAGCGGTCACCCGCAAGAAGTGCGCCCCGTCGGACGCCTCCGGTACGGCGGTGGCACCCCCGCTCGGCGCCGGGACGGCGGGGACCGCCGACGGCAGGCCCGTGAGCAGGGGCAGGCGCGTCGTCAGTCCCTTGCCGCGCTCCGCGCCGGTCGGGCCCAGGAGCAGTTCCCGCAGCGCCGACTCGACGTCGCCCGGCGCGTCGGTATCGCGCCGGACGGCGACCAGAGCGCCGTCCCGCACGAAGTACAGCCGCGTCTTCGGCACGACGCCACCGGCGGGACCGCCCGCCTGCACCACACCGGTCGCGGGGATGCCGCAGGAGGCCAGGACGCCCACCGCCGCCGGGACCAGGAGCGCGAGGCGGGCCCGCCGCCGGAGGCTCGTCACCGGTCCTCCCGGGCCGGTTCGCCGGCCGGCAGGGGGAGCCGTACGGTGAAGACGGCGCCGCCCCCGGGCCGGTTCGCGGCGCGGACCGTGCCGCCGTGCACCCGGACGTTCTCCGCGGTGATCGCGAGGCCCAGGCCGCTGCCCTCGGTGCGGGTGCGGGCGGCGTCCGACTTGTAGAACCGCTCGAAGACCTGCGGCAGCACGTCGTCCGGGATCCCGGGCCCGCTGTCCAGCACCTCGATCACCGCGAGCCGCGCCCCGCCGGGCTCCCCGCCGTCGTACAGGCGCAGGGCGACCGGCCGGGCGCCGTGCCGTAGTGCGTTGCCGACCAGGTTGGCCACGACGACGTCGAGGCGGCGCGGGTCGACGCGGCCGCGCAGGGTGCCGGGCGGCGGCAGGTCGCAGTCCACCAGGCCGGTCCAGGCGCGGGCGTCCAGGGTGCGCCGCAGGGACTCGGCGAGGTCGATCTCGTCCAGGTGCAGCACCGCGGCGCCCGCGTCGAAACGGGAGATCTCCATCAGGTCGTCCACCAGCCGGGCCAGCTTCACGGTCTCCTCGCTGATCAGACGGACGGCGGTGGCGGTGTCCGGGTCCAGGCCGGCGGCGTCCTCGTCGAGGACGTCGGTGACAGCGGACATGGCGGCGAGCGGGGTGCGCAGTTCGTGCGACACGTCCGCGGCGAAGCGGCGGGCCCGGGCCTCCATGCCGCGCAGTTCGGCCACCGACTTCTCCAGCGCGGCGGCCGTCTCGTTGAACGTGTGGGAGAGATCGGCGAGTTCGTCGGATCCGTCGACGGCGAGCCGGGTGTCCAGGCGTCCCTCGGCGATGCTGCGGGTGGCGTGGCGCAGGGCCCGAACCGGGCGCAGCACCCCGCGGGCGGCGAGCAGCGCCAGCAGTACGGCGAGCGTCAGCGCGGGCACCGCGGCGCGTTCGGCGGCGGTGACCAGGGCGTCGACGTAGGCGCGTTCGGTGGTCTGGGGCACCGTCAGGAAGACATGGACACCGGAGGTGTACACGCCCTTGGCGGGTGCCTGGTCGAAGGTGACCGACATGCCGACGACGAGTGCGGTGCGGTCGCCGTCGGCCACCCGCTGGAAGACCGTGGCCATGCTGGAGCCGACGGCCTCGCGCACGGCGGGCGTCAGCTCCTCGAAGCGGTCGCCCGCGGCGGAGGTGGCGCTCAGGCTGCCGTAGGTGGCCAGCACCCGCCAGGTCCCGGAGGGCTCCGAGCGGGCCACGTCCGACGCGAACCGTGCCAGTGCGGTCCGGTCCGGCGGGAAGGCGAGGTCCGGGGCGAGGCGGCCGACCTGCGTGCGCAGCTGCTGGATCACGGCGTCCTGGCTCTGCTGGAGCACGCCGGTACGGGCCTCGCGGAAGGTCAGGGCGCCGGTGGTGGCCGCGGTGACGGCGGCGACCAGCGTGAAGGCGAGCACCAGGCGGATCCGCAGACCGCGCAGCTGCGGGAGACGCGGGCGCCTCACCGGGCCGCGAACCGGTAGCCGAAGCCGCGCACGGTCTGGATGTGGCGCGGTTCGCGCGGTGGCTCGCCCATCTTGGCGCGCAGCCGCCGCACGCAGGCGTCCACCAGCCGTGCGTCCCCGTGGTAGCTGTGCTCCCAGACCGCCTCCAGGAGCTGCTGCCGGCTGAACACCTGACCGGGCGACGCGGACAGGGTGAGCAGCAGACGGAGTTCGGAGGGGGCGAGCGGGATCGGCACACCCCCGCGGGCGACCGAGAGCCCGGCCCGGTCGACGGACAGGTCCCCGTAGGTGTCGATCTTCGGTATGCCGCCCTCGGCGGGTGGGCCGCCCGCCCGGCGCAGCACCGCGCGGAGCCGGGCCTCCAGCACCCGCGCCCGCACGGGTTTGACCACATAGTCGTCGGCGCCCGCCTCCAGGCCCACCACGATGTCCTCGTCGTCGCCTCGCGCGGTCGCCATGACGATCGGCAGGGTCTGGTCGAGGCCGCGGATCCGGCGGCACACGTCGAGTCCGGGCATGCCGGGCAGCATGAGGTCCAGCACCACGACGTCCGGCCGGAAGGACCGCACCCGCTCCAGCCCGTCCTCGCCGGTCGCCACGGCGGCGACCTCGTGGCCCTGGCGGCGCAGGGCGAGGGCCACCCCCTCCCGCACGGCACGGTCGTCTTCGATCAGCAGAACGCGTGGCATGCGCTCAGTATCCGCATCGCATCCGCACAGCTGTGCGCTTGTTACGGGATGATCATATAAGCCTGCAACGTCACGCCCGTTATCTCTTCGTTATCGCTTGCGCCAGGTCCGATCACATTCCGATCACAGCCTGACGGTCATGACCACGCGTACAGCAGCTTCGTCCCGGGGCAGTCGCCGGAGCGGTCCCTCGCATGCCTCGCCCAGCAGAGGGAAGCGGAAGGGGCCCGTCTGGGGAGCCGTGGCCGCGCTGGCGGTCCTGGGCGCCGCCGGGTTCGCGGCCGTCGACGGGGGTTCGTCCGGTACGGGTGCGGCCCACGCCGGCGGCCCGACCGGGCCCACCGAGCGGGCGCGCTCCGGGCGCCTCGGCGCCACCGGTCCGGCGCACGGCTCCCGGTCCCCGTCGCCCGGTCCGGCCACCACCTCCGCCTCGCCTCGCCCCGGTACCTCGCCCACCCCGGAGATCCCGGCCACGGGACCGGGCACGTTCGTCACCGCGGCCGGCGGCAGCACCAGGGTCGGGTCCGGGACGGTCCTGCGCTACCGGGTCGACGTCGAGAACGGCATCGACCTGTCCACGGCGGACGTCGCCCGGCAGGTCGAGCGGATCCTGGCCGACCGGCGTGGCTGGACCGCCGACGGCCACTCGGCGTTCGAACGGGTGTCGAGCGGTCCGACCGACTTCGTCGTCCGGGTCGCGACGCCCGGGACGGTGGACAGGATCTGCGGGGAGTACGGGCTGGACACCGGCGGCGAGGTCAACTGCGACGTGGGCCGGCAGGTCATGGTGAACCTCAGGCGCTGGCTCCTCGCGACCCCCGTCTACGCCCGGCGCGTCAAGGACTACCGGGCGCTGATCATCAACCACGAGGTCGGCCACTTCCTCGGCCACGGCCATGTCGGCTGCCCGGGTGCCGGGCAGCCGGCTCCCGTGATGATGCAGCAGATCAAGGGCATGCACGGGTGCCTGCCCAACGTCTGGCCGTACGACGAGAAGGGGCGGTACCTGACCGGACCGGCCGTGTCCTGACCCGGCCGCCGGTGCGGTGCGCCCCGCGGGCATGACATGAAGGCTCAAGTGAGCTGATACGCTCCCGACGTGACCGCTCCCGACCAGCCCCGACCGGACGACGAGCACGCCGACCGGTGGCTGACGCCCGCTGAACTGGCCTCGTGGATGTCGGTGGTCCGTCTGATCAACCGGCTGCCCTGGGCCCTGGACGCCCAGCTGCAGCGGGACGCGGACCTGAGCATGGTCGAGTACATGGCCATGGCGATGCTGGCCGAGACGCCCGACCGGACCCTGCGGATGAGTGTGCTGGCCGAGGAGACCAACTCGTCGCTGTCCCGGCTGTCGCACCTGGTGAAGCGGCTGGAGAAGCGTGGTTACGTCCGGCGGGAACCGGACCCGGCCGACGGGCGGTTCACCAACGCCATCCTGCTGCCCGACGGCATGCGGAAGCTGGAGTCGGCCGCGCCCGCCCATGTGGCCAACGTCCGCCACCTCGTCGTGGACAACCTCTCTCCCGAGCGTCTTCGCCGGCTCGGCCAGGACGCCGAACGCATCCTCGGACGGATCGACTCGCCGGTGCGCTGAGCGCACCACGATGACTTGAGCGTTAAGGCGACCGTACGGGCACTGTCTACTGCTCGCGGCCCGCGTCCCCGAGTTCCTTGAGCAGCAGGGTCAGGGTCGCCAGCCGGTCGGGGCCGAGCAGTTCCTCTATCCAGCGGCTGGTCTCCTGGGCCTGCTCGCGGCCCAGCGCCGTGCGTTCCCGCCCGGCGGGAGTCAGGGCGATCAGCTGGCGGCGGCGGTTGTCGGGATCCGTGTTCTTGGTGACCAGTCCGCGCGCCACGAGCCGGTCGAGCAGGGGAGTGAGCGTCGAGCGGTCGACCGCGGCGAGAGCGCCGAGCGTCTTCTGGTCCAGGCTTCCGCGTTCGTCCAGGATCTGAAGCACGGCGAACTGCGGCGGCGTCAGGTCGCCGCTGCGCAGCTGCCACGAGGCGTTCACCGCCTGCGAGGCCCGTCGCAGCTGGTGGGCCATGCCGTCTTCCAGCGTTCCGTCGTATCGCGCACCACTCGTCATGGGCCCAGGTTACCTCCGTGCACTGTCATTCCGCACACGGAGCGTTTGCCATCGCAAGGCAGGTGGTCTAGATTGATCCGTGTACGGACTTACCGCGTACGGAAGGTGTTTCTCATGCCGCGACGAGTGATCTTGGGGATGACGGGGGCCACCGGCGCCGTCTTCGGTGTCGAACTGCTGCGCATGCTGCGGGAGCAGCCGGACGTGGAGACCCATCTCGTGCTGTCCCAGTGGGCCAGGGCGACCATTCATCTGGAGACCGACCACTCGGTGCGCGACGTCACCGACCTGGCGGACGTGACGTACGCGTGGAACGACCAGGGCGCGGCGATCTCGTCCGGCTCTTTCCCGGTCGACGCCATGATCATCGCGCCGTGCAGCATGAAGACCCTCGCCGGGATCCGCACCGGATACGCCGACGGCCTCATCCCGCGCGCCGCCGACGTCACGCTGAAGGAACGGCGGCCCCTGGTGCTCGTGCCGAGGGAGACCCCGCTCAGCGAGATCCATCTGGAGAACATGCTCGCGCTCTCCCGCATGGGAGCGCGGATCGTGCCGCCGATGCCGGCCTTCTACAACCGCCCGCAGACCATCGACGACCTCGTCGGGCACATCGCCGTCCGAGTGCTGGACCAGATCGGCATCCAGGTGCCGTCGGACCGGCGCTGGGACGGAATGCCCCGCCAGTCCGAACCGAAAGGCGCAACCAGCTGATGTCCGCCACCGATGACTTCCGTTCCTACCTCGCCGCGCTCGA
The DNA here is from genome assembly GCF_019091475.1 of Streptomyces sp. GbtcB6. Lineage (NCBI taxonomy): Bacteria > Bacillati > Actinomycetota > Actinomycetes > Kitasatosporales > Streptomycetaceae > Streptomyces > Streptomyces sp. GbtcB6. The sequence goes on along the minus strand of NZ_JAGXJL010000001.1, from coordinate 537,570 downwards.
AGAGCTGGGCGACCTCCAGCGCATCTCCCGGGTGATCGATCCCGACCTGGAGGCGTCCGCCGTCACCCGGCGCTCCACCGAGAACGGCCGCCCCGCCCCGTTCTTCGAGCACCTCAAGGGGGTCGCCGAGGGCTTCCGCATGGTCGGCGCCCCCGGTGCCCTGTCCAGCATCCCCGGGCATCCGCTGGCCCGGATCTCCCTCTCGCTCGGCCTGCCCCACACCACGACCGCCGCCGAACTGGTCGAAAGGCTCGCGCAGGCGGGCACCGGGGAACTGCTCCCGCCGCGGCGGGTGGCGTCCACCGGCGCGCCCTGCAAGCAGCACGTCCTGACCGGTGACGACGCCCGGCTCGACCGGTTCCCGATCCCGTTCGTCCATCAGGCCGACGGCGGCCCCTACGTCAACACCTGGGGCGTCGTCGTCGCCAGGACACCGGACGGCCGCTGGACCAACTGGGCCATCTCCCGGATCATGAAGATCGACGACCGGCACATGACCGGACTGGTCCTGCCGGGCCAGCACCTCGGGATGATCTGGCGCGAGTGGGAGGCCATCGGCGAACCGATGCCGTACGCCCTCTTCCAGGGCGGTGACCCGGGTGCCGCCGTGGTCGGCGGCATGACCGTCCCGACCGAGGTCGACGAGGGCGCGTATCTCGGAGCGCTGCTCGGCAGGCCGGTCGACGTGGTGAAGTGCGAGACCAACGACCTGGAGGTGCCGGCCTCCGCCGAGGTCGTCATCGAGGGCCACCTGTCCGCGACCCGCGACGCCGTCGAGGGGCCGTTCGCCGAGTTCCACGGCTGGGCACTGCCCGAGACCTCGCCGCAGCCGCTGTTCGGCATCGAGGCGATCACCTACCGGGACGCCCCGATCTGGCCGCTCGCCCCCGCCGGACGGCCCGTCGACGACTCGCACGTCGCACCCGCCGCCGGAATCTCCGGCGAGGTCGTCGCGGAACTGCGCAAGGCCGGGCTGCCCGTCACCACCGCCTGGCTGCCGCTGCGCGCCGCCTGCTTCTGGACGGTGATCACGGTCCCGTCGAACTGGCGCGACCTGATGCCCGGCATGGACACCGCGCGGTTCGTGCACCGCATCGGCGAGGTGCTCAACGGCACCCGGGTCGGCCGGCTCTCCCCGGTCGTCTACGTCCTCGACGACGACGTGGACCCGGCGAACGACTCGGACCTGCTGTGGGCACTGGCCACCCGGGTGCACCCGACGCTGCGTCAGGAGCAGTGGCACGGGCCGATCATGCCGTGGTACCCGTGCTTCACCGAGGAGGAACTGCACAGCGGCTGGGGAGCCGTCGTCGTCCATGACGCGCTGCTCCCGGCGGAGGGCCACGGCCGCGCCCCGCAGGCCACCTTCGAGGGCGTCTTCCCGGCGGAGCTGCGCGCCAGGGTCCTCGCCGCCGAGGCCCAGTCGGCCGAGGCCGGCCCCGGCGCCTGACAGGTCACAGCGCCGGGAGCAGCTCCATCGCCTGCAGCGGCCGCGGATGGAACAGGCGCAGCCGGTGCACCCGGCCGGCCTCGTCCAGCGTCATCAGCCAGGCCACGGTGGGCGGGCAGTGCCCGGGGTCGTCGGACGGGTTGACGATGTCCATCTCCCAGATGGCCAGCGACCGTCCGGCGACGGCATGCGCGAGGCGCTGCCGCACCCCGGCGGCGATGTCGCCGTCCATGGCACGCACCAGCAGGTCCCCGCCCCCGACCCGGTCATCGCCCCTGAGCAGGGCGACCTCGGGGGACCAGCGTTCCGTGAGCAGCGCGCCGAAGTGCCCGCTCTCGGCGGCCGCCAGTGTCTCCCGGGCCTGGGTACGGCTGTCCCGGGTGCGCCGCGCGGTGTCGCCGTGCGCGGCGTCCGCCGTGCCGGCCAGGGCCGCCGCGAGCTTGGCCCGGCCCTGACTGAGCCGGCTGCGGACCGTGCCGACGGGGATCCCGCAGACGCCGGCTATCTCCTCGTACGAGGTGACGCTCGTGGTGAAGTGGCGCAGCACCAGCGGCAGCCGCAGCGTCGGGGAGAGTTCCTCCAGCGCCGCCCAGATCCAGTCCCGCAGCGCGCTCTGTTCCAGCCACTGCTCCGGACCCGCCTCCGCGGACGGCAGGTGCAGGCCCTCGTCCACCGGCCGGACCGGAACCGCGTCCCGCAGCAGGGAGCGCGCGGCGTTGCGCACGATCATCCGCAGCCACGCGCCCACCGCCCCCGGATCGCGGACGTCGCCGATCCGCCGCAGCGCGGTCAGCGCCGCGTCCTGCAGGACGTCCTCGGTGTCCGGGCCCGGCCCGAGCAGGCTCAGCGCCACCGCGCGCATACCCGCGCGGTGGCGTTCGAGCAGCAGCCCCAGGGCGACGACCTCGCCCGCCTGCGCGGCCCGGGTGAGCACCGCGTCCTCGACGCGCGCGGCCTCGGCCGTCTCCTGGATCACGAGGCCGCACCGGCGAGGGAGAAGGCGGCTGCGGGACCGGGTGCCGAACCGGCACCAGGTGGTGTGTCCTTCCGGCGCCCGGACCGGAGCAACCGCATCTTCTCGGCCTCTCTGTTCTCGCGGGCTCCGGCTAGTCCTCGTCGCCGAGTTCCGGCAGCCAGCTGCCGTGGAAACCCGCCGGGACAGCGTAGGGGAGTTCCACCACCGCCTGCTCGGAGAGGTCCGTGGCGTCGAGGACGAGCAGTTCCCCGGCCTTGCCGTCGTCGTCGGAGACGAGCGACAGCAGCCAGCCCTCGTCCTCGCTCCGGCCCTTCGCGGCCGGGACGAACACCGCCTCACCCGCGTACCGGGCGCCGGGCGTCGCATGGACCCGGGTGGTCTGGCCCGTGAGGTCGTGCTTGGCTATGCCGTCACCGGAGACCGTGTACAGGTAGCGGTTCTCGCGCCCGGTGAGGGTCTCGTTGTGGGTGGGGAACTCGGCGTCCCGGTCGTCCAGCTGGTGCTCGGTGGCCTTGCCGGTGGCCGGGTCCAGCGTCCAGCGGTACAGCACCGCGGGCGCCTGGACGAGGCCCGGCTCCGGCACGACGGCCACGCCGGTGGGCCCGCCGATGTCGCCCCAGGCGTGCTCGAACCTGTCGTGGTCGTAGCGCACCGCGTCGAGGACGATCCGTCCCTGCGCGTCCTCGGAGGCGTTGCCGACGTGGAAGACGTAGCAGGGGTCGACGTCGAACCAGCGCACCTCGGTGCTGCCGGGCGTGCGGGACATGATGCCGAGCCGCGCGCCGTAGCCCTCGTCCCACTGGTAGGGCATGCCGCCGTGGCCGGCGAGTTCGGGCCGGAAGACGACGGGCAGGTCCATCCAGACGATGTGGTGCTCGGTGATGGCGAAGTCGTGCATCATCGTCGGGCCCGGCACCTCGATCGGGCGGCTGTCGACCAGCTCCCCCTCCGCGGTGACCCGGTGGTAGGTGAGATACGGCGGGGCGAACGCGGTTCCGAACAGGTGGAGTTCGCCGGTGACCGGATCCTCCTTGGGGTGTGCGGTCATCGACGTGGTCAGCTTGCCGCCGAAGTCGTACGGCCCGACGGTCTCCAGTGCCGGGGTGACCCAGTAGGGGAAGCCGACCTCGCACAGCGCCAGCACCGTGTCGGCGTGCCGGATGACATGGGTGTTGCCGGGTGTCGCGGTGAGGTCGAAGGTGCCGTCCTCGCGGACGAACGGGTGGCCCTCCAGCTCCCTGGTGCGGATCCACCGGTTGCGGTACCACTCGGCGTTTCCGTCGCGCAGCCGGAGGCCGTGGAGCATGCCGGGGCCGGTGAACCAGTGGCCGTTGTCCTCGTCGGGCAGCGGGTTGGGGCCGTTGCGCAGGTAGCGGCCGTCCAGTTCGGACGGGAGGGTGCCGCGCACGGTGAGGTTGAAGGCGCTGTGCTCCTCGGCGACCGGGGCGAATCGGCCTCGGAGGTAGAGGGGGAGGGTGGTCTCTTCGGTCATGGTGCTTTCCTTGTCCGGGCCGGCAGGGCGGTGCCGGCCCCGTGCTGGATCAGGTCCGGGGTGATCAGGCGGTGGCCGGGCAGGAGCTCGGCCTGCTGCCCGGCGTTCGGGATCCCGGACGCCGTGCGGAGCAGTGGCGACGGGTCACCGGGGTGCGGACGACAGCCCCTGGGACTCCAGCAGGCGCCGCTGCACCCGCTCCGGGTAGACCTTCGTGAAGACGATCGGGGCGGTCAGGCCGATGACGTGGGCGGTGATGCCCACCCAGGCCGGGGCGTCCACCGCGTTGCTGATGGCCAGGGCGACGGCGATGAAGGTGAAGCCGGCGCCCCAGGAGCTGGTGATGTGGTTGTTGACCTGGAGGAACTCGGGCATGTCCCAGTACTCGCGCGGCGTCTGGCGCTTGGCGATGCCCAGCGTGAAGGGGCGGCGGATCGCCATGGATCCCCACGCGGTGGCGGCCAGCCAGGCGAACGAGAGGACGTCCGTGTGGTCCTTCAGCCCCGAGTCAGGGTTGCTGAGGGAGACGCCGCCGATCACGAGGAAGTACAGGATGGTGCTGGCCTCCAGGATCAGCGCGTCGAGGTCGACCCCCCGACGGCGGTCCTGGAGCAGCAGCACCAGCCCCGAGACGACACCGGCGACAGCGCCCCAGCGCCAGTCGACGAAGCCCGACACGACGCCGGCGACGATCCAGGGGACGAAGCCGCGCAGATAAGCCATGAAACCCATTGAATGTTCCTTGCTGAATCAATTGGACGGCCCTGGAGGGGGGTTGCTCCGCGGCCGTTCGAGAACCGACGCGGACTAGATGCAGGACGAGCGCCAAAGTTCGACCGCGGGAGTGTGACCCTCGTCACGATGATGTTTGGATGACCGGACGCGCCCGCTGTCATACTGACCGGCGTGATGCGTGCGGGGGCATGGCGGGACACCGGGCGCCGGCCGCGCCGCCGGATCGCCCAACGGCCCTACGCCTGCGCGGTGTTGCTCGGATGCCTCGCGGTCACCGAGTCCCTCGCGGAGTTCGTCGCCGGCCACGGCTCGGTCCCGCGGATGTTCGCGGACGCCGCCTCCGGCACCGGCCGCGTGCAACTCACCCTGGTCATAGGGCTGTTCTGCCTGGCAACGGCGCTACCGCCGCTGTTCCTGCGGCCGTTGGCGGCCGGGGTCACGGTCACCGCCGCGAGCCTCGGCTCGCTCACGATCCTCCACACCCTGACGGTCGCGGGACTCACGGCCCAGCTCGTCGTCCAGTACCGGCTGGCCCGCACCGGTTCCACACCGCTCGCGCTCCTGCTCGGCGCGCCCTTCCTCGCCCTGGCCCTGTCCACGGTCACGGACATGGCCACGGTCACGGACACCGCTACGGACACGGCCACCCGCACGGTGCTGCTCGCCGCGCTCGCGCCCGCCGCCGCCTGTGCCGGGCTCGCCGCACGGGCCGCCGAGCACCGGCGCGCGCACTCCGCCGCACGCCAAGTCATGGCCGTGACCGAATGGGAGAACGCGGCGCGGGGCGAGCGCGCCCGGATCGTCCGTGAACTCCACGACGTCGTCGGCCACCACCTCTCCATGATCGCCGTACAGGCCGAGACCGCCCGGGTGGCCACCCCCGGCATGCCCGCCCAGGGCGCCGAACGCCTCCTCGGCATCGGGGACACCGCACGCGCCGCGCTCACCGAGATGCGCCGGCTGCTCGGTGTGCTGCGCGCGGACACCGGGTCCGCGACCGGCGGCGAGCGCAACCCCCAGCCGGGCCTGCGCCACCTCAACGACCTCCTCGACGAGGCCCGTTCGGCCGCCGGCGGCTCCGTCCGGCTGGTCCTCAGCGGCTTTCCCCGCACCCTCGACCCCGGGGTCGAACTCGCCGTCTACCGGATCGTCCAGGAGTCCCTCACCAACGCCCGCAAACACGCGCCGGGCGCCGCCGTGGACGTCGAACTGCACTACACCGACGACCGCCTGCACCTGCGCGTCCGCGACAACGGCCCAGGCCCGGACGCCGGTCGACCCCCCGACGGACACGGCCTGTTGGGCATGCGCGAGCGGGCCGCCGCGGTGGCCGGGGACGTCCGCACCGGCTCGGCGGACGTCGGCGGCTTCGTGGTGGCCGCCCGCTTCCCCGCGCCGCCGCGCGACGAACCCGAGGCCAGGACGGAAGAGAGCGCATGAGCGTCCCCACCCCGCCGATCCGCGTCGTGATCGCCGACGACCACCTGGTCGTCCGCACCGGCTTCGCCGCGCTGCTGGACTCCCAGCCCGACTTCACCGTCGTCGGCACCGCCGCCGACGGCACCGAGGCAGTCGGCGTGTGCCGGGAGACCCGCCCCGACGTCGTCCTCATGGACATCCGTATGCCGGGTCTGGACGGCATAGAGGCCACCCGCCGGCTCCTGGGCACCGCACCGGAACAGACCGGCCGGCCGCGGGTCCTCATCCTCACCACCTTCGACCTGGACGAGTACGTCTACGACGCCCTGCGCGCCGGCGCCAGCGGCTTCCTGCTCAAGGAGGTCACCGCCGAGCGGCTCTTCGACGCCGTCCGGGTCGTCGCCGCCGGGGACGCCCTGCTCGCCCCCGCCATCACCCGCCGGCTGATCGGCGAGTTCGCCCGGCTGCCCGACCGGGCCGCCGCGAGTGTCCCGCCGCCCCGGCTGGGCACGCTCACCGCCCGGGAGACCGAGGTGCTGCTGCTCGTCGCCGAGGGCCTGTCGAACCCGGAGATCGCGGCCCGGCTCGTCGTCGGCGAGGAGACGGTCAAGACCCACGTCAGCCGGATCCTCGCCAAGCTCGGCCTGCGCGACCGCACCCAGGCCGTCGTCGCCGCCTACGAGTCAGGACTCGTCGTCCCCCGTGCGAGGGATGCGAAAGCTGGCTCCGAGGGGTGACGCGTCCGGCCGCCGCGCTTCCTAGCCTGGCGGTCATGGAAACGACGATCCAGGTCAGTGGCTTGCACAAGCGCTTCGGGAGCGTGCGGGCGCTGGACGGGATGGAGTTCACCGTCCGGCCCGGCCGGGTCACCGGCTTCGTGGGCCCGAACGGCGCCGGCAAGTCCACCACGATGCGGGTGATCCTCGGCCTGGACCGGCCCGACCGGGGCAGCGCCCTCGTCGGCGGCCGCCGGTACCACGAACTGCGCACCCCCTTCACCCGCATCGGGGCGCTGCTGGACGCCGCGGCCGTCCAGCCCGCCCGCACCGCCCGCCACCATCTGCTGTGGCTGGCGCACTCCCAGGGCCTGCGCGCCGCACGGGTCGAGGAGGTGCTCGGGCAGGTCGGCCTGCGGGACGCGGCGCACCGGAAGGCGGGCGGCTTCTCGCTCGGCATGCGGCAGCGGCTCGGCATCGCGGCCGCCCTGCTCGGCGACCCGCCCGCGGTGATGCTGGACGAACCGTTCAACGGGCTCGACCCGGAAGGCTTCCGGTGGATGCGCGGCTTCCTCGCGTCCCTCGCCGGGGAGGGACGGGCCGTCCTGGTCTCCAGCCACCTCATGGGCGAACTCCAGGACACCGCCGACCATGTGATCGTCGTCGGCCGGGGCCGGGTCGTCGCCGACATGAGCGTGCGTGAGCTGCTGGAGTCCGTCTCCCGCGGACAGGTCACCCTGCGTACCTCCGCGCGCGGCGACGCCATGACGGTGCTCGCCCGCGCCGGCGCCACCGTCAGTTCCACGGGCCCCGACTCGGTCACCGTCACCGGGCTGGCCGCCGAGCGGATCGTCTCGCTGCTCGGCGGGCACGGTGTGCCGTTCGCCGAGGTCGCCGCGCATCGCGCCTCCCTTGAGGAGGCGTACATGGAACTGACCCGCGACGCCGTCCAGTACCGCGGGACCCTGCCCGAGGAGGCCGGTCGATGACCACGGCCACCCTCGGCGGGTTCGGGCCGCTGCTGCACGCGGAGTGGACCAAGTTCCGTACCGTGCGCGGCTGGTGGGTGAGCAGCGTCGGCGCCGCCCTCGTCGTCTGCCTGGTCGGGCTGCTCGCCACCGCGGCCGGCAACCGGGGCTCGGGTTCGGCCCTCCCCGTCGGCCCGGGCGGCGAGGCGGTCAACGATGACTTCTCCTTCGTGCACCGGTCGCTGACCGGCGACGGCACGATCACCGTCGCCGTGACCTCGCTCACCGGCGTGATCGCCACCGACCCCGGCCACACCGGATCCGGCCTCGCACCCTGGGCGAAGGCCGGGATCATCGTCAAGGGCGGACTGGCGCAGGGCTCGTCGTACGCGGCGGTCATGGTCACGGGAGGCCACGGCGTGCGGATGCAGTACGACTACACGCACGACGTCGCCGGAGCGGCGGGTCCGGTCTCCTCCTCGTCGCCGCGCTGGCTCCGGCTGCGGCGCGCGGGCGACGTGCTCACCGGCTACCAGTCGGCCGACGGCCGCACCTGGAGCGAGGTCGGCACCGCCCGGCTCGCGGGGCTCCCGGACACCGTCCGGGCAGGGCTGTTCGTGACCTCGCCGTCGGCCCGGCAGTCCACCGGGACCGGTTCCGGCTTCGCGCCCGCGGTGGCCACCGGCGGCTTCGACCGGATCGCCCTGGACGGGGGCTGGACGCCGGGCGGTTGGCGGTACCGGCAGGTGGGCGACGACGCCGGGGCCTCGGGCAGCTACACCGCGGGCACCAAGGGCACGGCCGTACGGTCCGGTTCCGGTTACACCGTGACCGGGGCCGGGGACATCGCGCCGGTCGTCGGCGGCCCGGCCACCAGCGGGGTGCGGACCATCGAGAACTTCCTCGTCGGCGCGTTCGCCGGGCTCGTCGTGGTCGTGGTGGTCGCCGCCGGATACATCACCGTCGAGTACCGGCGCGGACTCATCGGCCTCACCCTCGCCGCCAGCCCGCGCCGCGGCCGGGTCCTCGTGGCCAAGGCGCTCGTGGTGGGCGGGGTCTCCTTCCTCGCCGGGACGGCCGCCGCCGCCGTGATGGTCCCGCTCGGCTCAGCGCGTTCGCGGGCCGGCGGCTTCCCGGTGCTCACCGTGCCCACCGGCACCGAGGTGCGGGTCGTCGTCGGCACCGGCATGCTGCTCGCCGCCGCCGCGGTGTTCGCCCTCGGCGTCGGCACGATCCTGCGGCGCAGCGCCGTCGCCATCACCGTGGTGGTCGTCGGCATGGTCCTGCCCTACCTGCTCGCGACGGCGTCGGTGCTGCCCGACGGGGCGGCCGAGTGGCTGCTGCGGGTCACCCCGGCCGCCGGGTTCGCCGTCCAGCAGAGCGTCGTGCGGTACGACCAGGTGGTCACCGTCTACGCGCCGTCGTCCGGGTACTTCCCGCTCTCGCCCTGGGCCGGGTTCGCGGTGCTGTGCGGCTACGCGGCCGTCGCGTTCGGGTCCGCCGTCGTGCTGCTGCGCCGGAGGGACGCATGAGGCGCGCCGGGCACGCGGAGTGGACGAAGCTGCGCACCGACACCGCCAACGCCTGGCTGGTGCTGAGCCTGGTCGCGCTGACCGTGGCGGTCGGCGCCGGGGTGGCGATGTCCTCCCGGTGCGACGCCCCGGGCTGCGGCGGTGATCCCGCGCGGCTGAGCCTGACCGGGGTCATGGCCGGGCAGGTCGCGGTCGCGGTCCTGGCCGTCCTGACGGTAGGCAACGAGTACGGCACCGGCATGATGCGCACCACCCTGACGGCGGTGCCGCGACGGCTGACGGTCCTGTCCGCCAAGGCCGCCGTCCTCACCGCCGTGACGCTGGCGGCCGCGACGGTCTCGGTGCTCGGCTCGCTGCTGATCGGGCGGCTGGTCGAGCCGGGCCGGGGCTTCACCCGGGAACACGGCTACCCGGCCCTGTCGTTGACCGAGGGGCCCACCCTGCGGGCCGCGGCCGGCTCCGTGCTCTACCTGGCGCTGATCGGCCTGCTGAGCCTGGGCCTGGCGCTCGCGGTACGGAACTCGGCCACCGCGGTCGGCATCGTGCTGGCGCTGCTGTTCGTCTTCCCGGTCCTCGCCCAGGTCGTGGCCGACCCGGACTGGCAGCGCCACCTCCAGCAGTTCGCGCCGATGACGGCCGGCCTGGCCGTCCAGACGACCGTCGGCATCGGCCGACCGCCCATCGGCCCCTGGCAGGGGCTGGGCGTCCTGGCCCTCTGGGCGGTCGCCGCCCTCACGGCGGGCGGCCGGCTGCTGCGCTTGCGCGATGCGTGAACGCGACACGTGGACGCGACACGTGAACCGGCCGCCCGTCGCGGGCGGGTCAGCCCTCGATCCAGCCGTGGTTCTTCGCGAACTGGGCCAGCGCGCCCCGGACCCGCACGATCTCCTCCGCGGTGAGCGTGGGCGCCGACGCCAGCAGCGTCTCGGTGACCTCGCGGGTGAACTCGTCCGCGCTGAGCAGATCGCACAGCGAGTCGTCGTCCGGCCCGAGCGTGCGGACGTCGGCTCCCCGGGCGAGCCGGACACCGGACGCCTTCGGACCGCGTTCGCCGGCCTCGATCTCGAACTCCACGGCCACGCCGGGGCGGACGTACGACTCCGACATCTGCATGTCGTTCACATGCAGGAAGACGTCCTCTCCGCCACCGTCCGGAGCGATGAAACCGTACCCGCGCGAGCTGTCGAACCGCACCACACGACCAGAAACCATGTGAAACCCCCAACCAAAACCAAACCGGGCCACCTGCCCGGACACCTGGTCCAGATGGTAGTCAAGTCCGGCCCGGTCGGTCGACCGGGCCCGTCGGCCGGTGCCGCGGGCGTGCTCCACGCGATCGTCGGGAGGGCGGGCGGAGCGGGAACTCGGTGCGCCGGAACAGAAGTTGATATGGAAAGCTGTCGCCAGCCGTCGGTGAGCCAAGGGGGGCCGGGACGGTCGTTGAGAGGAGCGCACGTGACGCAGGACGGCAACGGGTCCGTGGAGATCGACACCAGCAAGCCGCATCCGGCGCGGATCTACGACTACCTGCTGGGCGGCAAGGACAACTACGAGGTGGACCGCAAGGCCGCCGACCAGCTCGCCGCCGTCGCGCCCGAGGTGTGGATCTCCGTACGGGCCAACCGCGGCTTCCTCCAGCGCGCGGTCCGGCACGTCATCGGCAGCGGCGTCCGCCAGATCCTCGACATCGGCACCGGGCTGCCCACCTCACCGAACGTGCACGAGGTAGCCCAGGAGCTGGCGCCGGACGTCCGCGTCGCCTACGTCGACAACGACCCGATCGTGAAGGCCCACGGCGACGCGCTGCTCAGCCGGGCCGGTACCACCAGCATCGTCCTCGCCGACCTGCGCGACCCGCAGTCCGTCATCGACCACCCCGAGGTGCGCCGCATCATCGACTTCGGTGAGCCGGTCGCTCTGTTCCTCGTCGCCATCCTCCACTTCGTCCGCGACGAGGAGGAGCCCGAGCGGATCGTGGCCACCCTGCGCGACGCGCTCCCGGCCGGCAGCTTCCTGGTGCTCTCGCACGCCACCGACGACTTCGCCGACGACCGCAGCGAGGCCCAGGCCGTCTACAACAACGCGACCGCCTCCATGAACCTGCGCCCCCGGGCCAGGGTGGAGGGGTTCTTCGACGGGTTCGAGCTGGTCGAACCCGGCGTCGCCCAGGTCCCGTTCTGGCGCCCGGAGGCCACCCCGCCGGCCGGCTCCGAGGAGATCGGCTTCTACGGCGGAGTGGCCGTCAAGAAGGCCTGAGCCGCGGTCGAGCGGGACTGAGCCGCCGTCAGGGCACTCCGAGCTCGAACAGGGCGTAGCCCGCGTACGAGCCGGAGGCCAGCGCCGCGATGCCCAGCAGAACGCAGAGGCAGGGCAGGCCGATCCGGCGCAGCGCGACCGCCGGCGGGACGAACAGCGGGAAGGCGGGCAGCAGATAGCGCGAGACGTTCGCGAAGTACTGCTGACTGCCCAGCACCAGGGCGAGGGTGAGCACCGTGTGGACGACCAGCACCGCCGGCGGCCGCAGCCGGAACAGCAGCGGCAGCAGCGCCAGGTCCAGCAGGACCACCCCGACCCCGATGACGTCCGCGAAGGGGAGCGCGAAGAGATAGCCGAAGTGGCCCACGGGGACGGACGTCAGGACGTCCAGGGTCTGTCTGCCGTAGTCGAACTCGTGCCCCCACGCCCCTGACTGGAGCTCGAAGTAGCCGCGGTAGTCGCCCATGCGGTGGCCCACCCAGCCCAGGTAGCCGAGCAGGCCCAGCGGGGCCACGAGCATCGCGGTCAGCGGACGGGCGACGCCGTCCTCGCGTCGGCGCAGGGCGAGGAGCGCGGCCACGGCGAGTGCGGCGATCAGGGCAACGGCGGTGGGCCGGTTGAGGCCCGCCGTGAAGGTCAGCACCCCCGCCGTCAGCCAGCGGCGGGTCAGCACGGCGTACAGGGCCCAGGCGGCCAGGGCCACGTACAGCGAGTCCGAGTAGACCGCCCACTCCACGCCGGAACCCGGCCACACGGCCCACAGCCCGGCAGCCGCAAGCCCCGCCCGCCGGCCGCCGAACCACGCGGCGACGGCGAAGATCCCCAGCGCCGCCGCGAACGACGCCGCGACCGACACCAGCAGCCCCGCTCCGAACGGGCCGAGCCCGGTGACCTCCATCGCCGTCCGCATCAGCACCGGGTAGAGCGGGAAGAACGCGGCCGAGTTGCCCTGGAGGGTGATCAGGCCGGTGGCCCCGGGGACCGGGACCAGCGCGGGATGGTAGCCGTGCAGGGCGATCTGCTGGTACCACCAGCCGTCCCAGGTGCCCAGCACGTCCCAGGTGTGCGCGCCGCCCCCGAACCGCGGATGCTTCCTGCGGAAGTCCCCGGCCGAGTCCAGCAGATACATGAAGGAGCCGAAGCCGACGAGCTTCAGCACGCCGTACAGCGCGAGGACCGGGCCGTGGCGGCGGACCGCGTCGCGCACGCGCTGTCCGGGGCCCGGCACGGCGGTCCCGGAGGCGGCGGGCCGGGGTGGCGCCGTGTTCTTCAGGGGCGTGGTCATGAGGCCGTGGACTCCGTCCGGCGACGCCGCCCGCCGAAGGCCGACCGCGCGAGGACGAGGGACAGGTGGGCGGTGGCGAGCGCGGCCAGTTCCGCGCGGAGTCCGGCGGCGGGGACCGTGTGCCGCAGGACGGCGAGCGAACCGGCGGTGAGCGCCAGGCGAGCGGCCAGGGCGGGCAGCGCGGGCCGCGGGAGCCGGCCGCGGACCGGCAGGGCGAGCGTCCAGCAGGCCAGCAGGGACAGCGCGTTGGCCACCTGCGCGGCGGCGGCCGGGCGCAGAGCCGCGTACAGGAGCAGATGGGCGAGAGCCATGACGGCCGCGGGGACGACGTACGGTCGTGGTGGCCGCCCCGACGGCAGCGCGCCCGGGGCCGGCGACAGCGCGACCCTCGCGATGCCGCGCAGATCGGCGAGCGCCGTGGACAGCAGCGCGACCCGGCTGTCGGGGTCGTCCACCCAGTCGACCGGCACCTCGTGGATCCGCAGCCCGGCTCGCTCCGCGACCACCAGCAGCTCGGTGTCGAAGAACCACGCGGAGTCCCGCACCAGCGGCAGCAGCCGCGCGGCGGCGTCCCGTCGTACGGCCTTGAACCCGCACTGCGCGTCCGAGAACCCCACCGACAGCGTGCAGCGCAGCAGGACGTTGTAACAGCGGGAGATGGCCTCCCGTTTCGGGCCCCGCACCACCCGGGCGCCGGGCGCCAGCCGGGTGCCGATGGCCAGGTCGGAGTGGCCCGAGAGCAGCGGGGCGACGAGCGGCAGGAGTGCCGCGAGCCCGGTCGACAGGTCCACGTCGAGATAGCCGACGACGGGCGCCGACGATGCCGACCAGACGGCCCGCAGCGCGCGGCCGCGGCCCTTCTCGGCCAGCCGTATCCACTCCACCTCGGGCAGCTCGGCGGCGAGCCGGGCCGCGATGAGCGGGGTGGCGTCGGTGCTGGCGTTGTCCGCGACGGTGATCCGGAAGGGGTACGGGAACGTCTCCCGCAGGTGGGCGTGGAGCCGCCGCACGCTGGGCTCCAGGTCCGCCTCCTCGTTGAACACCGGTACGGCCAGGTCGAGGACCGGCTCGTCATGGTGCGCCGGAGTCGGCGGCGCAGGGACCGGGAGCGTGATCCGAGGATGATTCATGGCGTTTTTTCGCATTCGCTCTCGTTCTCGGGGCGTGCCGAAGACACACCCGGTGGTGGGGTGGGTGAGGGGGTGCGGCCCGCCGGCCGTCCGCTGGCCGGCCGAGCCGTCCGCTATCCGGCCGAGCCGACCGTGGCCGACGAGCCGCCCGACGGGTCGGGACTCTCGGTCGCGGGCGCCGACGGCGGTGACGTGGTGGCGGTCGAACCCCCGGACGAGCCCTCCGTCGCGTTCCGGGTCGTGCCCGCGTCCGGGGTGGCCGTCTCCGTCGCGGTCGGCGTGGACGAGGCGGTGCTCCCGCTCGTGGCCGACGGGGTGTCCGCGGGCGCGGTGGTGTCCGTGGGCGGCGGGGCCGAGGTCGTGACGCCGGAGGTCGGCGCGCTGGGGGAGATGCCCGGCGTCGGTGCCGCAGGGACGGTGGGGCTGGTCGCGGGCCGCGGGTGCGGCGCGCTCGGCTCGTCACGGACATCGGCGTGGGGCCACAGGAACAGGCCGAGGCCGAGCCCCGCGGCCGCGAGGACGCCGCCCGCCGCCCGCCGGGCCGCCCGGACCCGCCGCCGCGCCCGCACACCGGCCCGCAGCCGCTCCCGGTGCCGGGGCTCGAACGCCGCCGGTTCTCGTTCGCCGTGCATCAACTGCGTCAACTGCCGCTCGAAGTGATCCATGGCCTCTCCCTCACCCCACCGGCTCGATGGCGTCCGCCAGCAGCTCCCGCAGCCGGGCCACCCCGCGCGCCGCGTGCGACCGGGCGGTGCCCACCGGGCACCCCAGCACCTCGGCGACCTGCCGGTCGGGCAGGTCCTGGTAGTAGCGCAGGACGACCGCGGCCCGCTGGCGCGGGGTCAGCAGCGCCAGCGCGGCCTCCAGCCGGGAGCGCTCGGCGACGAGCGCCGACACGTCGCCGGCCGCCGCCACCTCGGGCAGCTCCTCGACGGGGCGCTCGCCCCACCACCGGCGCCGCGCCGAGCGGGCCGCCGCGCGCGCCAGGACCTTCCGGACGTACGCCTCCGGCGCCTCGTCGGCGATCTTCGGCCAGACGAACCACAACCGGACCAAGGACTCCTGCAACAGATCCTCGGCCCGATGCCGATCGCCACCGGTGAGCAGACGGGCCAGATGGAACAGCCCCGACCAGCGGGCCGCCACGAACTCGTCGTACTCACCGGCCCGAGCCTGCTCCATTCCCACGGTCCCCGCTCTCCCCGGCTGCCTACACCTGGGAAAAGGCCCTGGGGGCGGCAGAACGCTGCACCCGGCCGGGGTG
Organism: Streptomyces sp. GbtcB6; assembly: GCF_019091475.1. Classification (NCBI taxonomy): domain Bacteria; kingdom Bacillati; phylum Actinomycetota; class Actinomycetes; order Kitasatosporales; family Streptomycetaceae; genus Streptomyces; species Streptomyces sp. GbtcB6. The sequence continues at coordinate 522,347 of NZ_JAGXJL010000001.1, read as the reverse complement.
ATCCGCGTCACGTGCGGGCCCGGTGCGTAATTGCCTGGCGGACCTCGCTGACGGCGCCGTATGCTCCCCGCGATGACCACTCATTCTGCTGTCAGATTGGGGGTCCCGTCCGCGTCTGGTGAGTGCTGATGGCCACTCACTTCGCGAACGGGGACACCCGCCTCTCCCTGTGGCGGCGCGTGCGCGAGTTCGCCGTGCCGCCCGCCATGATCGAGACCGCGACCGCCCGCCGGAACGCCGGCGACTGGGCGGGGGCCTGTGCCGCCGCCGGTTTCGACATCGACCTCGACCTGCGCGCACTGACCCGTGCATGGGGCCGGGACGTCCGGGAACGGATCCGTGCCGACCTGCGGCGGCTCGCGCCCGACCTGCTGCGCTGGCATCTGCCGAGGATCGCGCCCGACGGGTTGCTGCGGCCGGGGCTGACCATGCCGCTCGCTCATTACGACGCCGGGGAGAGCTCGCTGTGCCTCGTCGTGCGGACACCGCCCGCCTGGGCGGACGGCGGGCAGCGGATCAGCCTCGCGCTGTGGGACGGCACGCTGAGCGAGCCCGTCGCCCGGGGGCATCCGCATCCGCGCCCCAGCCGCCGGTTCCGCTTCGACCTGCACCGCCATCTGTGGGACGCGGGCGCCGCCGGCGAACTGCGGACCCGCTCGGGCGCCGACCGTTCCGCGGGCGGCGAGTGGCCTGCGGGCGGCGAACGGACCGCGTACGCCGACTGGTTCACGTTCGTCGACCAACTCCCCGCCCCTGAAGGGTCCTTGTGCGCCACGGAGCGGTGGGCGGACGAGGCACGGATCCTGCTGGGTGCCGAGGGCCGGCACAGCGGGACCGTCGTCGTACGCCTGGGCGGCCGGCAGCGGCTCGCGCTGCACCTCGCGGCCGACGGGACCGTGACCACCGGCCGGGACACCCGCGGTCAGGAGACCGCGGGCCGGGACACCGCAGGGCGGGACGTCGGCTCCGGCGCACCGCTCGTCCTGCCCGACGCGGCGACCTGGACGCTCCCCGATCTGGAGCTGCTGCGCGCCGGGTTGGTCGATGCCGGGCGGCTGCACCCGCTGGTCGCCGGCGCCCTCGTCCCCGGACACTCACCGGCCGCCCGGGACCCGCACCCCGACCCGGCCCGGCAGTCACGCCTCGTGGAATGCCGGGGCGCCCGGCACCGGATCGGCCTGGTCGACGGGGTGCTGTCGCCGCTGGACCACTCCCCGGACGAACTGCGGCGCGAGGAACTGCTGGTGGCGCTGGGCGGCCCGCCGCTGCCCTGTCTGCGGGTCATCGACGAGGCGCACCGCCGCCCCGACTGCCTCACCGGCGTCCGCGAACGCCTCGACCACGGGGACATCGCCGGCGCGCTGGCCGTCGTAGAAGGACTGCTGGGGCCCGAAGCCGTCCTGCGCGACGGCCCGTTGAAGGACGAGCTGGAGTCGGCCGCGCGGCGCCGGATCACCTACGGCCTCTACCGGGCGGGCCTCGCTGTCTCCCGCACCGGCCCCGTCCGCACCCGGCGCCGCCGGTCCGTCCGCGACCCGCGCCTCGGCCCACGCCCCGCCGGCCGGCGCTGACACCCGTCCACTTGTCTTCTCACACCCCTAGGTGATCTCCCATGCCCCTTCATGCTCCTGACCAACTCGTCGTCGCAGACACCCTGGTGGGGCTGCTCGGCGACTCCACCACCGAACCCCGGCCCGACACCCAGCTGGAGGCGCTCACCCTCGCCGTCGCCGCCGACCTGCCCGTCCTCCTGTGGGGCGAGCCCGGCATCGGCAAGACCGCCGCCCTGCACCGGCTGGCCGAGGCGCTCGACCTGCCGCTCACCACGGTGATCGCCAGCGTGCACGAGCCGTCCGACTTCTCCGGCCTGCCCGTCGTGGGCGACGACCCGGCCGTCCAGGGCGTCCCGATGGCCCCGCCGGACTGGGCGGTACGGCTGGTGCAGGCCGGCCGGGGCCTGCTGTTCCTGGACGAACTGTCCACCGCGCCCCCTGCCGTCCAGGCCGCCCTGCTCCGGCTGGTCCTGGAACGTCGCGTGGGCGCCCTCCGGCTCCCGCCCGGCGTACGGATCGTGGCCGCCGCCAACCCGCGTTCGTCGGCGGCCGACGGCTGGGAGCTCAGCCCGCCGCTGGCCAACCGGTTCGTGCATCTGCAGTGGGCCCACGACCACGAGGTCGTCGTCCGAGGTCTCGGCGGCACCTGGCCCCGGGCGACCCTGCCCCGGCTCGACCCGGACCGGCTGCCCGCCGCCGTGGACTTCGCGCGCCGTGCGGTGTGCGGCCTGCTCGCCACCCGCCCGACGCTCGTCCACCGGCTGCCGAGCGGCGAGACGCGCCGGGGCGGCGCCTGGCCGTCGCCCCGCAGCTGGGACATGACACTGCGCCTGGTCGCCTTCGCGCACGCCGCCGGCTCGTCCCGGGACGTGCTCTCCCTGCTGGTCAGGGGAACGGTCGGGGACGGGCCGGGGCTCGAACTGCTGGCGAGCGTCGACCGGATGGAGCTCCCGGACCCCGAGACGCTGCTCGCCGACCCGGACGCGGCCGACCTGCCCGAGCGCGGCGATCTGCGCCAGGCCGTGCTGGACGGCGTGGTCGCGGCGGTCCGCGAACGGCCGGACCGGGCCCGCTGGGACGCGGCCTGGGCCCTGCTGGTGCGGGCGCTGGACACCGGAGCGCCCGACCTGGTGGTGGTCCCCGCCACCACCCTGGCCTCGCTGCGCCGGGACGACTGGGACGTCCCGGCGGCGATCGAACGCCTTGCAGGAGCGGTGTCCGTCTCCCGGCGCGCCGACCGGGCCGCCGAACGCGTCGCCGCGAAGGCCGGCCGATGAGCACAGCACAGGGCACCGCACCCGGCACCAAGCCTGACGACGCACCGGGTGCGGAGCCCGGCACCGCACCGGCCGGGGCGCTGGACCTGGACCTGGACAAGCTCTACGCCGCCCGGCTGCAGGCCGCCCGGGCCCGGCCCTACCTCGCGACGGCCCTGTTCGCCCTGCACGTCGTGGAGTCCCGGCAGGTGCCGACGATGGCCGTCGACAAGCACTGGCGCTGCTATGTCTCGCCCGCGTTCGTGGACCGGATGCCGGAGGAGGACCTGGCCGGGGTGTGGGTGCACGAGGTGTCGCACCTGCTGCGCGAGCACCACGCGCGCAGCGACCGGGTCGCCCGGGAACGCGGACTGACCGGGGTCGGAGAGCGGCTGCGGATGAACATCGCGGCGGACCTGGAGATCAACGACGACGCGTACGGCGACGGGCTGGCGCAGCCCCGCGGTGCCGTCCGGCCCTACATGCTGCGGCTGGACGAGGGCCAGTTGATGGAGGACTACCTGCGCCAGTTCCGGCTCGGGCCGCTGACCCAGGACCTCACCTGGATGGACTGCGGCAGCGGAGCCGACGGCCGCGACCGGGAGTGGGACCTGGGGGCGGAGGGCGCGCACGGCCTGAGCGAGCAGGAGCGGGACGGGGTCCGGTTCCGGGTGGCGCAGGCCATCACCGGCCGGCCGGGAAGCACCCCGGAGGGCTGGCGGCGCTGGGCGGAAGAGGCCTTCCATCCGCCGCAGCCCTGGCGGGAGTTGCTGGGCGCCGCGGTCCGCTCGGCGGCCTCGGCCGCGGGCGCCGGCGACGACTACAGCTACGGCCGGCCCTCGCGCCGGTCGGCCGGCCTGCCCGGCGTGGTCCTCCCGAGCCTGCGCCGCCGCCCGCCCCGGGTCTCGGTCGTCATCGACACCTCCGGCTCGGTCAGCGACGCCGAACTGGGCAGCGCCCTGCTGGAGGTGGCCGCGATCGCCCGCGCCGTCGGCGGCCGCCGGGACCTGGTCTCCGTGCTGTCCTGCGACGCGGCCGCCCGGACCGTGCAGCCGCTGTGCCGCGCGGAGGGAATCCCGCTCGTCGGCGGCGGCGGTACGGACCTGCGCGCGGGCTTCGCCAGGGCACTGCGGGCCCGGCCGGCGCCGGACGTCGTGGTGGCCCTCACCGACGGACAGACACCCTGGCCGATGACGCAGCCGGCCTGCCGAACGGTGGTCGGCCTTTTCCCCCGGCAGTACAGCGGCACGTCGTGGGAGGAGGACGACCCCGACTACGTACCGGACGCACCGCCCGCCTGGGCACGGGTCGTCGAGATCGGCTAGCGCGGCCGGCCCGCTGAGGGCAGGTGGTCAGCCGGTGCGGGTCGCGGACAGGTAGTTGTAGGCGGAGGCCCGCGAGATGCCGAGGCGGGCGGCGACCTGCTGCACCGCGCCGCGCACCGCGAACACGCCCTGCCGGTCGAGGTCCCGGAACAGTTCCAGCCGTTCCTCGCGGGTGAGTTGGGACCAGGGCCTGGGCCGGCGGAGCTGGCGGGCGTCGACGATCGAGTCCAGGACGGCGGTGATGTCGTCGCCGAACGTGGTGGTCGGCGGCGCCACGGCGCTGGCGGTGACCCCGGCGAGGCCGCCGACCAGCTCGTGCACCTGGTGGACGGCCGTGACGTCGAGGTTCACGCACAGCGCCCCGAACGCCGTACCGCGCGAGTCGCGCAGCACCATCGTGGACGACTTGACCAGCTTCCCGTCCCGGGTGCGGGTCAGGTAGTTCAGCTCGTCGCGTGCCTCGTCGCCGGCCGCCAGCAGTTTCATGCCGATCTCGCTCATCGAGCCGCCGACCCCCCGGCCGGTGACCGACCCGGCGAGGGCGACGACGGAATGTTCCGGACGGCGGAAGTCGTGGACGACGACCTCGCAGAAGGAGCCGAAGGTCGCCGCGATCCCGTCGACGACCGGGGACAGCGCGCCGATGATCGCGTCCTGCTCGGCCCGTGCCGCCGCCTCGCCGCTCGGTGCCGCCGGTCCGTGTGCCATCGGTACCCCCGCCGGGATCGGGTCTGGACTTCCCGTCCAGATGATAGACAATAATTCCATACGATGGCCGCCCATCCGGCGCCCGGCGGCGCCCAGAACGGAGGACGAACATGCCCGACACCCCGCCCGTGACCCTCCAGGACGTGCACGACGCGGCGGCGCGGATCAAGGGGGTGGCCCACCGCACCCCCGTGCTGCGCTCGCGCACCCTGGACGAGCTGGTCGGTGCCGAGGTCTTCCTGAAGTGCGAGAACCTCCAGCGCATCGGCGCGTTCAAGTTCCGGGGCGCCTACAACGCCGCGTCCCGGCTGTCGCCCGCGCAGCTCGCCAAGGGCATCGCCGCCTACTCCTCCGGCAACCATGCCCAGGCCGTCGCCCTCGCCGCCCGTGAACTCGGCACCACCGCCGTCATCGTGATGCCCGAGGACACCCCGCGCGCCAAGCTGGAGGCGACCGCCGGATACGGCGCGGAGATCGTGACGTACGACCGCTACACCGGCGACCGGGTCGCCATCGGCGAGGCCCTCGCCGCCGAACGCGGGCTCGCGCTCATCCCGCCGTACGAGCACCCGCACGTCATCGCCGGGCAGGGCACGGCCGCTCTCGAACTCATCGAAGAGGTCGGCGAGCTGGACGCGCTGGTGGTGCCCGTCGGAGGCGGCGGGCTGATCGCGGGCAGCGCCACCGCCGCCAAGGGGCTGCTGCCCGGGATCCGGGTCGTCGGGGTCGAGCCGGAGGCCGGCGACGACACCAGGCGGTCCCTGGCGGCCGGGCACCGGGTGTCGATCCCGGTGCCCCGCACCATCGCCGACGGCCAGGCCGCGGACATCCCGGGGGAGCTGACCTTCTCCCTCAACCAGCGCCTGGTGGACGACATCTCGCTGGTCACCGACGCACAGATCGGGGACGCGATGCGGTTCGCCTTCGAGCGTCTGAAGACGGTCCTGGAGCCGAGCGGTGCCAGCGGTCTGGCCGCGCTGCTGGCCCACCGGGTGGCGCCGCTGCCGCGCCGGATCGGGGTCGTCCTGTCCGGCGGGAACGTGGGGGCGGAGCGGTTCGCCGAGATCGTCGCCGGCTGAACACGGAAGGGCGGAGGCACCGGTCGGGGTGCCTCCGCCCGGAGCGGGGGGGCTCAGGCCTGCTCGTCCGCCGGCTGCGGCCGGCGCGGGATGCCCAGGGCGCACAGGGCGCCGAAGAAGACGACCGCGACACCGACCCAGACGGCGGGGTGGAGTCCGTCGACGAACTGCTGCGGGCCCTGCGTGCTGCCGTACGTCACGAACACCGTGCTCAGTACGGCGATGCCGAGCGCGCCGCCGATCTCGCGGACGGTGGTGTTGGCGCCGGACGCCTTGCCCGCGTGCTCCTTGGCCACCGAGCCGAGGACCACCGCCGCCGTCGGCGCGAACACGAAGCCCATGCCGATGCCGGCCACGATCATCGGGCCGACCAGCGAGGGGTACGCGGTGTCGGTGCCGGCGACCAGGTTGATCCAGCCGAGGCCGACGCCCTGCAGGAAGAGGCCGAGGGCCATCAGCCGGCCGCCGCCGACCTTGTCCGTGATCAGACCGGCCACCGGGGCCACGAACATCGGCATCAGCGTCCAGGCGAGGGTGCGGACACCGGCCTCCAGCGGGGAGCGCGGGGGCACGATCTGGAGGTACTGCGCGAGCAGGAACAGCGAGCCGAAGACACCGAAGTACATGGTCGCCGAGACGATGTTGGTGAGGGTGAAGGCCCGCACCCGGTAGAAGGAGAGCGGGAGCATCGGCTCGTCGGTCCGGGACTCCCAGACCACGAACGCGGCGAGCAGCACCGCGCCGCCCGCGAACGCGCCCAGCACCTTGGCGGAGGTCCAGCCGTCCGGCTCGCCGTGCACGATCGCCCACACCACCGCGCACAGTCCGGCCGCCGCCAGCACCATGCCGACCAGGTCGAGGCGGACGCCCGGCAGCGAGCTCTCCTTCACGGCGAACAGCACCAGCGGTATCGCGATCACGCACACCGGCACGTTGATCCAGAAGATCCAGCGCCAGTCCAGACCGTCGACCACCGCGCCGCCGACCACCGGGCCCATGGCCACGGCGAGCCCGCTCACCCCGGACCAGACGCCCAGCGCCAGCCCGCGCAGCTTCTCCGGCACCGCCTGCGAGAGCAGGGTCAGCGACAGCGGCATCACGGCCGCCGCGCCGAAGCCCTGGACCGCCCGGAAGGTGATCAACTGGGCGCTGGTGTCGGACAGTCCGCAGCCGATGGAGGCCAGCGTGAACACGGCGACGCCGATGACGAACACCGTCCGGCGGCCGAACCGGTCACCGAGCGCGGCACCCGTCATCAGCAGGCAGGCGAAGCTCAGCACGTACGCGTTGACGAACCACTGGAGTTCCTGGGTGTTCGCCTCCAGGTCGACGGCGAGGGTGTGCAGGGCGGTCGACACGACGAGGTTGTCGAGCGCGACCATGAACATCGGCACGCTGCACGCGACGATCGCGAGCCACAGCGGCACCCGGCGCCCCGCGGCGGCGACCGGGGCGGCCGGCTCCTCGTCGAGGACCGGGCTCTCTTCGGACAGGGTCATGGCAGGGGGCTCCTAGCGAAGGGGCTCGTGGGGGAGGGGCTCGTGTGTGCGGAGGGCCGGGCGGGACGGGTGTCAGGAGTCGGCGCGTTCCTGCTCGGCGAGCCGGCGCCGGGCGTCCGTCCAGTCGATGGGCAGTTCGGCCGCCGGGACCTGCCAGAACGTGAAGACCGAGCCCTTCATGGTGGGGCGCAGTCCGGTCATCACCGACTTGTGCGGTTCGGTCCTCGCGTACCGGTAGAGGGCGTCCTTGTCCTCCCAGGCGGAGAGCGTCCAGAAGGTGCGCTTCAGGGGCTCGGCGATCAGCGAGGCGCCGTACGCGCCGGGCGCCCCGGTGACCTGCTTCCACGCCACCAGCGACTTGGCGAAGAAACGCGGCACGTCCTTGAGGGAGCGGACCTCCAGCCGGGACGCCATCACGAACGCCTCGGCGTCGGGTGCGGGGGTGTTGACGGTGGTCCAGCGCAGGGTGGGCATGGCGCGGCCTTCTCCCGTGGGAAGAAATTGGATACCTCTACTATCCATGTTAGACAGTAGAGGTATCCAATTTCCAGTGCCGAGGTGTCGTCCGGTGGAACGGAGCCGATACCGATGCGAGAGCGGAGCCGAACCCGATGCGCATGTCCGAGCTGAGCCGCCGCAGCGGCGTCTCCGTCACGACGATCAAGTACTACCTCCGCGAGGGCCTGCTCCCGACGGGCCGTCAGACCGCCGCGACCCAGGCCGAGTACGACGAACAGCACCTGCGGCGGCTCCGGCTGATCCGCGCCCTGACCGGCGTACGCGGCCTCTCGGTCAGCGCGACCCGCGAGGTCCTGGACGCGCTCGGCGAGCACGACGGTGACACCCACCGGCTCCTGGGCCTCGCCCTGGGCACGATCCGGCTGCCCGCCGACACCGCCCAGGACGCCCCCGAGACCGCCGAAGTCGACGCGCTGGTCAAGGAGCTGGGCTGGAAGGTGCACCAGAACGCACCCGCCCGTGGCACGCTCGCGGAGACGATCACCTCGCTCCGCTCGCTCGGCGTCCCGCTGGACTGGCACACCCTCCTGCCCTACGCCCGCCTCGCCGAACGCACCGCGACCCTCGACCTCGACCAACTCGACGGTATCGAGGACCCGTTGGAGGCCGCCGAGCGCGCCCTGCTGCTGACCGTCCTCCTGGAGCCCGCACTGATGGCGCTGCGCCGCATGGCCCAGGAGAACGAGTCCGCACACCGGCACACGCCCTAGCCAGGCGCTCCGCTGGAAGAGCTGCGATATGCCGTCAGTCGACTGCGGCACCGTCGTGGCTGGTCGCGCCCACGCGGCGGTAGCCGCATTTCGGATACGGCCCCGCGCCCCTTCGGGGCGCTGCCGAACCGTAGCGCACTTCGCCGGACCCGCTTAGGCGCCGAGTTCCCGCAACAGCTGGGCCGCCGCCTCCTTCCCGGAGGAGAACGCGGCCTCGTGGGAGCCGATCTGGTCCCAGTACTGCTGCTTGGAGTGGAACCAGGAGCCGCAGAGCTTCACCCGCGGGCCCTCGTTGACCGCGTAGATGGTCTGCTGCGCGGTGCGCATCGCCATGTCGATCATCGGGTGCTCGTAGTGGAACCGCCGGATGACGGCCGCCTCGTCGACCTCCAGCGGGTAGTCCAGGGTGACGAAGTAGTCCGTCTCCGACTCGAAGCCGTGCAGCTTGTTCATGTAGTACGCCACGTAGGTGCGCGGCTGCCCGTCGACGGTCACCTTGCCGTAGTTCCAGGCCTCCCAGCGGTCCCGGCCGGCCGGCATCACGGACGGGTCGGTGTGCAGGATCACGGTGGAGGCGTTGTAGCGCAGCGGCGCCAGCAGGTCGCGCTGGGCGGGGGTCGGGTTCTCCAGCAGCGAGCGGGTCACGTCGGCGTGGGTGGCGAGCACGGCGTGGTCGAAGCGCTCCTCGCCGTTCGCGGTGCGGATCACGACCCCGTCCGCCTCTTCCCGGACGCCGACGACCGGCTCCGAGAGCCGCGTCTTCGGGTCGATCGCGGCGATCACCTTGCGCACGTACGAGATCGACCCCCCTTCCACGGTCCGCCAGTCGACCCGGCGGCCGCCGAGGCCGCTCTCGTCGTGCGCCATGAAGAACGCGATGACCGTGGTGGCCGGCATCTCCCAGATCAGCTCCGCCGGCACCGACCACACCGCGCTGCACAGCAGGATGAAGTAGCCGTACCGGAACTCCTCGCTGTAGCCGCCCCGGTCCAGGTACTCGCCCATCGGCAGGTCGGTGCGCTTGCGGAAGAAGTCGTGCCGGCCCTCCTCGTGGAACCGCCGCGCCTCCCGCCAGATGGTCTGGAAGTACTCCGGATAGCGGGCCCGGACCTCCTCCTCCGGCAGGTCCATCTCCTCGCTGCCGTACTGCAGACCGTTGCTCAGGTCGAAGAAGTTGAACCCGCTGAGGAGTTGCTTGTCGGCCACTCCCAACTCCTCGAAGAACGCGGAGAGGTTGGGATAGGCGGGCCGGTTGAAGACGACGAACGCGGTGTCGATGCCCAGGACGCGGCCGGCGTCCTCGACCTCCACGGAGTTGGCGTGGCCGCCGAAACGGTCCTCGCGTTCGAACAGGGTGATCTGGGCGTGCTCGCGCAGCGCGTAGGCGGCGGAGAGGCCGGCCACTCCACCGCCCACGACGGCGATGCTGGGCTTGACGGACATCGGTGCTCCTCGGTCTTCAAGCAGGACAGGCTTCAGCAGGACAGGACGGTGGTGGTCAGGCCGTCGGTACGGGACCGCTCGCTGGCGACGGCCAGCACGTGCCCCGGGGTCGGGTGGACCAGGTCGAAGTGCCAGTGCCGGGCGGCCGACCCGGAGTCGTGCACGGCGATGGGCGGAGCGGCGGCCGGGTGGGTGAAGGCGACGGTGGACAGCTCACGGCGCAGCCCGGTGCCGAGCGCCTTCAGGTACGCCTCCTTCAGCACCCAGTACGCGGCGACCAGCGCCGCCCGCTCCTCCCGCGGCGCCCGCTCCAGCTCGGCCCGCTCGGCCGGGGCGAAGAACCGGGGCAGGTGCGCGAGCGCGTCCGCACCCGCCGGTGACGGCTCGGCGTCGACCCCGCAGGCACGGCCGGCGTCGGTCACCACACAGGCGATCAGACCGTCGGTGTGGGTGAGGTTGAACCGCAGCCCGCCGTACGCCGGCTCGGGCTCCGGACGGCCGTCCCCGGTGGTACGGAACCGCCACGCGCCGGGCGGCCGTCCGGACCGCTCGGCTAGCGCGTGCCGGGCCAGCAGCCGCGCGGCCAGCCGGCGCCGCCGCAGCTGCGGCGAGAGCGCGCGCTCGCAGCGCGCTCGTTCCTCCCCGGAGAGCAGCGCCGTGCCGCCCAGCCGTGCGACGAACGCGTCGGCGGCGGCCTCCGGCAGCAGCCACAGATGACGGTCGGACATCTCAGCTGCGGGCCGCGGCCAGGTCGCCGCGCTCGGCGAGCGGGAACTGCCAGTACGAGAACAGCCGGTTCTCCCGGTACAGCTCGCGCAGCACCCGCATCACGTCGTCGACCACGGCCGCGTCGGTGACGGACTCGTGCGGCCGCAGATGCCGCCGGATCCGCTCCAGCTGGAGCAGCAGCAGGGCACCGCTGGGCAGCGGGTCGTCGAGGGCGGCGGCCGAGTGGACGTACGTGTGCAGGCAGGCGGCGGTGGCGTGCAGCAGGCAGTACTCCTTGGCCAGGTCGAAGAGTTCGGCCGACTGGCCGTACGCACGGCCGAGCTCGGCCCTGAGCCGCGCGGTGCGCTCCCGCAAAGAGTCGGCGTGCGCGAGGAGTTCGGCGGCGACGGCCGCGGACCGCGCAAGCCAGCCGTGCTCGTCGCCCGCCTGGGCCAGACCGCGCAGCCGGTCGAGCGCGGCGGGTGCGGCCCGCACCGCGTCGTCCTGGCCCCGGCTGAACAGCTCCTGGTCCCACGGCCGGTACAGCGGCAGCTCCTGGTCGATGCCGAAGAGCACGGCCGCCCGCTCCTCGGCAGCCGCGCCCGGCCCGGCGGCGAGCAGCCCCTCCAGCTGAAGGGCGATGTTCTTCAGGTTCACCACCGTGTTGCCGTCGGCGAAGTTCGCCACCGGCAGGTCGCGCATCATCTTCTGGTGGATGGCGTAGTGCGGGTGGTCACGGAGGTAGAAACGGGCCCCGAGGACGACGTTGAGCCGGGCGAACGTCCGCTCCAGCAGCGTCGGCACGAAGTACTTCACCACCGACGACCACACACTGGTCTGCTCCGGCACGACCTGGAGCGCCCGGACCGCGCCCAGACTGACCGCGTCCGCCACCATCAGGTCCGCGAAGCACTCCGTCAACTGCCGCCGGGAGTACGGGATGTCGCTGACGGTACGGCCGAACACCTGCCGTCCCTCGGTGAAGTCGAGCGTCACCCGCAGTCCCGTGTCGACCGCGGACAGGGCGATCCCGCTGATCAGCGCACGCGCCGTCTGTGACGTCTTGAGCGCGATCTCCAGCCCCTGTCCCTCCCGGCCGAGCAGCGCCGAGTCGGGTACGAAGACGCGGTCCAGGCGGAAGCCGCTCATGTCCAGGCCGCGCAGCCCGTGCATGCGCTCCCGCGGCAGCTCGTCCACCGCACCGGCGGGGGTACGGCGCTTGTCCAGCACGAACACGGAGTAGCCGGCGGGGCCGCCGCGCGGGTCGGTGCGGGCGTGGATGCTCAGGCCGTCGGCGACCCGGCCGTTGCCGATCAGCCACTTCTCGCCGGTGAGGAGATAGCCGCCGACGGTCTTCTCGGCGGTCATCTCGTTGGCGGTGAGATCACTGCCGTGGTTGCGCTCCGACAGGCCCCAGGCGTAGCGGGTGCCCTGCTGGATCGCCTGGACGAGGGCCCGCTTCTGCTCGTCGGTGCCGGCCACCCAGGCCGGCATGAAGCTGAGGCTGGTGATGATGAACGCGGTGGCGGTGGTCGGGTCGCGGCGGGCGATCAGCCGCATCAGATTGAAGCCGATCTCCACGTCGCCGGCCTTGCCGCCCTGGGCGAGGGGGAGGGAGTGGTCGAGGGCGCCCCAGCGCTGGAGCAGGTTGACGAACTCGTAGGGGTAGTCCTCCCGTTCGTCGTACTCCAGGACTTTGGCGTACGGCATCCGGCTCGCGGGGTCGTGTGGATCGCCGAGGTGGTTCTCCAGCCGGACCGCGAGTTCTGTGAGGTTCTTCTTCGGCACGGGTGTCTCCGACGGTCAGGCCAAGTGGACAGGCAGGGCGCTGAAGAGCTGGTCGTGGTCGTGCAGGTCGGTGGTGATGTCCAGCGCGGGGAGCTGGGCGTCGCCCGCTCGGCGGAGATCGGTGCCGGTCGCTCTGGCGAGGAGGTGGGCGAGGGTGGCGTGCAGCCAGCCGGTGGTGAAGAAGGGGTTGTTCTCGTTGGCCCACCAGAGATGGAGGCAGGACGCTGCCGCGTGGAGCCAGGTGAAGCGTTCGGCCACGTCTATGAGGCCGGTGTCCCGGTCGGCGGTGGCGAGTTCTGCGGGGAGATCGCCTACGGCTGCGACCAGTTGGGTGATGAGGTGTGCGGTGGGGTGGTCCGCTGCGGCTGTGAGTCTGGTGAGGGCTTCGGGGGCGATGAGGGGGAGTGCGGCGGTGACCGGGTCGTAGCCGCGGGCATTGAGGTCGAGACGGTCGGGCGCGTAGGGAGGAAGGGGTTCTTCCAAATCGAAGATGGTTTGGATTCGTTTTTTGGCTGCGGGTGCGTCTGGGCTGGTCGCGCAGTTCCCCGCGCCCCTAAAAGAAAAAGAAAAGGTCTGTTGCAGCTGGCTTGCGAACGAGCGGAGGTTTGCCAGGGGGCTGGTGTCCACCACTCGTACGACTGCGGCGTCTCGTTGGAGCTTCTGGAACAAGCCGTCTCGGAGCACCGCTCTCGATGCCAGCACCCCACCACAGCGGCGTAGTAGTTCGTCCGTGCTCTCCGCCACGACGTGCTTCGCCGCGCAGCCCCAGACGCTGAAGGTCTCGGGGACCACGTGGATGCCGCGGGATGCGGCCGGCGCCGTGGCGTCCGCCGCCAGCAGGGCCGCTGATGCGATGGCCAGCTCGCGCCTCGGGTAGGGGGATCGCAGGACCGTCGTCCGGCCCACCCTTCGGTCCGCCGCGAAGTCCAGCGTCTGGCGCAGTGCCGTGTCGGCGATGCCCAGGCTGCCCGCCATGCTCATCACGCGGACCACCTGCTGCGCCTTCATCACCGACTCCAGCGCCTCGCCCTCCCGGCCCACCAGGGCCTCGCGCGGGACCGGGAAGCGGTCGAAGCCCAGGTCGGCGAAGTCGATGCCGCGCATGCCGGCGGCCGGGACCAGCGGGCCGCGGTCCAGGCCGGTGCCGGTGGTGAGGTCGACGAAGACCGCGGAGTAGGCGGCCGGGCCGCGCTCGCCCGTCTTGGCGACCACATAGGCCGCCTCACAGCGGTGGCCGAGGCCGACCAGCCACTTCTCGCCCGTCAACTCCCAGCCCTCAGCAGTCGGTTCGAGGCGGGCCGTGTTCGCCAGCAGGTCGCTGCCGTGCCGCGCCTCGGAGAGGGCGAAGCCGATCGCGCCGCCCTCGGTGAGGATCTCGCCCGCCCGCTTCCGCTGCTCGGGCGAGCCGTGCAGGGCCAGGCAGGTGGCGGCGGTGATGCCGAACATCGTGCCGGGCATCACGTTGAGGTCCCGGCGGGCGGCCGTGCGGACCAGGAGCATGCTGCGGTCGAAGGACTCGAAGCGGCCGCCCCACTCGCGCGGGAGGTAGTTCAGGTGGAAGCCGGCCTCGCGCAGCTTCGCGCACAACTCCTCGGGGAACGCATCCTGTTCGTCGCGGGCGACCGCCGCCGCGAAGCCGTAGGGATTCACGGGGTCGTACGGGTCGCCCAGCAGGCGTTCCAGTTCGTCGGGGGTCATCGGGCGCCCTCCAGTGCGGGGGACTCCAGCGGGACCGGGCGGTAGTCCGCCGCCGAGGGCGGGATGCGGACGCCCGCGACGCGCAGCTGGGCCAGGCGGGTGTGGAAGGCCGCGCCGCGCATCAGGTGGTGGGCGACGTCCGCGACGCGGCGGTTCCCGGGGGCCTTGAGGTAGCTGGCGGTGACCCAGTCGTTGAAGGCGCCCATCGCCGGGCCGCACCACACCTGGTAGTCCAGGACGCGGCCCGGGTCGCCGGTCGTGGACCAGCGCGAGGCCATGCCCAGGTACCAGCGGAAGACCAGGGCCATCCGCCGCTTCGGGTTGCCGGCGGCGCGGGCCAGCTGCTCGGGGTCGCGGCGGGTGAAGTAGCCGACGCACTCCTGCCAGACGTCCTCCAGCGGACGGCGGAAGACCTGCGTCTCCAGCTTGGTGCGCTCGGCCGCCGGGAGGGCCTCCAGGCCGTCGTACGACTGGTACAGCTCGTACAGGCGCTTTGCGCGCATCGGGAACAGGGTGCCCTTCTTCAGCACCTGGAGTTCCACGCCCATCTCGAACATGTCGGCCGCCGGTGCCATCTCGCAGTCCGCGATACCGGCGTCGGCGAGCAGCGCCTTGGTGGCCTTCGACGAACCGGACTCCACGCACGACTGGTTGACCGAGCCGGTCACGACGTACGCGGCGCCCATCGCGAAGGCACCCGCGACCGAGACCGGGCAGCCCAGGCCGCCGGCCGCGCCGACCCGGATGGGGACCGGGTAGCGGTGCTCGTGCTGGACCGTGTCGCGCAGGCGCAGGATCGTCGGGAGGAGTGCGGGGAGAGGCCGGCGGTCGGTGTGGCCGCCGGAGTCGCCCTCGACCGTGATGTCGTCCGCCATCGGCACGTACTTGGCCAGGTCGGCCTGTTCGGCGGTGATCAGGCCCTGACCGAGCAGCGCACTGATGATGGTGGCCGGGGCGGGGCGCATGAAGCGCTCGGCGGTCTCCGGGCGGGAGATCTTCGCGATGAGCCGGTGGTCCGCCACCACGGCACCGGAGTGCGGCTCGCGGCGCAGGCCGGCCAGGCGGTAGCGCACCACGTGCGGGCTGAGGCTCATGAAGGCCGACGCCTCCACGCACCGCACCCCGTGCCGCAGGAACAGCTCCACGGCCTCGCGCTCCAGACGCTCCTCGCTGGGGCTGTGGATCAGGTTGACGGCGTACGGAAGGCCGGGGATCTCCCGCGCGAAGCGGGTGAGCTCCTTCGCGATGGTCTCCGGGAGCAGTCCGGCCGCGCCGTAGGAGGCGAGGAAGCCCTCCCGGGCCAGCGCGATCACCATGTCGGCGGAGGCGATGCCGCCGGCCATCGCTCCGGCCATGTAGGCGTGCCGGACGCCGTGCGCGGCCAGGAAGGCGGGCGAGCCGAGGGTGCGGGGCGGCAGGGGAGCGGCGGCGGCCAGCAGCGGGAGGCCCTGCGGGCCCGCCGTGGCGGTGCCGCCGGCCGCCGCCCCGATGCCGTGCGGGGTGCGGACCACGAAGCAGGGGCGGTCGAGGTCGGCGAGGGCCTCGTAGATGCCCGCCGGGTCGGTGTGCGGGGCGCTCGCTCCCTGCCAGCGCAGCGGAGTGGGCTGGGCGTGCATGACTCGGACGTCTCCTCGAAGCATCAGGCGTGGGTGTCGTCGGGACG
Organism: Streptomyces sp. GbtcB6; assembly: GCF_019091475.1. NCBI lineage: Bacteria > Bacillati > Actinomycetota > Actinomycetes > Kitasatosporales > Streptomycetaceae > Streptomyces > Streptomyces sp. GbtcB6. The sequence continues at coordinate 506,398 of NZ_JAGXJL010000001.1, read as the reverse complement.
GACCTCGATGGCCACGTCGGTGAGTTCGTAGATGCGCAGCCCCGGCTTCCACAGGTCGGCGTCGGCGACCACGACGAGCCGGTCGCCGTCTCGGCGGACCTCCTTGACGTGCACGTCGAAGCTCAGCTCGCCGTCGTGGCGCAGGATCTGGCCGCGGTACTTCCAGCTCATGGCGATGCCGGTGCCGAGCGCGAACCGGGGGCGCTCGATGCCGTCCGCCAGGCCCCGCTCCAGCACGTACAGGCGCATCGCCTGCAGGATCGCCTCCACACCGAGCGAACCGGGCATCACCGGGTCGCGGTGGAAGTGGCAGTCGAAGTACCACTCGTCGGGCCGGATCGCGCGGTGACCGTGGAGATATCCCTTGCCGTGCCGGCCGCCCTCCTCGACCAGGTCGACATGGTCGACGAGGTGGAAGTGACCGGCGGGGAGGCGGAGCTCGCCGCCGAACTGCGGGGCGTCGTCGGAAAGTTCGATGCGGCGGACGTTCTCCGGCTTCGCCTGCTCGATCCAGGGTGCCACGTACGTCCCGCTGTCCAGGCCCAGCTGGTTGGCGAGCGCGGCCTCGCTGAAGTAGCCGAAGAGGGACTCGCCGGTATAGAACACCTCGCCGTCGGCGGAGAGTTCGTAGCGGAAGTTCTGGAGCACGGCGCCCGAGACCGCGCTGGTCATCAGGAGCGTGGAGTGGTGGCGGATCGTCTTGCCGCGCAGGTCGACGTCCTTGACGAGGGTGGCCGTGCCGTCGAGGTTGCGGATCGAGTACTCGGTCTCCGGCTGCTTGAGGGTGGCGCCCAGGTAGTAGCCGAGCAGGATCGCCGCCTGCAACGACGTCTCCATGTACACGCAGTTGGGCATGTGCGGGTGGGAGTTCTCGCGGTAGTACCAGGCGTCGGCGGGGGAGTCGTACTCCGTGACCATCTCGGCGCCCGGCTTCAACTCACCGCGCGTTCCCTTGAGCCGCATGATCCGGTCGACGAACTGGAAGTCCCCGTTGGGGATGTACGGCGCCCGGCTCTCCTTGTAGACGTCGAACTCGGGGCCCATCGCCGTACCCAGGTCGCCCTTCGCGGCGTGCGCCAGGTGCAGTTCGTTGATCATCGCGGGCTCGCCGGCGCGGTTGCGGCGGCCGAGGAACTCCGGGACACCGCCGAGCGGCGGACGGTACGCGGTGCCGTCCTTCTCGCGGACCTGGATGCCGAAGTTCCGCATCCGGATCACCGGCTTGTCGCCGAGGTAGACCAGGACGTCCGCGACCACGGAGGGCCGCGGCAGCAGCGTCAGCTCCATGACCTCGATCTCGTACCGGATCTCCCGGTGCTCCGGGGTGATCTGGCCGCGCACCTGCACCTCGGTCTCCAGGCCGATGATGGTCTGGAAGCGGGCGTCCGGCAGCACCAGGTGCATGCCCTGGTGGAGGAGGTAGGCCTGGAGGGTCTGCACGGCACCCTCCGCGACCATCGAGCCGGCCAGTACCGGGTCGTCGGGGAAGTGGCACTCGAAGTACCAGGCGTCCGGCTCCAGACGCTTGTAGGCGGTGATCGCACCGAGGCCGCGCGGACCGCCCGTGCGGTCGATGCGGATCTCGTCGACCATCCGCAGGCGGGCGTCGGGCAGCCGCAGCGCCGGGTTGAGGCCGGGGTCCTGGGCGTGGTGGGGACCGAAGACCTCGCCCGGCTTCCCCTCGGCGAGCAACTCCAGGTCGGCGGCGGTGAGATGGTTCCGGTCCGTGTCCGCCAGCGGCTTGAACCAGGTCTTCGTCAGCGCCTCCCGCCGCTGCTTCTCCTTCTCCGTGGTGACCACGCCGAGCGGGGTGGCCAGTTCGGCCGCGGAGAAGAACCCGGCGCAGGCGTCCTTGAGTTCGAGGATCAGCTCGCCGTCCGCGTAGCAGAGGTAGCTGAAGAAGAAGAGGGTCGTGTCGCCCTGGCGGACGAACCGGTTGATCGAGATGTCGTAGCGCAGGGTCTGGCCGGTGCGCGGCAGGTCGCCGTGGAAGACCAGCTTGCTGTCGAGCAGCCGGTAGACGCGCTCGCCCTTGTTGCGGAAGTCGATGCCCAGGTAGCTGATCAGGAGCAGGTCGCACTGGCCGGCCTCGATGGCCACGGCCGGCGGCACCCCGCCGTCCACCGCGTACCAGGCGTCCTTCGGCACGTCGTACTCGGTGCGGATGAACGACGGCTCGTACACCCCGGTCTCGGCCTGGAGCGCGGTGACGCGGGTGACGAAGTGGTACGGCGGCGCGGGCAGCCGGACCCGCTTGGCGTAGCCGTCGATCTCGGCGAACTCGGGGCCGAAGACGTCGGTGAGGCGGCCGGTGGCGAAGGCGAGGAGCTGCTGCTCGTCCCAGATGACGCCCGGGGTGCGCGGGGCGGCGGGCGGCAGTGCGGGGGGCAGCACGGCCGTGGGCTCGATGACCACGGGCTCCACGGCCACCGGCCCGGTGTTCACGGATCCGACGGGACGGGACGGTGCGGGGGCCGGTGCGCCGGTGTCGAGGAGGGCCTCCATCCGGGCGAGCGTGTGCTCCTGGAGAACCCGCTGGGTCTCCATGACCACCGAGTGCGTGGCCACCATCTGCTGCCGTATGTCACGGAGCAGGTCGGCGGCGGAGCCGCTGGGCGCGGCGGTCGGCTGCGGGGCCGTGGCCGGGCGCGACGCCGTGGCCGGGCGCGGCCGGGGTGTCTCGGGCCGTACGGCCTCTTCCGGCTGTTCCGTCCACGGCAGGAGCGCGAGGGGTTCGCCGTCGAAGGTGATGACCTCGGTGTCTTCGAGTGTCGGGTCGGCGGGCATCAGGTCGGTTACCTCCAGCGAGACGGCGGCCACGGGGGCCGGCCGCGCGTCCTCGGCGTCGACGGGGGCGGCCACCGGTGCCGGTACGGCCGTACGGACGGACGGCGCGCGTTCTTCCGCACGGGCGCCGTGGACAGGGGAGGGGGCCGGGACGGGCACGGCGGGCGCCGTACGCTCCGCGATCCCGGCCGGGATGGACGGGCCGCCGCCGACCGGCACCCGCAGCAGCGGGGCGCGCCCGGCGGTCACCGGGTCCGGGCCGAGCAGGCCCGCCACGTCGAGCGGCAGGCCATGGGCGATCAGCCGGGCGGCGAGCTGGGCCACCGAGCGGGCGGCGGGCACGCCCCGGGGGTCCACCGGCATCGCGACGTGCGCGGCGTCGCCGAGGGTGTCGTGCACCCAGCGCGTGCAGGTGGCCCCGGGGCCGGTCTCGACGAAGTAGCGGAACCCCCGGTCGTAGGCGGTCCGCACGAGCTTCGGGAAGTCGATGGTGGAGCGCAGCGTCCGGGCGATGCGCCGGGCCACCTCCGCCTGCCCGAGGTCGCCGACCGGCTCGTAGTCATAGGCGCTGAACAGCTCGAGGCCGCCCACGGAGCCCGTCGGATGGTCGTTGAGCTCGGCCAGGCCGGCCAGCTCGCCGCCCACGACCGGGCAGTGCATCACCGAGCCGACGGGGGAGCGGGCCGACGGGCAGCCCAACTCCTCGATCAGCGCCCGGCACTGGGCCGGGTCGCCGGCGATGACCGCCTCGGTGGGGGTGTTGACGTGAGTGAGGAAGACCCGGTCGTGGCGGGCCAGGGCCTCGGTGACGCGGTCCGCCGACTCCAGCAGGACGAAGCTGCCCCACACCGCCTCGTCCGGGGTGTCGTCGGGCAGGTTCCACAGCTCGCGGACCGTGCGCCGGGGGCCGGTCAGCCGGTCCCGGAACAGCGGGGTGGCGCTGATCCGGTCGTCGCGGCGGGCCGGACGCCGCCAGCCGCCGGTGGCGAACAGCATGCTGGACTCGCCGAGGCTGTAGCCGAACGCGCCGTGCGCCGTGACGCCGAGCCGCTCGCGGACCAGGTCGGTGTAGAGGATCGCGAAGGTGGTGCCGGTGGCGAGCATGAACGGGATGTCCTCGCCGAGTTCGCCCTCAAGGCGCATCAGGTCCCGTCGCTCCAGGGCGGTCTGGGTCCGCGGATACAGCTGGGCGGCACGGAACATCCGGTCCGGGTCGCCCGCCTCCGACTCGAAGCCGCCGAGAAGGGACGGGAAGACCCGGAACAGGTCGCGGCCAAGCCCCGGATAGGAGTTGAAGGCGCCCGGGTACACCAGGGCCACCTTGCCGGCCGGGCCGATCGGCCGCGGCGCGAAGCAACTGCCCGCCGGAGTGGTCCACTCCTCTCCCGCGCCATACGCGTCGCGCAGGCTGCGGGCGGCCAACTCCAGTTGCTGAAGCAGCTGTTCACGGTCCCGGCCGACCAGCACCACCCGCAGGGCACTGCCCGACAGCCGCTCGGCGGCGGCCCGGCCCAGCCGGTACGGGTCGGCGCCCGCTTCCAGCAGTTCCGCGTGGCGTGCGACCTCGGCCAGCAGCCCGTCGATGTCCGCCGCGCCCAGCGGCAGCAGCGCCGGAGCGCCGGCCCGCCGCCAGTCGGCGGGGACGACGTCGCCGCGGGTGCCCTCGGCGGACAGCACCAGATGGCCGTGGGCGCCGTCGGAGCCGATGACGTTCACGGCGGCGTACCGGCGCCGCGTGTGGTCGGTGCGCAGCCAGGGCCGGGACGCGTCCGGCACGTGCAGCGCCGACGCCGCGAACCGCTCCGCCAGCTCCGGCGCGGGCCTGCGCCAGCCCGGTACGCCGGGCAGGTAGCCGTGGTGCAGGCACAGCACCGCCCGCAACAGCCCGGCCAGCGCGGACGCGCCGACCGTGTCGCCGACCTGCGCCTTGGCGCTGCCAAGGGCCACGGCGCCCGAACCGGCGGGGTAGACCCGCGCCAGGGCGGCCACCTCGGCCGCGTCCCGCACCGCCGTACCGCCCGCGTGCGCCTCCAGGTATCCGACCTCGCCGGGGCCGATCCCGGCGGCGGCCAGCGCCTGCTCCGCGGCCTCCGCGAGGGCGTCCGCGTCGGCCTCGGGCAGCCGGCCGTCGACCGGAGCGGAGTGCCGTACGGCGACGGAGTCGAGGCGCGCATAGGCCCGCCGGACCCCGGGGCGGGTCACCACGACCGCGCCCGCGCCCTCCCCGATCCGGACGCCGCGCTGCCCGTCGCCGAAGGTCAGGCCCGCGCCCGCGACCGGTGCCGTGCCGCGCAGCAGCAGGCTCTCGGGCGAGCCGGCCAGGTCGACCGCGCCGACCAGGACGGCCTCCACGGTCTCGTCGAGCAGCAGGAGCCGGGCGATCTGGAGGGCCTCGGCGGCGCCGGCCGCGTCGGAGGAGACGGTGAAGGACGGACCGGTCAGGTTCCAGAGGGACGAGATGCGGCTGGCCATGATGTTGCCGATGTAGCTGAGCACCTCGTTGGCCACGATCGGCCGGTGGATCGCCTCCCGGGCCGCCTGCGCGAGTTCGCCGGGCAGCTCCAACCCGGCCTCGGCGTAGGCCCGTTGAAGGAAGTCGCCGATGCCGTGCCGGGCCAGGTGCAGGTGGGCGCTGGGCTCGATCTCCATCGCCACCACGACCGCGATCCGGCGCGCCTGCGGCGCCTTCGCGCCCGGCGGCACGGTCCGGTCGTACCCGGCGTCGCGCAGCGCCTCGTCGGCGACCTTGGACATCAGGGCGTGCTGGAGGTTGTAGTTGCGCAGGTCGGCCGGGGGAATGCGGTGGTCGGCGGGGTCCATCTCGATCCGGTCGACGAAACCGCCCTCGGGCAGCTGCGCCCGGTCGAGTCCGGCCCGCTCCAGGGTGCCGCCCGCGGTCTCCTCCAGGCCGCGCCAGCGGTGCTCGGGGAGCGGCCGGAAGGCGTCGGCGCCGTCGTGCAGGGCGCGTTCGAAGGCCGCGGCCGAGTCGAGGGTGCCGAAGTGCGCGCCGAGGCCCACGATGTCGAGGGCCGGCGGCACGGCGGGCGCCGACTCCCCTTCGTCCACGGCCTCCTGGGAGAGGACGACGTGGGCGTTCGTACCGCCGAAGCCGAACGCCGAGACCGCGGCCCGGCGCGGCCCCGGACGCCCGTCCGGCCAGGAGCGGGCCTCGCGGACCAACGGCAGGGTGTCGGTGAGGGGTTGGCCGACCCCGATGGTCGGCGGCAGTTCGCCGTGGCCCATCGCCAGGATCACCTTCAGCAGACTGCTCAGGCCCGCCACGGTCAGCAGATGACCCAGGTTGCCCTTCACCGAGCCCAGTGGCGGCACCGTGCCGCCGCGCGCGCCGAACCAGCCGGCGACCGACTCGGCCTCGGTGCCGTCGCCGACCGGCGTGCCGGTGGCGTGGCACTCCAGGTAGTCGACCTCGTCGGGACCGAACCCGGCCCGGGCGTAGGCGAGTTCGTACGACGCGAGCTGACCTGACGGGTTCGGGACCAGGAGATGGCGGCCGGCGCCGTCGTTGGACAGGCCGATGCCGTCGACGACCGCGTAGATCCGGTCGCCGTCCGCCAGCGCGTCGGCGAGCCGCCGGACCGCGACCATGCCCGCGCCCTGGCCGGTGAGGATGCCGGTGGAGCGGGCGTCGAAGGGCTGGCTGATCCCGTTCTCCGGATAGGCGTGCAGGTCGGAGAAGGAGAGGTGGATGAGGGTCGGGTCGGGGGCGCAGACCCCGCCTGCCAGCACCAGGTCGGCCTGCCCGGCCGCCAGGTGGTCGCAGGCCAGCTTCAGCGCGTACAGGGCCGAGGAGCAGGCCGCGTCCAGGGCGTAGCGGGGGCCGCCCAGGCCGAGGGCGGCGGCCGCGATCCGGGCGGGCGCGCCGCTGACCCGGGCGTCCGCCGGGTGCACGGCGGCCGGGTCGAGGAGCGCGGCCGGTGCCGGCACCGGGTGCCCGGAGCGCCGTACGCCGTCCAGGACCGCCTCATGGACCAGGGGCAGGCTGATGCGGGCCGAGGCCGGGGTGGGGAAGGAGTAGTCGCCGACCACCAGGCCGGTGCGGGCCAGGAGTTCGGGGCGGTCCGCGTGGCCGCTGTCGCGCAGGGCCTCGCGGGCGGTGTGCAGGGACCAGTGGAAGACACGGTCCAGGCGGGTCAGGTCCTCCGGGCGGAGCCGGTAGCCGGACGGGTCGAACTCGAAGCCCGTGACGAAGCCGCCGCGCACACAGGTGATGGTGTGCTCCGGGTCCGCGACGCGGGGGTCGGGGGCCGGGCCGAAGACGTCCGGGCCGCCCTCGGTGCGGCTGTCGACGCCGTCGCGCAGGTTCCTCCAGAACGCGTCGGGAGTCTCCGCCCCGGGGAACAGGCAGGAGATGCCGACGATCGCGTACTTGCTCATAGCGCTGTTTCCTCCAGGAGGCCGGCCCGGCGGGCGGTGACACAGGTCCGCCCGCCGGGACCGGCGGTCCACAGGTCGGCGTCGGCTCAGCGGCGGGCGAACGAGGCGGCCAGCTGCGGGGTGGACACCAGCGACACGCCCGTGAGCCGGGTCAGCACCCGTCCGTCGGGAGCGCACGCCGTCACGGTGAGCGTCGCGCCGGTGCCGTTGGCCTGGACCGGCTCGACCACGACCAGGAACGGCTCGCCGTCGGGCAGCGCCTCGAACAGCTCGGCCCGGGCCACCCCGACCGGCAGCGTCGCCGTGTCACGGTTGACCCGCATCCACACCAGCGCGGCCTGCAGCAGCAGGTCGGCGGTGCCGGGCGCGTACCGCGCGGACCCGAACGCCCCGCCCGCGGGCCGGTGTTCGGCCAGCGCGCACTCCAGGACCAGCCGCGCCTCGGCCGACTCCAGCACCCGGCGCAGCCCGCGCAGCGACGGACCGTGGAACAGCGTGCCGTCGGCGTAGAAGACCTGCGCGTCGCTGCCGCCGCCCGGCGTGGGGAGCCCGCCGACCCGGGGAGCCGGTGCCGAACCGGCGCCGAACAGCACCCGTGCCGCGTACCGCGGGCGTACGGTCCCGTCCTCGCCCACCGAGCGGATCGTCACGTCGGCCTCGGTGCCGTCCGGCACCGGGTCGGCCGTCAGCTGGAAGCGCCCGGTGTCGGCCTCGCCGTCGAAGACGACGCCCTTGTGCACCGCGAAGTCCCGGACCTCGGCGACCTCGGCGCCGGTCAGCCGCTCGACCGAGCCCACCGCCCAGCCCAGCGCCGCCGTGGCCGGCAGCACCGGCGCGTCGCCGATCACGTGGTCGGTGACCAGCGGTTCGCCGGCCAGCGCGGACAGGTCCCGCTCCAGGACGACCGGCGCCGCCGGCGCGGTCCGCCCGGGCACCGACAGGGGCGTGGTCGGACCGAGCACCACGACCGTGTCACCGGCCCGCTCGGGCGCGAACTGCCCGGCGAACAGCCGGGTTCCGGTCTCCTCCGGGATCAGCGCGATGCCGCGCTCCTCGAAGACCGCCTTGATCTGCGGCGAGACCATCCCGCTGTCCCACGCGCCCCAGTTCAGCGAAGTGACATGCGCCTGCGGGTGGCCGGCGCGGAAGGCGCCGGCCCAGGCGTTGAGGACCTCGTTGGCCATCGCGTAGTCCGACTGACCCCGGTTGCCGAAGAACCCGGCGACCGACGAGAACAGCAGGACGTGGCGCAGCCGTTCGGCGGGCAGCGCGGCCACCACCGAGCGCAGCCCGCCCAGTTTGACGGCGAAGACCCGCTCGATCTCGGCGGCCTTCTTCGCAGCGATCAGCTGGTCCGCGAGCACACCCGCGCCGTGCACCAGACCCGTGATCCGCTCCCGGTACGGCGCGAGGGCGGCGGCGGTCGCGGCCGCGTCGGTGATGTCCACGGCAAGGTACTCGGCCTCGGCGCCGGCCGCCCGGATCTCGGCCAGGGTCTGCCTGACCTCCCGCTCGCCGACCACCGACCCGTAGAGCTGCTCCACCCGCTTAGGGGTGGGCTTCTCACCGGCCGCCTTGAGCTGCTCGACGGCCGCGGCCTTCAGGGCGCCCGCGTCGGTCAGCCCGTTCGCCCACGCGGGCTCGGTGCCGAGCGCGGTACGGCCGAGGAGCAGCAGGCCCGGCCGGTGCGCGGCCGCCAGGGCCACGGCACAGCGGGCGGTGATGCCGCGGCCGCCGCCGGTGACGACCAGGAGGTCGTCGGCGGAGAGCGGGGCGCCGGTGCGCGCGGCGGCCGGGTCCTGCTCGCCGAGTGTCAGCGCGACCCGCCGGACCCCGTCACGGCCCACCTGGACCGGGCTCGTCCCCGCGTCGAACAGTTCCTCCAGGACCAGGTCGGCCGCCGCGTCGGCGCCCAGCCCCGGAGCCAGGTCCAGCGCGCGGCAGAACAGCTCCGGTGCCTCCACGGCGAGGGTCTTCACCAGACCGCCCACGCCGCCGGCCGGGGCCGCGTCCTCGGCGACACCGGTGAGCCCGAAGGCGCCGTCCAGCCGGGTGACGGTCACGAAGGCGGCACGGTGGCCCGTCGCGGCGGCCGCGGTGAGCGGGGCGACCAGGTGCCGGGCGGTGAGCAGCGTGTGCGCGAGGCGGCGGACGCCCTCGGACCACGGCAGCCCGTCCACGGCCGCGAACGTGACGGCCAGGTGCACCGGATCGGCGCCCAACTCCTCCACCCTGGCGGCGAGTTCAGATGCGCCCCAGCCGGTCAGCGGAAGGTCGGCGGCTCCGGCGACGCGCTGCGGGACGCCGGGCAGCCGCAGCACACGCACCAGCCAGCCGCTCTCGCCGAGCCGCGCGGCGACGGCCTGGGCGACCTCACTGCCGTCGTCCACGACCAGCGCCGTCGCCCCCTGCGGGTAGGCGCCGACCAGGCGGTCCGGGAGCGGCAGGTCCAGCAGGGCGGCGTGGCCGCGGCCGATTGGGGAGGGGGCCGGGGCGGTGGCGGCGGCGGTGGCCGTCGTGGGCGGCTGGGCGGCCGCCGCGGGGGCGGGCTCGGTACCTGCGCCGTCGGAGAGCCCGGTCACGAAGCCCACGATGTCGCCCAACGTCCGCAGCTCGGCCAGCTGTTCGGGGCCGACCGGGGTGGGGCTGGGGAACTGCTCCTGCAGGACGCCCATGATCTCGACGCGTTTGATGGAGTCGATGCCGAGGTCGGCTTCGACGTCCATGGTGAGGTCGAGCATGTCGGCGGGGTAGCCGGTCTTCTGGGCCACGACACCGAGCAGGGCGGCGCGCACGTCGTCGGCGGAGACGGCCGCGGCAGGGGCGGCCTGCGCAGGGGCCGCGGCCGGGCGCTCGCCGCCGAGCTCCAGCACGAAGCCGACGATCTCGTTCAGCGTGCGGAGTTCGGCGAGTTGTTCGGGGCCGACGGGGGTGGGGCTGGGGAACTGTTCCTGGAGGACGCCCATGATCTCGACGCGTTTGATGGAGTCGATGCCGAGGTCGGCTTCGACGTCCATGGTGAGGTCGAGCATGTCGGCGGGGTAGCCGGTCTTCTGGGCCACGACACCGAGCAGAGCCGCCGTCACGGCCTCGGTGCTGAACCCGGTGCCGGGCACGGACGTCTCGGCCGGCGCCGGGGCGCTCGCACCACCGAGGCTGAGCACGAAGCCGACGATCTCGCTCAACGTGCGCAGTTCCGCCAGCTGTTCGGGGCCGACGGGGGTGGGGCTGGGGAACCGCTCCTGGAGGACGCCCATGATCTCGACGCGCTTGATGGAGTCGATGCCCAAGTCCGCCTCCACGTCCATACCGAGGTCGAGCATTTCCGCCGGGTAACCGGTCTTCTGCGACACGACGTCGAGCAGGGCCGCGGCCACATCGTCGGCGGATACCTCGGCCGTGGGCGCGGGGGCAGCAGGGGCGGGGACGGGCGCGGCGGGGGCGGGCGCGGGGGCCGGAGCGGCAGGGGCCGGAGCCGGGGCAGCGGCGACGGGCGCCGGAGCCGGGGCGGCCGGAGCCGGGGCGGCCGCCGGAGCGGCACCCGGGGCGCCGATGACGGCGAGCTTGGCGCCGACCTCGGCGGTCTCGTCCTCGCCGACCGTGATCTCCAGCAGCACACCCGAGGTGGGCGCCGGGATCTCCGTGTCGACCTTGTCGGTCGACACCTCGAGCAGCGGCTCGTCGGCCTCGACGGAGTCGCCGACCGACTTCAGCCAGCGGGTGACGGTGCCCTCGGTGACGGACTCACCGAGCGCGGGCAGGACCACGTCCGTGCCGGACGCGCCACCGGCCGGGGCGGCGGGGGCAGCGGCGGCGGGGGCGGGGGCCGGGGCGGCGGGGGCCTCGGCGACCGGCGCGGGGGCCGGGGCGGCGACGGGCTCGGCGGCCGGGGCCGGAGCGGCAGCCGGGGCGCCGGTGCCGTCGTCGATGATGGCCAGCTCGGCGCCGACCTCGACCGTCTCGTCCTCGGCGACCTTGATCGAGGCCAGGATGCCCGAGGCGGGGGCCGGGATCTCGGTGTCGACCTTGTCGGTCGAGACTTCGAGCAGCGGCTCGTCGGCCTCGACGCGTTCACCCTCGGCCTTCAGCCAGCGGGTGACGGTGCCCTCGGTGACGCTCTCGCCGAGCGCCGGAAGGGTTACGGAAACCGCCATGGTTTCGGTTGCTCCTTACGAATTGCGGAAGTCTGAGTCGTCGCTTGTGTCGACCGAGGGTCAGTCGTGCGAGTGCAGGGGCTTGCCGGCCAGGGCCAGGTGGGCCTCGCCCATCGCCTCGTTCTGCGTCGGGTGGGCGTGGATGAGCTGGGCGACCTCGGCGGGCAGCGCCTCCCAGTTGTAGATCAGCTGGGCCTCGCCGACCTGCTCGCCCATGCGGTCGCCGACCATGTGGACGCCGACCACGGCACCGTCCTTCACCTGGACGAGCTTGATCTCGCCCGCGGTGTTCAGGATCTTGCTCTTGCCGTTGCCCGCCAGGTTGTACTTGAGAGCGACGACCTTGTCCGCGCCGTAGATCTCCTTGGCCTTGGCCTCGGTGATGCCCACGGAGGCGACCTCAGGGTGGCAGTACGTGACCCGGGGAACACCGTCGTAGTCGATCGGGACGGTCTTCAGACCCGCCAGGCGCTCCGCCACCAGGATGCCCTCGGCGAAGCCGACGTGCGCGAGCTGGAGGGTCGGGACCAGGTCGCCGACGGCGGAGATGGTCGGGACGTTGGTCCGCATGTACTCGTCGACCAGGACGTAGCCGCGGTCCATGGCGACACCCTGCTCCTCGTAACCGAGACCGGCGGAGACGGGCCCGCGGCCCACCGCCACCAGCAGGACCTCGGCCTCGAACTCCTTGCCGTCGGCGAGGGTGACCTTGACGCCGTCGGCGGTGTACTCGGCCTTCGAGAAGAAGGTGCCCAGGTTGAACTTGATGCCGCGCTTGCGGAACGCGCGCTCAAGAAGCTTGGAGGAGTTCTCGTCCTCGACCGGGACGAGGTGCTTGAGGCCCTCGATGACGGTGACGTCGGCACCGAAGGACTTCCAGGCGGAGGCGAACTCGACGCCGATGACCCCGCCGCCCAGGATGATCGCGGACTTGGGCACGCGGTCCAGGACGAGGGCGTGGTCGGAGGAGATGATCCGGTCGCCGTCGATCTCCAGGCCCGGCAGCGACTTCGGCACGGAGCCGGTCGCGAGGAGCACGTGGCGGCCCTGGATGCGCTGGCCGTTCACGTCCACGGAGGTCGGGGAGGAGAGACGCCCCGTGCCCTCGATGTACGTCACCTTGCGCGAGGCGATCAGACCCTGCAGGCCCTTGTACAGACCGGCGATGACGCCGTCCTTGTACTTGTGGACGGCCGGCACGTCGATGCCCTCGAAGGTGGCCTTGACACCGAACTGCTCGCTCTCGCGGGCCTGGTCGGCGATCTCGCCCGCGTGCAGCAGGGCCTTGGTGGGGATGCAACCCCGGTGCAGGCAGGTACCGCCGACCTTGTCCTTCTCGATCAGGGCGACGTCCAGGCCCAGCTGCGCCCCGCGCAGGGCCGCGGCGTAACCGCCACTACCACCGCCGAGGATCACTAGGTCGAAAACGGTGCTGGCGTCGTTCGCCACGTCACGTCCTCCATGCATGTGCGCCGTACGCCGGTCAACGGTGACCGGTCGGCGGCTGGTGTCCGGCCGCTCTTCTTCGGCCCTGTGGGTGGGGCCCTGTCCTGCCGAGCCCCATCTTCGCACTTGTCGGAGGTGAACGAGACGCGGGGCCGGGGTGTGAGACACCACACGCTCACTTGATAACGCCCCGAGGACAGCGCCCCGTCAGGGGCGCGGGGAACTGCGCGACAAGCCACGAATCACCCGCAGTCGCCACACAACCGAAAGCCCCGAACCAATAGGCGACGGGACCCCGCCCTACCCGCGTGCGAGGTCCCGTCCACAAAAACCGACGTCAGCCCAGGTCGCCCTCGGCGGTCAGCTCCGCCAGCCGCACCAGCGTCCGCACCGCCGACCCCGTGCCCCCCTTCGGCGTGTAGCCGAAGGCGCCCCCCTCGTTGAACGCCGGCCCCGCGATGTCCAGGTGCGCCCAGGTGATCCCCTCACCCACGAACTCGCGCAGGAAGAGCCCGGCGACCAGCCCGCCGCCCATCCGCTCACCCATGTTCGCGATGTCCGCGGTGGGGGAGTCCATCCCCTTGCGCAGGTGCTCGGGCAGCGGCATCGGCCACGCCGGCTCGCCCACCTCCTCCGCGGCCTCGTGCACCGCGGAGCGGAACGCGTCGTCGTTGGCCATGATCCCGAACGTCCGGCTGCCCAGCGCCAGCATCATCGCGCCGGTCAGCGTCGCCACGTCCACGATCGCGTCCGGCTGCTCCGCCGACGCCGCCCACAGCGCGTCGGCGAGCACCAGCCGGCCCTCCGCGTCCGTGTTGAGCACCTCGACGGTCTTGCCGCTGTACATGCGCAGCACGTCACCCGGGCGCACGGCGGTGCCGGACGGCATGTTCTCGGCCAGCGCCAGCCACCCGGTCACATTGACCGGCAGGCCGAGCCGCGCCGCCGTGACGACGGCCGCGAACACCGCCGCCGCGCCGCTCATGTCGCACTTCATCGTCTCGTTGTGGCCGGCCGGCTTGAGCGAGATGCCGCCCGAGTCGTAGGTGATGCCCTTGCCGACGAAGGCGAGGTGCTTGTCCGCGTCGGCGTGCGTGTACGACAGCTTCACCAGCCGCGGGGTCGCGGCCGAGCCGCCGCCGACGCCGAGGATGCCGCCGTACCCGTCCTTGGCGAGCGCCTTGTCGTCGAGCACCTGGATCTTGAGGCCGTGCTCCTTGGCCGCGCCCTGGGCGATCGCGGCGAACGCGGCCGGCGTGAGGTCGTTCGGCGGGGTGTTGACCAGGTCGCGGGCCCGGTTGAGCTCCTCGCAGACGGCGGTGGCGCGGGCCAGGGCCGCCTTGTGGGCCGCGTCCCGCGGCTTGCCGCCGAGCAGCACGCCCTCGGCGAGCGGGGTCCTGCCGTTCTTCGCCTTCGCGTTCTTGCCGGTGCCGGTGCCGGCACCGTTGTCCTTGTACGTGTCGAAGGAGTAGGCGCCGAGCAGGACACCCTCGCTGATCGCGCCCACGGCGGCCGCGTCCTCGACCGGCAGCGCGAAGGCCGCCTTCTTGGCCCCGGCCAGCGTGCGGGCGGCGACACCGGCCGCCCGGCGCAGCGCCTCGGCCTCGTAGTCGGCGTCCCGGCCGGGCTCGGCGCCCAGGCCCACCGCGATGACCAGCGGGGCCTTGAAGCCGGCCGGAGCGGGCAGCTTCGTCAGTTCGCCCTCGGCACCCGAGGCACCGAGGGTCTCCAGGACGGCGGCCAGCCTGCCGTCGTAGGCCGTGTCCACGGCTTCGGCGCCCGGGGCGACGACCGGGCCCTTGGCGCCCTTGGCGACACCGATCACGATCGCGTCGGCCCGGAGGCCGGGCGCCGCTGAGGTGCTGAGAGTGAGAGCAGTCACGGTGGTGGAATCTCGCTTCCGATGTTGAGTTGCAGTGGCCGAGCGGGTGGGTCGACCGGGCCCGGGAAGCGACCCTGAGGAGTTCCCTCGGGGCGCTTGACCACCGGGGCCTTCACCCCGTCGGCGAACACCCGGGACGAGCCTACGCGTGTGTATGCGTTCGCTCATTCCTGCGGGTGTTCACCTGGGGGTGGCGTCGTGGCCACTTTCCATCGCGCCGGGAGGCGGAGCGCCCCTTCAGGGGCGCGGGGCTGTATCCGTGTGCGGCTCCGCCGCGTGGGCGCGAGCGGCCTCAACGGACCCGCGGCCGACGTCCGTTCGCGCGGTTCCCCGCTGCTCGACCGCGCACGGGGCCCCGGTGTACTGCGCCGTGTCCGGGACGGGAGATCATCCATCGGGTACCTCGCCGCACACCCTGGAGCCCGCCCGGTGAACCTCCGCGCCGTCCCGCTGCTCGCCCTCCTGGCCCTGCTCGCCGGCTGCACCCGGGCCCCGGACGACGCCGGACGCTGGCGACCGAGGCCGGGCGTCAGCTGGCAGTGGCAGCTGAGCGGCCGTGTCGACACCTCCGTCGAGGCGTCCGTCTACGACATCGACGGCTTCGACCAGTCCAGGGCGACGGTCGCCACGCTGCACGACAAGGGCCGCAGGGTCATCTGCTACGTCTCCACCGGCGCCTACGAGAACTGGCGCCCCGACGCGAAGAGGTTCCCGGCGTCGGTGCTCGGCCGCGGCAACGGCTGGGAGGGCGAGCGCTGGCTGGACATCCGCCGTACGGACGTGCTGGAGCCGTTGATGGCGGCCCGCTTCGACATGTGCAGGGACAAGGGCTTCGACGCGGTGGAGCCGGACAACATGGACGGCTACGAGAACCGCACGGGCTTCCCCCTCGATGCGGCCGACCAGCTCCGCTACAACAGGCTCATCGCCCGGCTCGCCCACGACCGGGGCATGTCGGTGGGCCTGAAGAACGACCTGGACCAGATCCCGCAGTTGGTGGGGGACTTCGACTTCGCGGTGAACGAGCAGTGCGCCCAGTACGGCGAGTGCGACGACCTGAAGCCGTTCGTCAAGGCGGACAAGGCGGTCTTCCACGTGGAGTACGAACTGCCGACGAGCAGGTTCTGCGCACAGTCACGCAGGCTGCGACTGAGCTCGCTGGAGAAGAAGTACGAGCTGGGGGTCTGGCGAAAAGCCTGCTGAAGCGGTCCTTCAGTGGCCCAGCGAGAACACCACGAGCGCCGCCGTCGCCGCCGTCTCGGCGAGTGCCCCGAACACATCCCCGGTCACCCCGCCGAACCGTCGCCTGCAGTGCCGTAGCAGCCCGTCCGTCGCGGCCTCGGCCACCACCACCGCGAGCAGCGCCCGCAGGCTGTCGCCCGGCCCGACCAGTGCCCCGGCGCCCGCCGCCAGCAGCATCACCGCGAACGTGACCACGGTCGCCCCCACCTTGGGCACCACCCCGGCCACCGCCGCCCCCAGCCCCTCCGGCCGGGCGGCGGGCACCCCCTCCACCGCGGCCAGCGTCAGCGCCAGCCTGGCCACCGTCGCCGCGACGACCGCCGCCAGGGCGCCCCGCGCCCACCCGTCGCCGTAGGCCTGGGCCAGCGCGGCCACCTGCCCGAGCAGGACGAAGACGAGCGTGATCACCCCGAACGGCCCGATGTCCGACTGCTTCATGATCCGCAGGGCGTCCTCGGCGGGCTTGCCGCTGCCCAGGCCGTCGGCGGTGTCGGCGAGGCCGTCCAGGTGCAACCCCCGGGTGAGCACGGCCGGTACGGCGACGGCGGCGACCGCGGCCACCAGCGCACTCGCCCCGAGCGCCACCAGCAGCGCACCGACCGCCCCCGCGCAGACGCCGACCGCGAGGCCGGCCAGCGGAGCGGACAGCATGCCGCCGCGGGCCGCCTCACGGTCCCAGCGGGTGACCTTCACGGGGAACACGGTGAGCGTGCCGAAGGCGAAGCGGAGGCCGTCCGGCCAGGGAGTCGCAGAGGTCGCAGCCACCGGCGCAGGTTACCCGGTGGTCAGGAAGGTCCGCGTCCCCGGCCGGACTCCCGCCGGACTCCCGGTCGGGCCACCGGTCGGGCTCCCGGCCAGGGATAAAGTGCGCACATGGGACATTGGCTGGAGCGGAACATCGTCGAGCCGGGCAAGCTCCCGCTGCTGCTGGCCCTGACCGCCTTCGTCCTGACCTTTGTGATCACACGCGTCATCACCCGGCTGATCCGCGCCGGAAAGGGCCCGTTCGGCAACGTGAAGGCGGGCGGGCTGCACATCCACCATGTGGTCCCCGGGGTCGTCCTCGTCGTCATCGGCGGCTTCGGCGCGGTCGCCAGTTCCCGCAACGGCTTCGGCGCGGCCCTCGCCGCGATCGTCTTCGGGATCGGCGCCGGGCTCGTCCTCGACGAGTTCGCGCTGATCCTGCACCTCGGCGACGTCTACTGGACCGAGGAGGGCCGCAAGAGCGTCGAGGTCGTCGTCATCACGGCCGCTCTGGTGGGGCTGTTGCTCGCCGGGTTCTCGCCGTTCGGCGTCAACGACCTCTCGGCGGACGAACTCCAGGACCGGGGGGCCGTCATCGCGAACGTCGTGGCCAACTTCGTCTTCTCCCTCGTCGCCCTGAGCAAGGGCAAGGCCCGCATCGCGATCTTCGGGGTGATCGTCCCGCTGGTCGGCCTCGTCGGCGCGGCCCGGCTGGCCCGCCCCGGCTCGGCCTGGGCCCGCCGCTTCTACGGCAACCGGCCGCGCGCCCGGGCCAGGGCAGGACTGCGCGCCTATCACCACGACCGCCGCTGGTCCCGGCTCACCCGGCCCCTTCAGGACTGGATCGGCGGCAAACCCGACCGCCCCGAACCGGTACGGCTTCCCGGCCCCGGTCCTGGCCCCGACCCCGGCCGCCGTTGACGCCGCCGGTGCCACAGCCGCATCCCCACCGGCACCGCCGCGCACAGCGCCGCCACGCCCGCGATGGCCGCCAGGTGCTCCTTGCCCGCGAGGTTGTCCTTCAGCGCCACCTCGACCGCCATCGCGGCCGCCACCGCACCGGCGGTGACGTAGGCGCCGTACCGCCAGCCCAGGTAGACCGCGAGCCCGACGACGGCGGCCGACGGCCCGGTGTCCACGACCCGGGCGTCGGAGGCCGGCAGACCCGGCGGACCGTGCGGCCCCAGCGCGATGCCGAGCCGGGCGTACAGCGTGCCGGCGAGGGTCGCCACGTACGCGACGGCCAGGGTCCGCCACCAGCCCAGGCACACCTCGGCGATGCCGAACACCACCAGGATCTGGGCCAGTGCGCCCCACACCGGAAGGTCCAGTGCCGGCACGAACAACGACAGGGGAGTACGCAGCAGGGCCGCCCACAGCGGGTCCGCGGCGCGCACCGCCCCGGCCTCCTGCACGAAGCGGTAGCCCCACGACTGGTTCTGCGCGAACTGCAGCAGCGCGGTCAGGCACACCGCCCCGGCCGTCATGGGCACCGCCCGCAGCCGGCGCTTCGCCAGCGGTCCGCGCACGGTGGCGGACAACAGCCCCCATTCGGCGCGGGCCCAGCGGGCGAGCGGCTTCATGCGGTGGTCCTCATCCGTGCGTGTCTCGTCGTGCGTCCCGGTGCGCGTCCCGTTCCGTGTCCAGGTGCCGCCGGTGCAACCACTTCGGCAGCCCCGGCGCCTCCAGGAACCCCTCCGCGCGCGCCGACGCCAGGCCGATGCGCGGCAGGTCCGCGCTCTTCTCGAAGAGCAGGAACCGGGGTTCCCAGATGGGCCGGTACTTGGCGTTGGCCCGGTACAGGGACTCGATCTGCCACCACCGGGAGAAGAAGCTCAGCAAGGATCTCCACAGCCGCAGCACCGGCCCCGCGCCGAGACGCGCACCACGTTCGAAGACCGAACGGAACATCGCGAAGTTGAGCGAAACCTGCGTGATCCGGATCTCTCCGGCACGCCGCAGCAGTTCGATGACCATGAACTCCATCAGGCCGTTGTCGGAGTCCCGGTCCCGCCGCATGAGATCGAGGGAGAGCCCGCCCGGCCCCCACGGCACGAAGGAGAGCAGGGCCCGCAACTCCCCCTCCCCGTCCGTGCACTCCAGCATCACGCACCGCCCGTCCCGGGAGTCCCCGAGCCGCCCCAGCGCCATGCTGAACCCGCGCTCGGTGGCCCCGTCCCGCCAGTCGTCGGCGCGCCGGATCAGATACGACATCTCGTCCGCCGGAATGTCCTCGTGACGGCGGATCCGCACCGCGTACCCGGCCCGCCCGACCCGGTTGTACGCCTGGCGGACGGTCCGCATCGCCCGCCCCTCCAGCGTGAACTCGGCGACCTCGACGATCGCCTCGTCACCGAGCTCCAGCGCGTCCAGCCCGTGCCGCGCGTACACGGTCCCGGCCTCCTCGCTCGCCCCCATCACCGCGGGGATCCACCCGTGCGTCCGTGCCTCGCCGAGCCACGGCACGATGGCCCCCGGCCACGCCTCCGGATCCCCGATCGGATCCCCGGAGGCCAGGCTCACCCCGCCCACCACCCGATAGGCCACCGCCGCCTTCCCGGTCGGCGACCACACCACGCTCTTCTCCCGCCGCAACGCGAAGTACCCGAGCGAGTCCCGCTCGCCGTGCCGCTCCAGCAGCACCCGCAGCTGCTTCTCGTCGTCCTCGGTGATCGGGTCGACGGCACGGCGGGAACGGAAGGCGGCGTAGAAGACGGCGAGCACGAGCAGCGTGCTGAGCACGTTGACGACGACGTTCACCCAGTTGGGCGGCGCGATGTCCGGGAACCGGGTGGGGTCGGCGGCGACCGACACCAGGCGGAGGGTGCCGTAGTGCCAGCGCTCCAGGAACGTCGAACGCCCCGCGTGCGAGGCCTGGTTGGTGACGGTGACCAGGAGAGCGGCGAGCAGCGAGGCGACGAGCCCGCCGCCCACGGCGACGGTGGCGGCGAGGCGGGGGTTGGACCGGTCGCCCTTGGCGTAGAACTCCCGCCGCCCGACGAGCAGCGCCCCCACGAACGCGGCGGTCAGCACGATCGAGATCCAGTTCTGCGCGTACCGCCGGATCTCCGGAAAGGCCATGGCGAACGCGAACAGCGCGAGGAAGAGCCCGCTCAGCACCAGGTTGAGAATCCACGCGGCCCGCTTCCGCCGCCGCATCGTGATCGCGAGGAACGCGGTGAACACACCGGAGGCGAAGCCGGCCGTCAGCAGGTACGGCGTGAAGAAGTTCTCCTGGTTGTGCCGCCGCACGTCCTGCCCCAGCGAAAGCCACACCGCGCTGAGGAAATTGACGAAGGCGACGGCCCGCAAGTACCACACAGCAAAGGCGGCGGCCCGCTCGGAAACCCCGGCACCCCGCCGCCCCGACCCACGTCCATCACACCGCTCGACGGCAATTCGGACATCTCCCATGGAGAGCGATCATATGGGCGCCCCCGCATCAAACCCCGCCGCACGCACCCTTTTTCCGCCGGGCGCATACGCGGACCGCGGGTCTCGCCGCCGCGGGTACCGGTCACACGCCGAGTGCCGCGCGACTACGGCCGATCGCGCAGTTCCCCGCGCCCCTGAAGGGGCGCTACACCCACCGGCCCCTCACCAGCTCCCCGTCTCACCGGTCCGTCTTCTTGCCGGTCTCTCTTCTCGCCGGTCCGTCTCCTCCACCGGTCCCTCTTCTCGGCCGGTTCTCTTGTGCGTCGGCCCCTTTTGTCTGCCGGTCTCTTCTGTCCGCCGCGACGGCGATCAGCCGGGACGGCGATCAGCCGGGACGGCGATCAGCCGGGACGGCGATCAGCCGGGACGGCGCATCTCGGCGGTGCCGTCCCGGACCTGACCCGCGGGCCCACTACTCCTCCGGCTTCTCCTCGGCTTCCGGCTTCTCCGGCAGCTCCGCCGCCAGTGCCGCCGCGGCCTGGACCAGCGGCAGCGCCAGCAGCGCCCCCGCCCCCTCGCCCACCGTCACGCCCTGCTCAAGGAGCGGCTCCAGGGCCATCCGGTCCAGCGCCTTCGCCTGCCCCGGCTCCCCGCTGTTGTGCCCGGCCAGCCACCAGTCCGGCGCCCGGAACGCGATCCGCTGCGCGACCAGCGCGCACGCACCCACCACCACCCCGTCCAGCACCACCGGCAGCTTCCGCACCGCCGCCTGCAGCAGGAACCCGGTCATCGCCGCGAGATCGGCCCCGCCGACCGTCGCCAGCAACTGCAACTGGTCCCCGAGCACCGGCCGCGCCCGCCGCAGCGCATCCCGGATCGCCGCACACTTCCGCATCCACGCGAGGTCGTCGATGGCGAGCCCGCCCCGCCCGGTCACCACGGACGCGTCCGTCCCGCACAGCGCGGCGACAAGGACGGAGGCCGCCGTGGTGCCGCCGACGCTGACGTCACCGAGCACCACCAGGTCGGTCCCCGAGTCGGCCTCCTCGTCGGCCAGCGCGACGCCCGCCCGGAAGGCCGCCTCGGCCTCCTCCAGGGTCAGCGCGTCCTCGATGTCGATACGGCCGCTGCCCCGCCGCACCCGATGCCGTACCACCTCCTCGGGCAACGTCTCCGGGTCGCAGTCCAGCGCCATGTCCACGATCCGCACCGGCACCCCGAGCCGCCGGGCAAGGACCGCCACGGGGCTGCCGCCCTCAAGGATCGCCCGCACCAGCAGCTCCGCGCTGCCCGCGGGCCGTGCGGAGACGCCGAGTTCGGCGATGCCGTGGTCACCGGCGAAGAGCAGGACCCGCGGCCGTTCGACCGGTCGTACCGGTACCGAACCCTGCGCGGCGGCCAGCCACTCACCCAGGTCGTCGAGGCGGCCCAGCGACCCGGGCGGCACGATCAGCCGCTCCCGGCGCGCCTCGGCGTCACGGCGCACACCGCCGTCGGGGCGCTCGATCAGATCGGTGAAGTCGTCGAGATTAAGCGAGCTCATTCGCCGAACAGTACCGGCACGGAACCAACGGTTCGGTGCCAGATCGCCACCACACCCGCACGGCGTCTTGGCACGCAAGATCGGTATCCCATACGTTCCGGTTTGCAGTGGATTGCGTTCAGGGAGCACAGGGATTACAGGGAGCCGCCCATGCCGCCGCCCACGCCCGAACTCGCCCCGGGCCCCGACCGGTTCCACGAGCCGCGCCGCGGGGACTGCCCCTGGTGCGGCTCCAGGCGCCTGCGCACCCGGCTGCGCACGCCCGACCTCCTGCACCACCGGCCCGGCACGTTCACCGTCGACGAGTGCCGGGACTGTGCTCACGCCTTCCAGAACCCCCGGCTGTCCCCGGAGGGCCTCGCCCTATACCACCGGGACTTCTACGAGGGCCGCCTGGAGGACTACACCGACCGCCTCCACACCACCCGCGCCGGCCGCCGCCGGCACCGCGCCGCCGCCCGCGTGATGCTCGCGCTGCCGGAGCCGGAGAGCTGGCTGGACGTCGGCACGGGCCACGCCCACTTCCCGCGCCAGGCGAAGGAACTCTTCACCTACACGTCCTTCGACGGCCTGGACCCGACCCTCCGCGTGGCGCGGGCCCAGGCCGAGGGCCGCGTCGAAGAGGCCCACTGCGGCTACCTGGCCGCCCCGGAGGTCCTGGCCCGCCTGCGCGGCCGCTACGACGTCGTCAGCATGTTCCACCACCTGGAACACACCCCCGACCCACGCGCCGAACTCCGCGCCGCCCTCACGGCGCTGCGCCCCGGCGGCCACGTCCTGATCGACGTCCCCAACCCGCGCAGTGCCTTCGCCAGGCTCCTCGGCAGGTGGTGGATCCCCTACGGCCAGCCCCGCCACCTGCACCTCATGCCGCTGGACAACCTCCGGGCGGAGCTGGAGTCCCAGGGCTGCGAGATTCTCGGAACCGACCGGAAATCGCCCCACCTGCCGTACGACATCTCGGCGGCGGTCGGTCTGGCCCTGGGCCAGGTGCTGCCGAAGCGGTGGCTGCGGGCGACGGCTCCGCTGATCGCCGTGACGAGCGTTGCCGACCACGCCCTGGCTCCGCTGCTGCGCCGGACGCCTTTCTCGAACTCGTACCGGATCGTCGCGAGAAAGGGGCGGTGACGGCCGTAGTCCGGCTGCGGGCCGGTGGGGGTTGCTCGCGCAGTTCCACGCGCCCCTAAAGGGGCGCTCCCCAGCCGTGTCTCATACGGCCGCGGGCGGCACCCGGCAAGCGCCGGTAAGCGTCCCTACCCTCCGGCCCCCGCCCCCCCACTACCTCAGCACCACCACCTGCCCCGCCACCACCAGCACCACCTGCTCGCACTCACCCGCGAACGCCGCGTTCAGCCGGCCCAGTTCATCCCGGTACCGCCGCCCCGACGCGGTCGCCGGAACGATTCCCGACCCCACCTCGTTCGACACGGCCACCACCGTCCGCCGCGTCGCCCGTACCGCCTCCGTCAGCTCCCGCACCCGCTCCCGCAGCGCCTTCTCCCCGCCCGCCGCCCACTCCGTGTCGTCCCACGCCCCGACGGAGTCCATCGCGTCCGTCAGCCACAGCGACAGACAGTCGATCAGTAACGGCGCCCCGTCCTGCGCCAGCAGCGGCACCAGGTCGCACGTCTCCGTCGTACGCCACGACCCCGGCCGCCGCTCGCGGTGGACGGCCACCCGCGCCGCCCACTCGGTGTCCCCGCCGCGTGAACCGCCCGTGGCGACGTACAGCACGTCGGGGAAGGACTCCAGCCGCCGTTCGGCCTCCACGGACTTCCCGGACCGCGCCCCGCCCAGCACCAGCGTCCGGCGCGGCACGTCGGGTACGTCCTCGTACACCCCGACCGTCAGGGTCGTACCGTCCGGCACCGCCCGCGCCCCGGCCGCCGCCAGCCGCCGCCGCAACTCCGCGCCGGGCGGCACGTCATGGCCGAGATGGACGGCGACGACATCAGTGGTCGGCCCGGCCGAGCCGACCGCCCGCAGCCGCGCCAGCGCGTCCGGCCGGCCGACGACGTCGAGGAGCACCAGGTCGTACGAGTCCGCGCTCCCGTTCTCCAGCCCGGCCGGCGCCCCGCCCGGCGGGAGATACAGCAGCCGTTGCCCGTCGGGGCCGGTCACCGCGTACCCGGTGCCGCCCGCGTCCATCGACACCGCCCGCACCCGATGCCCCGTCAGCAGCGCCAGCTCCCGCCCGTCCGGCACCCGGGCCGGCTGCGGCAGTGCGGCCGGCACCTCGACGGCGGGCCCGTCATGAGGATGCGACAGCAGCACCTGCCGTACACCCCCGAGGGACCGCCCGGCCCGGGCGGCCGCGAACGCCGCGCCCGGCGTCAGATCGAGCAGCAGCGTCCCGTCGACGAGCAGCGCGGTGGCCGCCCTGGCATCCTCCCCGACAGCACACGAACAGGCCGCACAGGGACAGTCCGGGCGAGGCAGCCCCGCGGGAGCACCGGTACCGAGCAATGTCACTTCCACGGACCGATTCTCACCCGTCCTGACGGTTCTCGCTTCAGCCGGCGCCCCCTGCAACGCGCCCCAAAGGGGCGCGGGGCTGTATCGATATGCGGCTCCGCCGCGTGGGCGCGCTCAGCCCCCACCGGGCCCGCACACAAGCCCACAACCAGCGGAGTTTTTGTCCGCGCCCTTATACGATGCACCAGTTGGATCAAAGGAGGCCCACATGACGGCATGGACGTGGCGGTTCGAGAAGGCCGACGGGACGGAGGTCCAGCCCGCGGTGGAACCCGAGGAGTTCACCACCCAGGGCGACGCCGAGTCCTGGATCGGCGAGCAGTGGAAGGCCCTGCTGGCCGGCGGCGCCGACCAGGTGCGGCTCTACGAGGACGCCACCGAGATCTACGGTCCGATGAGCATGCACGCCGACGAATCCTGAGACGCGCCGGTCCGGGGCGGCTCGGCTCTCCGCGGTCGCCCCGGACCGCCGTCACTGCTCGCCCAGTGTCACGTCCACCGTCCTGTCGACGCCCTCCCGGCTGTACGTCACCGTCGTCTTCTGCCCCGGCCGGTCCGAGGCGAGCGACTCGGCCAGTGAGGTGATGGTGGTGATGTCGTCGTGCCCCACCCTGGTGATGATGTCCCCGGGCCGGATGCCCGCCTTGTCGGCCGCGTCGCCCGGTTTCACGGTGACCACGGCCACCCCGGACGGCTGGTAGTTCACGTCGACGACGGTGCGCCCGGTGATGCCGAGCGCGGCCCGTCCCGAGTCGGTGACCTTGCCCTGCTTGATGATCTGGTCGGCGACCGTCGTCACCATCGACGCCGGGATGGCGAACCCGATCCCCGGTGCCGCGCTGCCGCCCAGGTTGGGGTCGCTCGCGGCGAGCGTCGGAATGCCGACGACCTGGCCGTCCAGGTTGACCAGCGCGCCGCCGCTGTTGCCGGGGTTGATGGCCGCCGAGGTCTGCACCATGTTGGGGATGGTGGCGCCCGTACCGCCGCCCGCGGTGTTCTCGCTGACGGTCCGTCCGGTCGCCGACACGATCCCCTCGGTCACGCTGGACGACAGCCCGAGCGGTGATCCCATGGCCAGTGTGATCTGCCCGACCTGGACCTTCTCGGTGTCCCCGAAGGCGGCCGCCCGCAGCCCGTCCGGGACCTTGTCGAGCCTGATGACCGCCAGGTCCTGCTGGGGGTAGGAGTACACCAGCGTCGCGGTGAGCGGTTCCTCCGTGTTGGCGGTCGTCACCTTGAACCTCTTCTCGTTCCCCACGACGTGCGCGTTGGTGACGATGTGTCCGTTGCCGTCGTAGACCACACCCGAGCCCAGGTCGCTGCTGGCCTGGATCTGCACGACCGACGGCAGGACGTCCTTGATGACCTTCTGGTACCGGTTCTGCAGATCGGTCGCCGCCATGGGGACGGCCGTCACCGGGGCGGCCCGGCCGGCCGAGGTGTCCCCGGCCGCGTCGCTCCCGAAGGCGGAACATCCGGAGACGAGAGCGAGGCAGCAGCAGCCGAGCACGGCGGCCGTACGGCGGGTCCGGCGAGCAGGGGAAGCGTCCATGCACCGAGTCTCGCCGTGGCGGTGACGCTCCGGCTCGCGCTGCTGGCCCGAACGAGGAGCGGCACCGGCCGAAGGTCAGCCGCGCACCCCGCACAGGTGCAGCAGCGCCGCGACCGCCCGGTACGGATCCGTCCGCCCGGCCCGCTCCTCCACCGCCAGCAGCGTCCGAATGTCGGGCGGTGCCCCGGCGTCGTCCGCGGCCGTGTCCGTGAACACCCGTACGCCGTACCAGGACTGCAGCGGGGCGCCGATCCCGGCGAGGGCGGCGGTGAGGGTGGCCAGCCGGTCGGCCCGGACGTCCAGGCCCAGCCGGTTGCGATAGGAGACGGTGTCGAAGGCGCCCAGGGCGCCCGCCCAGTCGCCGCTCAGCCCCGGCCGCATGGCCAGCGCGTCGGCGTTGCGCACCAGCAGCGACAGCAGCCCGCCCGGGGCCAGCATCCGGGCCAGCCCGGCGAGCAGCGCGTCCGGCTCCTCGACGTACATCAGCACCCCGTGGCACAGGACCACGTCGAAGCTGCCCGGCAGGAAGTGGACACCCGTGTCCCGCCCGTCCCCCTCGACGATCCGCACCCGTTCGCGGATGCCCTCCGGCTCACCGGCCAGGGCCTCCCGTGCGGCCGCGACCATCGTCGGTTCCCGCTCGACACCGGTCACCTGATGACCGGCCCGGGCCAGCCGCAGCGCCTGCGTGCCCTGGCCCATGCCCACGTCGAGCACGCGCAGCCGCTGCCCGACCGGGAACCGCCCGGCTATCTGCTCGTCGAGCTGGCGGGCCACCAGCTCCTGTCGTACGACATCACGCAGCCCGCCCAGCTTGGTCAGCCAGGCCTTCGCCGCACCCCCGGAGAAAGGCTCTGTGCTCAGGGCCGCTCTCCGCGCTTGACCTGCGGCTTGGGCAGCCGGAGCCGGCGCATCTGGAGAGAGCGGAACAGACCGTAGGTGACGGCGCCCTTGCGGTTCTGGTCCGGGAAGCGCTCGGCGAGGCGCTTGCGCAGCCGGAAGCCGCTGACGGCCGCGTCGAGCACGATGAGCACGATCACGACCAGCCACAGCAGCAGCGCGATGTTCTTGATCGCCGCGTTGTTGACCACACTCATGACCAGGATGACCACGGCCAGCGGCAGGAAGAACTCCGCCACGTTGATGCGCGAGTCGATCCAGTCGCGGGCGAACCTGCGGACCGGGCCCTTGTCACGGGCCGGCAGGTACCGCTCGTCGCCGGTGGCCAGCGCCTGGCGCTGCCGCTCCATGGCGGTGCGCCGCTCGTCGCGCTGACGCTTGGCGGCGTCCTTGCGCGTGATCGGCGTGTTGGCCACACTGCGCCGCTGGGTCTGGGCCTCACTGCGCTTGGGCGTGGGCCTGCCCTTGGGGGCCTGCGGGTCACGGGTCTGCTTGGAGTCGGTCACGCCCGCCTTGTCGGCGGTGGCCTTCTCATCCTTGGCACGGCTACGGAACACAAAACCCAAGGGTACGGGGTGGTGGGGTGTGGGCCCTAGTCCGGCGGGGAACGATCCCGCAACGCCAGACGTCTCCATGGGGGACAGAGGGGACGTTGCAGACGGTTCGCTCAGGGGGACACCTACTACCTGTGCCGGAGCGGAGCAGTCCGTAGTCGTCCTTGGGGATGAGCGCATCGGTCCCCGAACAGTGCGGTAATGGAGGCAGGGCCCGTACTGTGGGTTCTGTCGCAGGATCTGTGAGCTGGAGTCCGTCAGAAGGGGGCGCGCGAAGCCCATGAGCGGTGTCATGAAGCGTATGGGGATGATCTTCCGCGCGAAGGCGAACAAGGCCCTGGACAGGGCCGAGGACCCGCGCGAGACCCTCGACTACTCGTACCAGAAGCAGCTCGAACTGCTTCAGAAGGTGCGCCGCGGGGTGGCCGACGTCGCCACCTCCCGCAAGCGCCTCGAACTCCAGCTGAACCAGCTCCAGCAGCAGTCCACCAAGCTGGAGGACCAGGGCCGCAAGGCGCTCGCCCTCGGCCGCGAGGACCTCGCCCGCGAGGCGCTCTCCCGCCGCGCCGCCCTCCAGCAGCAGGTCACCGACCTGGAGACGCAGCACGCCACCCTTCAGGGCGAGGAGGAGAAGCTCACCCTCGCGGCCCAGCGCCTGCAGGCCAAGGTGGACGCCTTCCGCACCAAGAAGGAGACCATCAAGGCCACCTACACCGCCGCCCAGGCCCAGACCCGCATCGGCGAGGCCTTCACCGGCATCTCCGAGGAGATGGGCGACGTCGGCCTCGCCATCCAGCGCGCCGAGGACAAGACGCAGCAGCTCCAGGCCCGCGCCGGCGCCATCGACGAACTGCTCGCCTCCGGCGCCCTCGACGACCCGACCGGCACGGCCAAGGACGACATCGCCGCCGAGCTGGACCGCCTCTCCGGTGGTACGGATGTGGAGCTGGAGCTGCAGCGCATGAAGGCCGAGCTCGCCGGCGGTTCGCCCCAGCAGGCGATCGAGGGCGGCACCGGCCAGGGCCAGCAGGCGCAGCAGCCGCAGGACACCCCGCGCTTCGACAAGCAGTAGCCGACGCCTGGAGGGCGACATGGCCGACATGGTCGTGAGGATCATGGGGGAGGGCCAGGTGAGGCTGGCCGACAGCCACCTCACCGAACTGAACAAGCTGGACGACGAGCTCCTCGCGGAGACGGAGTCCGGCGACGAGGCAGCCTTCCGCCACACCCTGGGCGCCCTCCTGGACAAGGTCCGGGAACTGGGCGCCCCGCTCCCGGACGACGCCCTGGAACCCTCCGACCTGATCCTCCCGTCCCCGGACGCGACCCTGGAGGAGGTCAGGGCACTGCTGAGGGACGACGGTCTCATTCCGGGCTGACGGTTGGAAAACAGCCCGTCCGGCGTTCGAGGACGAGGCCGTTCAGGCCGAAGCGGGGGTCTGGGGGCGGCAGCCCCCAGAGACGTACTGTTCACACTGTGAGCCCATTCGAGAGAGCCCGCTGCAGAGCCGGCGCCCATCCACTCGCCGTGGACGCGGTCATCGCCGCGGGCGCCCTCGTCTGCATGGTCGTGAGCTCTTTCGCCGCCCCGCACGGCACGCACGGCGTCGCCTGGGGCATCCGCACCCCGGAACCCCTCAGCCTGCTCCTGATGACGCTCGCCGCCGCGGCCCTGGTCTTCCGCCGGCAGGCCCCGAAGACCGTCCTGGCCGTCACCGGCGCCGCCTCCGTCGTGGAGTGCGTCACCGGCGACCCCCGCGCCCCCGTCGCGATGGCGGCCGTGATCGCCCTGTTCACCGTCGCCGTCACCACCGACCGCCGCACCACCCTGCGGGCCGGCCTGCTCACCATGACCGTGCTGACCACCGCCGCGATGGCCGCGGGCCCCCTGCCGTGGTACGCCCAGGAGAACCTCGCGATCTTCGCCTGGACCGGCATCGGCGCCACCGCCGGGGACGCGGTCCGCAGCAGAAAGGCCGTCGTCCAGGCCATCCGCGAGCGTGCCGAGCGCGCCGAGCGGACCCGGGAGGAGGAGGCCCGCCGCCGGGTCGCCGAGGAGCGCCTGCGGATCGCCCGTGACCTGCACGACGTCGTCGCCCACCACATCGCCCTGGTCAATGTGCAGGCCGGGGTCGCCGCGCACGTCATGGACAAGCGGCCCGACCAGGCCAAGGAGGCCCTCGCCCACGTCCGCGAGGCCAGCCGCTCCGCGCTGAACGAACTGCGTGCCACCGTCGGCCTGCTCCGCCAGTCCGGCGACCCCGAGGCGCCGACCGAGCCCGCCCCCGGCCTGCACCTCCTGGAAGAGCTCGCCGACACCTTCCGCAACGCCGGCCTCCAGGTCGAGGTCGCCCGCGCGGACCAGGGCACCACCCCGCCCGCTGCCGTCGACCTGGCCGCCTACCGGATCATCCAGGAGGCCCTGACCAACGTGCAGAAGCACGCCGGACCCGACGCCAAGGCCGAGGTGAGCGTCGTACGCGTCGGACCGCACATCGAGGTCACCGTCCTCGACAACGGCTCCGGCGAGGACACCGCCCCCGAGGCCGGCGGCGGCCACGGCCTGCTCGGCATGCGCGAGCGCGTCACCGCCCTGCGCGGCACCCTCACCACCGGCCCCCGCTACGGCGGCGGCTTCCGCGTCCATGCGATCCTGCCGGTCAAGACCGACACCGACGACCGTACGAGCGGTCGTACGAAGGACCGTTCGGCCGCCCTGGGGGATTCCGTATGACGATCCGTGTCCTGCTCGCCGACGACCAGGCACTGCTGCGCAGCGCGTTCCGGGTGCTCGTCGACTCCGAGCCCGACATGGAGGTGGTCGGCGAGGCCTCCGACGGCGCCGAGGCGGTGCGGCTCGCCAAGGAGCGGGAGGTCGACGTCGTCCTGATGGACATCCGGATGCCGGGCACCGACGGACTGGCCGCCACCCGGCTCATCGGCGCCGACCCCTCCCTCGCCCACGTCCGCGTCGTGATCCTCACGACCTTCGAGGTCGACGACTACGTCGTCCAGGCGCTGCGCGCGGGCGCCTCCGGCTTCCTGGGCAAGGGCAGCGAACCCGAGGAACTCCTGAGCGCCATCCGCCTCGCCGCCGGCGGCGAGGCGCTGCTCTCCCCGACGGCCACCAAAGGCCTGATCGCCCGCTTCCTCGCCCAGGGCGACCTCGGTGACGACGGCCGCGACCCGGCCCGCACCGATCGGCTCGACGCGCTCACCTCACGGGAGCGCGAGGTCCTGGTCCAGGTCGCCGGCGGGCACTCCAACGACGAGATCGCCGAACGCCTGGAGGTCAGCCCGCTGACCGTGAAGACCCACGTCAACCGGGCCATGGCCAAGCTGGGCGCCCGGGACCGGGCGCAACTCGTGGTGATCGCGTACGAGTCGGGGCTGGTGCGCCCCAGGACGGACTGACCCCCACCCGGGTCTCCTACTCCAGGAGCAGGACCGGGGCGCGGAATGGCTACCGGGGGGCCGACCCGGAATGGCCAGGGGACCGACAGAGCAGAACCCGCGGACGGGCCAGAGTCGTCGTGGGCGGCACGCCGCCGCCCTGCCGCTACCGGAGAGGGACCCGGGAAGCGGGCGGCGAGGACGGGCCGGGGTTCCGCGGAGTCCGCCCCGGCGCCCGAGGAGCCGCAGCACGCGGCCATGTGACGGTCCCGCGAACGGCGGCCGGTTCCCGGAACACCTCCGGGAACCGGCCGCCCGTGCCTGGCCGTTCCGTATGCTGACGCCGCGAACTGCCGGTCGGCGAAGGGGAGTTTGGGAGTGCCGCTGCACAAGGACGACCCGCGGTCCCTCGGCGGCTACAAGCTGGCCGACCGGCTGGGGGCCGGCGGGATGGGCATCGTCTACCGGGGCCGGTCGCGCTCCGGGCGCGAGGTCGCCGTCAAGGTGGTGCACGCCCAGTACGCCGAGGACCCCGTCTTCCGGGCCCGGTTCCGGCAGGAGATCGAGTCCGCCCGCCGGGTGAGCGGTGCCTTCACCGCCCCCGTCCTGGACGCCGACCCGGACGCGGCGACGCCCTGGATGGCCACCCAGTACGTGCCCGGCCCCTCTCTCGCCGCCCGCATCCGGTCCCAGGGCGCGCTCCGCGTCACCGAACTCCGGCCGCTGGCCCTCGGTTTGGTGGAGGCGCTGCGGGACATCCACCGGGCCGGGGTGGTGCACCGCGACCTGAAACCGGCCAACGTCCTGATCGCCGAGGACGGCCCCCGCGTCATCGACTTCGGCATCTCCCGGGCCGCCGAGAACCACAACACCCTCACCGAGACCGGGCAGATGGTCGGCACGCCGCCGTTCATGTCCCCGGAACAGTTCACGGACGCCCGTACCGTCGGCCCCGCCTCCGACGTCTTCTCGCTCGGGGCGCTGCTGGTGTACTGCGTCACCGGACGCGGCCCCTTCGACGCCGACAGCCCCTATCTGACCGGCTACCGGGTGGTCCACAACCAGCCCGTCCTGGACGGGGTCACCGGCCCGCTGCGCACGGTCCTGGAGCGCTGCCTGGCCAAGGACCCCGCCGACCGGCCCGGACTCGACGACCTGGCCCGGGAGTTCGCGGCGGCCCTGCCGGAGCCGGAGTCCGCCGAACCGCAGACGATGACCCTGCGCCTGCCCTCCGCGCGGCCCGGCCATGCCCCGGCCCCCCAAGTCACCACCCCGCCGGTCACCGGCCGCCGCCCCCGTCGGCGCACCCCCCGCCTGCTGCTGGCCGCGGCCGTGGTGACCGCCCTGGCCCTGACCGGCTACTCCCTGCTGGGCCCCTGGAACGGCGACAGCGAGGCACGCACCGGCTCCTCGGCGTCCCCCGGATCCCGCTGGGGCACCCTCCCCACCGGCTGGAAGCCCTGGCAGACAACGGTGTCCGCGACCGCCGAGCACGGGGTGAAGAAGGCACCGGGCTACGAGGGCGACACCTCGCCCTCCTGCGTGTCGGACGGCTCATCCGTCTACTGCGGCGGCACCTCCCTGCTCCCGACCCGGGTCGACGCCACCACCGGCCGGACCCTCTGGCGCTCCGGCATAGCGCCCGCGGGCGTACCGGCCGACCGCTTCATCACGACCGTCCTCGGCGTGGACGGCGGCCTGGTCCTCGTCGAACTCCAGATCACCGACGGCGGCGGCCTGGGAAAGGCCCAGTCCGTCCTCGCGCTCGACGCCGCGGGCGGCACCGAGGTGTGGTCCCACGCGGTACGCACCGACAGCCTGGGCTCGGCCTACGGGGACGGGGTGACCCTGACCCAGGAGGGCGACGGCTCCACGGTCACCGTCCGCTCGGCGTCGGACGGCACCGTGCGCGGGACCGTGCCGGTGCCCGCCGGCTACCTCTGCTCGCCGCTCGCCGCGGACGGCTACCCCTACGTGGAGTGCAGCGACCAGGACGGCTCGAACGCCACGAAGTTCTTCGTCATCGACCCCGGCACCGGATCGGCCCGCACCCTGAACTCGCCCGCCCGGACGGGCAGTTTCGTCGGCACGCTCTCCGGACAGCTGCTCTTCCTGGAGTCGGACGACCAGGACGTCGACAACGGCCCCGACCTGATCTACACCCGCATCGTCCGCGTCGACCCCGACGCCGGCACGATCACCGTGACAAAACTGCCCGAGCACTACCGGGGCGGGCTGCCCACCCTGGCCCACGGCACGCTCTACCTCGCCACCTCCAGCGGCCTGGTCACCGCCTTCTCCCCGACGACGGGCGCCCGGCTGTGGAACAGCCACACCACCCTGGAGTCGCCGGGCCAGGCCTCGGTGGACGCGCAGGGGCGCACGGTGTACATGGCAGGCATGAGCGGACGGGTGGTCGCGCTCGACGCGGCGAAGGGCACCGTCCTGTGGGAGTCCTCCGCCCGCGCCGAGGTACTCGGCAACAGCGGCCTGCTGCCGACCGTCTGGTTCAACCGCGGCGCCCTGGTCCTGTCGACCTCAGACGGCACGATCTTCACGCTCGACCCGGCGCACCCCGAGCGCAAAGCGGTCGACTCGGGGTGACACACGGGCCGTACGGCTACGGCTACGGCAGCGCCAGCATCCGCTCCAGGGCCAGCTTGGCGAACGCCTCCGTCTCCTTGTCGACCTCGATGCGGTTGACCAGGTTGCCCTCGGCCAGCGACTCCAGGGTCCAGACCAGATGGGGGAGGTCGATGCGGTTCATGGTGGAGCAGAAGCAGACCGTCTTGTCGAGGAAGACGATCTCCTTGTCCTCGGAGGCGAACCGGTTCGCCAGGCGGCGGACCAGGTTCAGCTCCGTGCCGATCGCCCACTTGGAGCCGGCCGGGGCGGCCTCCAGGGCCTTGATGATGTACTCCGTCGAACCGACGTAGTCCGCCGCCGACACGACCTCGTGCCTGCACTCGGGGTGGACGAGGACGTTCACGCCGGGGATGCGCTCGCGGACGTCGTTCACCGAGTCCAGCGAGAAGCGGCCGTGGACCGAGCAGTGGCCGCGCCACAGGATCATCTTGGCGTCGCGCAACTGCTCCGCGGTGAGGCCGCCGTTGGGCTTGTGGGGGTTGTAGAGGACGCAGTCGTCCAGGGACATGCCCATGTCCCGGACGGCGGTGTTGCGGCCCAGGTGCTGGTCAGGGAGGAACAGGACCTTCTCGCCCTGCTCGAAGGCCCACTCCAGGGCGCGCTGCGCGTTCGACGAGGTGCAGATGGTGCCGCCGTGCTTGCCCGTGAACGCCTTGATGTCCGCGGACGAGTTCATGTACGAGACGGGCACCACCTGCTCGGCTATCCCGGCCTCGGTCAGCACGTCCCAGCACTCGGCGACCTGCTCGGCCGTCGCCATGTCGGCCATGGAGCAGCCGGCCGCGAGGTCGGGAAGGACCACCTTCTGGTCGTCCGAGGTCAGGATGTCGGCGGACTCGGCCATGAAGTGCACACCGCAGAACACGATGTACTCGGCCTCCGGGCGGGCGGCCGCGTCCCGGGCCAGCTTGAAGGAGTCGCCCGTGACATCGGCGAACTGGATGACCTCGTCGCGCTGGTAGTGGTGGCCGAGCACGAAGACCTTGTCGCCGAGCTTCTCCTTGGCCGCGCGGGCCCGCGCGACGAGGTCCGGGTCGGACGGGGAGGGCAGGTCGCCGGGACATTCGACGCCCCGCTCGCTCTTCGGGTCGGCCTCACGGCCGAGCAGCAGCAGGGCGAGCGGAGTCGGCTGTACGTCGAGCTCCGTGGTCTGGGCGGTGGTCACGACACGCACCCTTTCTACTTTTCGTCGTTCTGACGCTATCTATCATAACTGCTTCACGTCACTTTGACGATGGCCATAGCGTCGATGTGACATGAATCCCGGCGCCGAACGGGAGAGTGGCCGGCGGGTGGACGCGGGGTGGTCGCCCCGTGTGCAGGTCGCCGTGGGTGACGTCGGCGACCGCTGTGCGTGACTTCGGGCGTGTGCGAGCATGAAGACGTAGGAAAAACGCGAGAACGCGTGTGCCGGGCCGGAATGAATCAGCGGACCCGCCGGTTGCACTCGTCGGCAAGCAGTCTCCGTACAACCCGGGAGAGATGTAGATGTCCGTATCGGACGAGACCAGCACCGCCACCGACGGCATCGTTCTGAGCGACGCCGCCGCGGCCAAGGTCAAGGCCCTGCTGGACCAGGAAGGCCGTGACGACCTCGCCCTGCGTGTCGCCGTCCAGCCCGGTGGCTGCTCCGGCCTGCGCTACCAGCTCTTCTTCGACGAGCGTTCCCTCGACGGCGACGTCGTCAAGGACTTCGGCGGTGTCAAGGTCGTCACCGACCGCATGAGCGCCCCGTACCTGGGCGGCGCGTCGATCGACTTCGTCGACACCATCGAGAAGCAGGGCTTCACGATCGACAACCCGAACGCGACCGGTTCCTGCGCCTGCGGCGACTCCTTCAGCTGAGCCGACAGGTACAACGGAACGAAGGCGGGGGGCCCCCACCCGGAGGGGCCCCCGCCCTCCTGGGGGGTCCGCCCCCCTGCGGGGTCAGGGGCACCCCCCCCAGGAGGGCCCTGCCGTCCGTCCCGACCACCTTCCGGCCGTCCAGCGGCGCGTCCAGATGCACCGTCCGGTGGTACTGCTTGGCGATCATGACGCAGATCTTGTCCGGCCAGGGCGTCGCGGTCACCTTCACCACCACCTGCTCCGCGCTCTCGTCCGCCGTGGCCTTGTAGTCGGCGCACACCCCGCCGGTGAAGGCGACGATCAGATCACGGCCGTCGACCCTGTACCCGTCCACCTTCACGTCCTTCGTGCTCCCCGCCGAGGCGCCGGCGCTCGCCGAGGGCGTCGGCGAGGAGGCGGAGACCAGGTACGCCGGGTCCACCGCCGGATAGGTGACGGTGTACGCGTCCGCCGCCCCGCGCACCTGGAACAGCCAGGACGGCACCAGCGCCTGCCGGCCGGCGACGGACTGCGCGGCAAGGCCGAACACCGCCTTCTCGATCACGGCCGAGGACGCGGACGGCGTCGAAGCGGCGCACGGCTGCTCCAGCCGGTCCTTCAGCGGTACGGGACTGGCACAGCCGCCGACGCCCATCCGGTGGTCGGAGCGCGGCGCCGCGTTCATCAGGCCCAGCGTCTTCGCGGCGCTCAGCACCGGATACGTGTCGCCCTTCGCCGGCGTCGCGAGCATCCCGTTGCCGCCGACCACCTCGCCCTGCTTGCTGACGGTCAGCCCGGTCGTCCAGCCGTACGTCGGCAGCCCGCCGACCACCGGATCGGCGTTCACCACCCGCTGGGCGCCCATGACCTGGCTCGCGTCGAGCTTCGCGGCGTCCTGGCCGAGCGCCTTCAGCACCGGCGCCGCCGCCTTCTCGGCGTCGGCGACGCTCAACGGGTCACCGGCCGGCGCCACCGGGTCCTGCGCGCACAACAGGCCCCTCTTGCAGTTGTCGGTGCCCGGGGCGTAGCGGCTGTACGTCCAGATGCCCGGGGCGGCCCGGTTCACCTGGAGACTCCCGCCGGAGCCGTCGTTGTCGGTGCCGACCTTCCAGACCTGGCCCTCGGCCACCGGGGTCCCCTCGACCCCGAGCGCCTTCGCCAGCGCGGCGACCCGGTCCTTGGAGACCTCACCGGAGGGCTGGTACACGGTGGCCGAGCCGGGGCCGGCGGGAAGCGTCCCGCTCGCCTTGTAGGTCACGCCGTAGGGGTCGGGCTCGCCCGGGGCTATGCCGTTGCCGCCGGAGGAGTAGCCGTCCAGGGCGAGGGGCGGGGGCGTGGCACCGCCGGACGCGCCTGTGTCCGTACCGCCGGATCCGGATCCGGATCCGGTGTTCGCGGCGAGGAAGGCACCGCCGCCGCCGATCAGGAGGACGGCTGCGGCCACGGAGGCGATGACGAGGGCGGGGGAGCGGCGGCGGGTGGCGAGGTCATCGACCCCGGCTTCGATGTCGGCCGCGGCTTCGGCCTCGGGCGTCTCGGGCGCAGGGGGAGCGTCGGGGGCCTCGGCGGCAGGGGCCACGTCCGGCTCGGGGGCCTCCTCCGGCTCGGGAGCCGCATCGGGCTCGGCGGCGTCCTCCGGCTCGGCGGCCACTTCCGGGGCGGGCGCCTCCTCCGGCTCCGGAACCTCTTCCACGGCGCCCTCGGCGGACTCCGCGACGGGCTCCGCGGCGGCCTGTGCGTCGGCCTCCGCGGCCTCGGCCGTTTCCGCAGTCTTCGGCGACTCCGTGGCCTGCCGGGCCTCGGGGGACTCCCCGGTGCCGCCCGCGGCCGCGTCGTCGTCGTTCTCGGGTCGCTCGGTCTTCACCGCATCGCTCCTTGCCGTGTCGTATCCCGCCTCCCCTTCACGGGGGACGGCGATGGGACGCGGGAGGGGAGCGCGCGGTTCCCTGGGAACGCGCCGGGCGAGACTCAGTCGCCGTAGTCGGACATCGCGTCCAGCAGCCTGGCGGACTTCTTCGGCACGGTCACCCCGTGGATGAGTGACGGCGGCACGGGACGGGCATCGCTGTGATCAGGAACCGTCCAGTGCGGAGCCATCCGGGCGCAGTCCCCGCGCAGCGACGCGAGGTCGCCGTCGAGGTCGGCCGGAGCGGGGGCGTTGACCTTGAGGTTCGTCATGACGGAACCGTAAGCACGTCGGGCGCCGCGAAGAAAGATCTACTATCGGGTAGTTTTGGCACCTTCAGGGTGCCCCCGCCGACCCGGTAGCGTTAACTGTCAATCACGCCTCCCCCTCAGGAGAGTCCCAGCCGTGCGCATCGCAGTCACCGGCTCCATCGCCACCGATCACCTCATGACCTTCCCCGGCCGCTTCGCCGACCAGCTGGTCGCGGACCAGCTGCACACGGTCTCGCTGTCCTTCCTGGTCGACAACCTGGACGTACGACGGGGCGGCGTCGGCGCGAACATCGCGTTCGGCATGGGACAGCTCGGCACCCGGCCGATCCTGGTCGGCGCGGCGGGCTTCGACTTCGACGAGTACCGGGCCTGGCTCGACCGGCACGGCGTCGACACGGACTCCGTCCGCATCTCCGAGACCCTGCACACCGCGCGTTTCGTGTGCACGACCGACGCCGACCACAACCAGATCGGCTCCTTCTACACGGGTGCGATGAGCGAGGCCCGGCTGATCGAGCTGAAGACGGTGGCCGACCGGGTGGGCGGCCTCGACCTGGTCCTGATCGGCGCGGACGACCCGGAGGGCATGCTCCGCCACACGGAGGAGTGCCGGACCCGGTCCATCCCCTTCGCCGCCGACTTCTCCCAGCAGATCGCCCGGATGAACGGCGACGAGATCCGGATACTGCTGGAGGGCGCGACGTACCTCTTCTCGAACGAGTACGAGAAGGGGCTCATCGAGACGAAGACCGGCTGGAGCGACGAGGAGATCCTCGCGAAGGTCGGCCACCGGGTCACGACGCTCGGCGCGCGCGGGGTCCGCATCGAGCGGGTCGGCGAGGAGACCATCGAGGTCGGCTGCCCCGACGAGGAGCGCAAGGCCGACCCGACGGGTGTCGGCGACGCGTTCCGCGCCGGGTTCCTGTCCGGGCTCGCGTGGGGGGTCTCGCTGGAGCGGGCGGCTCAGGTGGGCTGCATGCTGGCGACGCTCGTCATCGAGACGGTGGGGACGCAGGAGTACCAGCTGCGGCGGGGGCACTTCATGGAGCGGTTCACCAAGGCGTACGGGGACGAGGCCGCCGAAGAGGTTCGGGGTTATCTGGTCTGAGTTTCGGGTGCGGCTGCGTGGGGGCTGGTCGCGCCCACGCGGCGGCAGCCGCAGATCGACACAGCCCCGCGCCCCCGAAGGGGGCGCTCAGCTGACCCGGCGGACCAAGTACGCCGTTCCCTTCTCTTCCTTCTCTGCACCCAGGTACTCCTGGCCCCGCATCTCGCACCACGCAGGGATGTCCAGGCGTGCCGCCTCGTCGTCCGACAGGACCCGGACCGTGCCGCCCACCGGCACGGTGCCGATGACCTTCGCCAACTCGATGACCGGGATCGGGCACCGCTTCCCGAGCGAGTCGACGACCGTCACCTCGGACCGGACCGCCGTTGTCGGCATCGGGGCGCCCAGCTTCTCCCGCACCGTGGCCACCACCCCCGGCAGCACCTCCAGGAAACGGTCGACATCCGCCTCCGTCGCCCCCGTCGGCAGGGACACCCGTACGTTCCCCTCGCTCAGCACTCCCATCGCCTTGAGCACATGGCTCGGCGTCAGGGTGCTGCTCGTGCAGGACGATCCGGACGACACGGAGAAGCCCTCCCGGTCGAGCTCGTGGAGCAGTGTCTCCCCGTCGACATAGAGACAGGAGAAGGTGACGATCCCGGGCAGCCGCAGCTCCGCCTCGCCCACCACCTCCACGTCCGGTACCGACTCCGGTACCCGCGCCCGGATCCGCGCCGTCAGTTCCCGTAGCCGTACGGCCTCCTGCTCGGCCTCCGCCCGTACGGCCCGCAGCGACGCGGCGGCCGCGACGATCGCCGGCAGGTTCTCGAAGCCGGGCGCCCGGCCCGACTCCCGCTCGTCGACGGCTCCTTGGGCGGCGAACCGGACCCCCTTGCGTACGACCAGCAGCCCGACCCCGCTCGGCCCGCCCCATTTGTGCGCGCTCGCCGTCAGCAACGACCAGTCGCCCTCGACCCGCCCCCACCCCAGCGACTGCGCCGCGTCCACCAGCAACGGCACCCCGGCCGCCCGGCACACCTCGGCCACCGCCGCCACCGGCTGCACGGTGCCCACTTCGTGGTTGGCCGACTGGAGGCACGCGAGCGCGGTGTCGGGGCGGAGAGCGGAGGCGTACGACTCCACCTCCACG
Source organism: Streptomyces sp. GbtcB6 (assembly GCF_019091475.1). Taxonomy (NCBI): domain Bacteria; kingdom Bacillati; phylum Actinomycetota; class Actinomycetes; order Kitasatosporales; family Streptomycetaceae; genus Streptomyces; species Streptomyces sp. GbtcB6. Next base: position 467,107 of record NZ_JAGXJL010000001.1, on the reverse strand, counting down.
GCTCCCGTCCGCTCCACCGCCACCCGGGTCACCTGTCCGCCCTCCGCCTCGAACACCTCGGCCGAATGGAGTACCGAGGAGTGTTCGACGGCTGACACGATCAGGTGACGTCCGACGCGACGACGACCGGCCAACGCCCCGGCGACGCCCGTGTGGACGGCCTTCGTGCCCGATGGAGTGAACGTCAGCTCGTCCGGCCGACAGCCGACGGCCTCGGCGGCCGCCTCCCGGGCGGCATCCAACAGCATCCGAGCCTTTCGCCCCTCCCGGTACAGCCGAGAGGGATCGGCCCACCCGTCGTCGAGTGATGCCAACAACGCCTGGCGGGCAACAGGATGGAGCGGGGCAGCGGACGCAGCGTCAAAGTAGGACACACGGCAACGTTAAAGCGCTCCTAAGGACAGCCGACCAAGGGGCGCGGGCTGTACCTATATGCGGCTCCGCCGCGCGGGCGCGACAAGCCACAACGCACCCGCACCCGCAACGCAAACCCCACCAACCCGAGCTATTAGGCGCCCATTCCCACCCCTACGGAGTGACCCGCGGCGCGTATGCCCCCCTCCCCGCGACCCCCTGAATCGCGTCGGCTAGGGTTTGGTCCGCATAAACATCCAAACCCCTGCCCGACGCAGGGCGGCGACCGACCAGCGAGAAGGCCGCAGCCGACCGCGCGGGCGAGACTCTCGGGAAGGCGCTACGTGAGTCCCAACGGCTCCGACCGCTCGCCGCGGCGCCCGATGCGGCGGAAGCTGCTGCAGGCAATGACCGCGGGCCTGGTCCTTGCGACCGCTACCGGTTGCACATACAAGGACTTCCCCCGCCTTGGTATGCCCACCCCGACCACGGAAGAGGCTCCGCGGATCCTCTCCCTGTGGCAGGGCTCCTGGGCCGCCGCGCTCGCCGTCGGCGTGCTGGTGTGGGGTCTGATCATCTGGAGCGCCATCTTCCACCGGCGCAGCCGCACCAAGATCGAGGTCCCGGCCCAGACCCGGTACAACATGCCGATCGAGGCCCTGTACACGGTGGTGCCGCTCATCATCGTCTCGGTGCTGTTCTACTTCACGGCCCGCGACGAGACGAAGCTGCTCAGCCTCACCGACAAGAAGCCGGACGTCACGGTCAACGTGGTCGGCTTCCAGTGGAGCTGGGGCTTCAACTACATCACGCCCGTCGACGGTGTCTCCGGCGACGCGAAGACCGACGCGAACCTGGCTGCCATTCCGGACCGGTTCAAGAAGGACTTCCCGGCGGCCGCCGGCGGTGTCTACGACGTCGGTACGCCCGGCACGAAGAACCCGCAGACCGGCAACCCCGGTCCGACGCTCTGGCTCCCTGAGGGCGAGACCGTCCGCTTCGTCCTCACCTCGCGTGACGTCATCCACTCCTTCTGGGTGGTGCCGTTCCTGATGAAGATGGACGTCATCCCGGGCCACACCAACGCGTTCCAGGTGACTCCCAACCAGGAGGGCACCTTCCTCGGCAAGTGTGCCGAGCTCTGCGGCGTCGACCACTCCCGGATGCTGTTCAACGTGAAGGTCGTCTCGCCCGAGCGTTACCAGCAGCACCTCAAGGACCTCGCCAAGAAGGGGCAGACCGGTTACATTCCCGCCGGCATCGCGCAGACGAGCCACGAGAAGAACCGGGAGACGAACAACCTGTGAGCATCCTCAACGAACCCCAGGGTGCCGCGGCAGCTGAAGGCTCTTACGCAGATGAGCTGCCGGTCAGGCGCAAGCAGCCCGGCAACGTGGTCGTCAAGTGGCTCACCACCACCGACCACAAGACCATCGGAACGCTGTATCTGGTCACGTCGTTCGCGTTCTTCCTGATCGGCGGTGTGATGGCGCTGCTGATGCGCGCCGAGCTCGCTCGCCCCGGTCTGCAGATCATGTCGAACGAGCAGTTCAACCAGGCGTTCACGATGCACGGCACGATCATGCTGCTGATGTTCGCGACGCCGCTGTTCGCCGGCTTCACGAACTGGATCATGCCGCTCCAGATCGGCGCTCCGGACGTGGCCTTCCCGCGGCTGAACATGTTCGCCTACTGGCTCTACCTGTTCGGCTCGACCATCGCGGTCGGCGGCTTCCTCACCCCGCAGGGTGCGGCCGACTTCGGCTGGTTCGCCTACTCGCCGCTGTCGGACGCGGTCCGCTCGCCGGGCATCGGCGCCGACATGTGGATCATGGGTCTGGCCTTCTCCGGCTTCGGCACCATCCTCGGTGCGGTCAACTTCATCACCACGATCATCTGCATGCGTGCGCCCGGCATGACCATGTTCCGGATGCCGATCTTCGTGTGGAACGTGCTGCTGACCGCCGTGCTGGTCCTGCTCGCCTTCCCCGTCCTCGCCGCCGCGCTGTTCGCGCTGGAGGCGGATCGGAAATTCGGGGCACATGTCTTCGACGCTGCAAACGGCGGAGCGCTGCTCTGGCAACACCTCTTCTGGTTCTTCGGCCATCCAGAGGTGTACATCATCGCGCTGCCGTTCTTCGGCATCATCTCCGAGGTCATCCCGGTCTTCTCCCGCAAGCCGATGTTCGGCTACATGGGTCTGATCGCGGCCACCATCTCGATCGCCGGTCTGTCCGTGACGGTGTGGGCCCACCACATGTACGTCACCGGAGGCGTGCTCCTCCCGTTCTTCTCCTTCATGACCTTCCTGATCGCGGTCCCGACCGGTGTGAAGTTCTTCAACTGGATCGGCACCATGTGGAAGGGATCGCTGTCCTTCGAGACACCGATGCTCTGGGCCACCGGCTTCCTGATCACCTTCACCTTCGGTGGTCTGACCGGTGTCATCCTGGCCTCGCCGCCGATGGACTTCCACGTCTCCGACTCGTACTTCGTGGTGGCCCACTTCCACTACGTGGTGTTCGGCACGGTCGTCTTCGCGATGTTCTCCGGCTTCCACTTCTGGTGGCCGAAGATGACGGGCAAGATGCTCGACGAGCGGCTCGGCAAGATCACCTTCTGGACGCTGTTCATCGGCTTCCACGGCACGTTCCTGGTGCAGCACTGGCTGGGCGCCGAGGGCATGCCGCGTCGTTACGCCGACTACCTGGCGGCCGACGGCTTCACCACCCTGAACACGATCTCGACGATCAGCTCCTTCCTGCTCGGCCTGTCGATCCTGCCGTTCCTCTACAACGTGTGGAAGACGGCCAAGTACGGCAAGCCGGTCGGCGTCGACGACCCGTGGGGCTACGGCCGTTCGCTGGAGTGGGCGACCTCCTGCCCGCCCCCGCGGCACAACTTCGTCACCCTGCCGCGGATCCGCAGCGAATCCCCGGCCTTCGACCTGCACCACCCTGAGATCGCCGCCCTGGAGCAGCTGGAGCACGGCCACGCCGTCGCCGCTGTCACGGGCAGCAAGGAGGCCGGCAAGTGAAGATCCAGGGCTGGATGTTCGTGTGGCTGAGCGTCTTCGTCCTCGCCATGGCCGGTGTCTATGGCGTGTGGTCGAAGGAGGCTGCCGGTACCACGGCGCTCTTCATGGCCTTCGGCCTGTGCCTCATGATCGGCTTCTACCTGACCTTCACGGCCTCCCGGGTGGACGCCGGTGCTCAGGACAACAAGGAAGCCGACGTCGCGGACGACGCCGGTGAGATCGGCTTCTTCAGCCCGCACAGCTGGCAGCCGCTCGCCCTCGGCGTCGGTGGCGCGCTGGCCTTCCTCGGTGTCGCCGTCGGCTGGTGGCTGCTGTACTTCGCGGCGCCCATCATCATGATCGGTCTCTTCGGCTGGGTGTTCGAGTACTACCACGGTGAGAACCGCACCCAGTAAGCACGCGCCGAGCGCACCGGGAGCCCGGACCCTCTGTCAGGAGGGTCCGGGCTCCCGCCGTTTCCGGCCCGCTCCCGCCTTCGGCGCACTGTCCGTCCCCCGTCCGGACTACCTGCCGCGCCGGTCCGGAAAACATCTCATAGTGTGACAATATGAGTCACTCTCCGTGCGCCCGTACCGTCGTCAGCTGCACCCTGCTGGTGATCGCCCTCGGTGTGGGCGTCACCGCCTGCGGTTCGGACGGCAACCCCCTCGCGGACAAGCCGTACGACGCGGCGGACCAGATCTCCTTCAACACCCCCACCGGTGCGGGGAAGCGGGCCGACCCCGACAAGCCCCTGGAGGTCGTCGCCAAGAGCGACGAGGACCGCATCACGGACGTCACGGCCGAGGACGCCACCGGTCGCCGTGTGGCGGGCGAACTCGACGCCGACGGCCACCGCTGGCACAGCACCTCCCCGCTGGCCGCCAACGCCCATTACACGGTCCAGATCAGTACCGAGGACGAGGACGGCGCGCAGGGCCGCAAGGTCCTCACCTTCGACACCAGCGTGCCCACCACCCGGCAGCGGCTGAAGGTCACCTTCGGCCCGAAGGCGGGCGAGTACGGCGTGGGCCAGCCGGTCACCGCCCAACTCGACCACGAGATCAAGGACAAGGCCCAGCGCGCCATCGTCGAGCGCGCCCTCAGGGTCGACTCCGTCCCGGCCGTGCAGGGCTCCTGGTACTGGGTGAGCGACAAGGAACTCCACTACCGGCCCAAGGACTACTGGCCCGCCCACGCCACCGTCCAGGTGCACAGCAACCTGGACGGCGTCAGGATCAGCGACCGCCTGTGGGGAGGCGCGGCCAAGCCCCTCAACCTCACCATCGGCGACAAGCTCCTCGCCATCACGGACGCCGCCGCCCACCAGCTGACGGTCTACAAGAACGACAAGGAGATCAACCAGATCCCCGTCACGACCGGCAAGACGGGCTACGAGACCCGCAACGGCGTCAAGGTCGTCCTGGAGAAGCAGTACTTCGTACGCATGCGCGGCACCACGGTCGGCATCGCCGAGGGCACCTCGGACTCGTACGACCTGCCGGTCTACTACGCCACCCGGGTGACCTGGTCGGGCGAGTACGTCCACGCCGCGCCCTGGTCGGTGGGCTCCCAGGGCTACGAGAACGTCAGTCACGGCTGCACCGGCATGAACACCTCGAACGCCGAGTGGTTCTTCGACACCTTCCACCCGGGTGACCTGGTGAAGGTCGTCAACTCCAACGGCAAGGAGATGGAGAACTTCGGCAACGGCTTCGGCGACTGGAACATCGCCTGGAAGGACTGGCGCAAGGGCAGCGCCCTCACCAACGGCACCCCGGACGGCCCGAAGCCGGAGGACGCGGCGAGAGTGCAGCCGGCCGCATTTTGAAACGCCCCCAGCGGCAAGCGCCCCGTAAGGGGCGCGGGGAACTGCGCGACCAGCCACACACGGCCCGCACTCGCGCACTCAGCCCGCGCCCCGCCCCACTAGGCGCTCAGCAGCCTCTTCTGCCGCAACAGCGAAGCAAGAGCCGAGGCGAACTCCACCGGCTCCACAGGCAGCGTCACAGCCGCGTCCGCCCGGCTCCACGTGGCCAGCCACGCATCCTGCGGCCGCCCGATCAGCACCAGCGCCGGCGGGCAGTTGAACACCTCGTCCTTGATCTGCCGGCACAACCCCATGCCCCCCAGCGGCACCGCCTCGCCGTCCAGGACGCACACGTCGATCCCGCCCTTGTCCAGCTCGGCGACGACCGCCTCGGGCGTCGCGCACTCCACGAACTCGACGAACGGCACATCGGGAGCCGGCCGCCGGCCGGCGGCCAGCCGTACCTGCTCGCGGGTGTTGGAGTCGTCGCTGTAGACCAGCACCGTGGCGGTCGGCTGCATTGTTCCTCCGAGACGTCAGCGTCGTACGGACAGGACCGATGCGCCGGATGCTACTCCCCTGAACACCTCGTCAACACCTGTTGGAACACCGCTTCGATGGGCCATCCGGGCAGTACACACGCTGCGGACACCCCGAACGGCACCCCCCGGAGTGAGCGCGAGATAAGCGACCGACATAATGTCGGTCGTGGCGACAGCAACGACAGTAGAAACCGGGCACGCGCACCCGTCGGTCAACAGGCCGAACCTCACCAGCGTCGGAACCATCATCTGGCTGAGTTCCGAGCTGATGTTCTTCGCGGCCCTCTTCGCGATGTACTTCACCCTGCGATCGGTGACCGGCGAGGCTCACTGGAAGGAGATGGCGAGCCATCTCAATCTTCCGTTCGCCGCGACCAACACCACGATCCTGGTGCTCTCCTCCCTCACCTGCCAGCTCGGCGTGTTCGCCGCCGAGCGCGGGGACGTGAAGAAGCTCCGGGGCTGGTTCATCGTCACCTTCATCATGGGTGCGATCTTCATCGGCGGTCAGATCTACGAGTACACGAACCTGGTCAGGGAGGACGGGATCTCCCTCTCCTCCGACCCGTACGGTTCGGTGTTCTACCTGACCACCGGCTTCCACGGCATGCACGTGACGGGCGGTCTCATCGCCTTCCTGTTCGTCCTGGGGCGCACCTACGCGGCGAAGAGGTTCACGCACGAGCAGGCGACCGCGGCCATCGTCGTGTCCTACTACTGGCACTTCGTCGACGTCGTCTGGATCGGCCTCTTCGCCACGATCTATCTGATCAAGTAGCCGGGCCGGCACCACGCGCCGTAGAAGCGCACTTTCCAGAAGCATCGACGCAGAAGATCCTGACACCGGGGTAATCCGTGAAAAAGCTCTCCGCACGACGACGCCATCCGCTGGCGGCGGTCGTCGTCCTACTCCTCGCGCTGGCATGCACAGGGGGGCTGTACGCCGCGTTCGCACCCGCGGGCAAGGCGCAGGCCGATGAAACATCTCAGTCCCTGACCATCGAGGAGGGCAAGAAGCTCTACTCGGTCGGCTGCGCCAGCTGCCACGGCACCGGCGGTCAGGGCTCGTCCGACGGCCCCAGCCTGGTGGGCGTGGGCGCCGCGGCCGTCGACTTCCAGGTCGGCACCGGCCGTATGCCGGCCGCCACCTCGCAGGGCCCGCAGGTCGTCGCGAAGAAGAACATCTACACCCAGGCCCAGATCGACCAGCTCGCGGCGTACATCGCCTCGCTGGGCGCCGGTCCCGAGGTCCCCACCTCGGAGCAGTACGGCCCGGACGGTGCCGACATCGCCAAGGGTGGCGAGCTCTTCCGCACCAACTGCGCGCAGTGCCACAACTTCGTGGGCTCGGGCGGTGCGCTGACCAAGGGCAAGTTCGCGCCGAGCCTTGAGGGCGTCGACCCGAAGCACATCTACGAGGCCATGCAGACGGGCCCGCAGAACATGCCGTCCTTCCCCGACACCACGCTGACGGAGAAGAACAAGAAGGACATCATCGCGTACCTGAACGCGGTCAACAGCAGCAACACGGAGAACCCCGGCGGTCTCGACCTGGGCGGCCTCGGGCCGGTCAGCGAGGGTCTGTTCGCGTGGATCTTCGGTCTCGGTGCACTGATCGCGGTCGCCGTCTGGGTCGCCGCTCGGACCGCAAAGGCCAAGAAGTCATGAGTAGCCAAGACATTCCAGAAGAGAACCTGCCCGCTGAGCAGGACCACACGCACGGCGCCGTGAGCGTCGCGGACGAGAAGGACCCGTTCACGGATCCCGGTCTGCCGCCCCACGAGCACCGGATCCAGGACATCGACGAGCGGGCCGCCAAGCGGTCCGAGCGCGTCGTGGCCATGCTGTTCACGGTGTCGATGCTGGCCACGGTCGGCTTCATCGCCTCCTATGTGACGATCCCGAAAGACAAGTCGATCTTCGTCTTCCCGATCGGTCACATCAGCGCGCTGAACTTCGCTCTGGGCCTGACCCTCGGTGCGGCGCTGTTCTGCATCGGCGCGGGCGCGGTCCACTGGGCCCGCACCCTGATGTCCGACGTGGAGGTCGCCGACGAGCGGCACGCCATCTCGGCCCCGCCGGAGGTCAAGGCCAAGGTCCTGGCCGACTTCAAGCAGGGTGCCAAGGAGTCGGCGATCGGCCGGCGCAAGCTGATCCGCACCACCATGTTCGGCGCGCTGACCCTGGTCCCGCTCTCCGGCGTCGTGCTGCTGCGCGACCTCGGCCCGCTGCCCGGCACCTCGCTGCGCCACACGGCGTGGTCGAAGGGCAAGCTGCTCGTCAACATGAACACCAACGAGCCGCTGCGTCCCTCCGACGTCGCCGTCGGCTCGCTGACCTTCGCCAAGCCCGAGGGCGTCGAGGAGTCCCAGGAGGACTTCCAGAACGTGATGGCGAAGGCGGCCCTGATGATCATCCGGCTGCAGCCGGACAACATCAAGGACAAGCGCGAGCTGGAGTGGTCGCACGAGGGGATCGTCGCCTACTCGAAGATCTGCACCCACGTGGGCTGCCCGATCTCGCTGTACGAGCAGCAGACCCACCACGTGCTCTGCCCGTGCCACCAGTCCACCTTCGACCTCTCCGACGGAGCCCGAGTGATCTTCGGCCCGGCCGGTCACGCCCTGCCGCAGCTGCGCATCGGCGTGAGCGAGGAGGGCTACCTCCAGGCGCTCGGCGACTTCGAGGAGCCCGTCGGGCCTGCCTTCTGGGAGCGCGGATGAGCACTACAGAGAACACCGAGTCCCGCGAACGCGGGACGGCGCCGGCCGGCGAGCGTGTCGCCGACTGGGCCGACGGACGGCTCGGGATCTACTCCCTCGCCAAGTCCAACATGCGCAAGATCTTCCCCGACCACTGGTCGTTCATGTTGGGCGAAGTGTGCCTGTACAGCTTCATCATCATCATCCTCACGGGTGTGTATCTGACGCTGTTCTTCCACCCGTCGATGAACGAGGTGGTGTACCACGGCAGCTACGTCCCGCTCCAGGGACAGATGATGTCCGAGGCGTTCAACTCGACCCTGCACATCTCCTTCGACGTGCGCGGTGGTCTGCTCATCCGGCAGATCCACCACTGGGCCGCGCTGATCTTCCTCGCCGGCATGTTCGTGCACATGATGCGCGTGTTCTTCACCGGCGCGTTCCGCAAGCCGCGTGAGATCAACTGGCTGTTCGGCTTCCTGCTGTTCGTCCTGGGCATGTTCACCGGCTTCACCGGTTACTCGCTCCCGGACGACCTGCTCTCCGGCACCGGTGTCCGCTTCACCGAGGGCGCGATCCTGTCCATGCCGATCGTCGGCACGTACATCTCGTTCTTCCTCTTCGGCGGGCAGTTCCCCGGCCACGACTTCGTCGCCCGGTTCTACTCGATCCACATCCTGCTGCTGCCGGGCATCATGCTCGGCCTGGTGGTGGGCCACCTGATCCTGGTCTTCTACCACAAGCACACGCAGTTCGCGGGTCCCGGAAAGTCCGAGAAGAACGTCGTCGGCATGCCGCTGCTGCCGGTCTACATGGCCAAGGCCGGAGGCTTCTTCTTCCTGGTCTTCGGTGTCATCGCGGCCATCGCGGCGACCACCCAGATCAACCCGATCTGGGCCATGGGCCCCTACCGTCCGGACCAGGTGTCCACCGGCGCCCAGCCCGACTGGTACATGGGCTTCGCCGAGGGTCTGATCCGTTACATGCCCGGCTGGGAGATCAACTTCTGGGGCCACACCCTGGTCCTGGGCGTCTTCATCCCGCTGGTCCTGTTCGGGCTGGTGCTGGGCGCGATCGCGCTCTACCCGTTCATCGAGTCCTGGGTCACCGGGGACAAGAGCGAGCACCACATCCTGGACCGCCCGCGCAACGCCCCGACCCGTACCGGGTTCGGCGTCGCCTGGGTGACCGTGTACATGATCGGCCTGATCGGTGGTGGCAACGACCTCATCGCCACCCACTTCCACCTGTCGATCAACGACGTGACCTGGTTCGTCCGGATCTTCTTCTTCGCCGGACCGGTGATCGCGTTCATCGTCACCAAGCGGATCTGCCTCGGCCTGCAGCGCCGGGACCGCGAGAAGGTGCTGCACGGTCGCGAGACCGGCATCATCAAGCGGCTGCCGCACGGTGAGTTCATCGAGGTCCACGAGCCGCTCTCGCAGGAGCAGCTGCACACCCTCACGGCGCACCACCAGTACGAGCCGGCCCAGGTCGGCCCGGCGGTCGACGAGAACGGTGTCGAACGCAAGATCAAGGGGTCCGAGAAGCTCCGCGCCAAGCTGAGCAACGCCTACTACGGCGAGGACAACCAGATCCCGAAGCCGACCGTCGAGGAGTACAAGGAGATCACGAGCGGCCACGGCCACCACTGATCCACCGCGTCGCCACGCCACAGCCGAAGGGCCCTCGTCCGTACACCGGACGGGGGCCCTTCGCGGTGCCCGGAGCTGGATAGGGTAGGCGGTGAGACCTTCATTTCGCGTACGACGATCAGGAGCGGCCTTATGAGCGCTGTGACCCCCGCTGGAGGCGACATCGCGGCGGGCCGTTCCTGGCCCGGGGTACTGAACGCCCTGCTGTACGGCAAGGACCAGAGCGCCGACGCGACGGCCTGGGCGATGGACCAGATCATGCGCGGCCAGGCGACCGACGCCCAGATCGCGGGCTTCGTCGTCGCCCTGCGCGCCAAGGGCGAGACGGTCGAGGAGATCAACGGCCTCGTCCGCACGATGTACGAGCACGCCAACGTCATCGAGGTGCCGGGCCGCACCGTCGACGTCGTCGGGACCGGCGGTGACGGCGCGAAGACGGTGAACATCTCCACGATGTCGGCGCTGGTGGTGGCCGGCACCGGGGCGAAGGTCGTCAAGCACGGCAACCGCGCGGCCTCCTCCGCGTCCGGGGCCTCGGACGTCCTGGAGAAGCTGGGCGTCAATCTCGACCTGACCCCGCAGCGGGTCGCCGAGGTCGCCGAGGAGGCGGGCATCACCTTCTGCTTCGCCATCAAGTTCCATCCGGCGCTGCGTCACGCGGGCGCCGCACGCGGCCAGTTGGGCATCCGCACGGTCTTCAACATCCTCGGCCCGCTGACCAACCCCGCGAAGGTCCGGGCCCAGGCGGTCGGCGTCGCGGACCCGCGCATGGCCCCCGTGGTCGCGGGCGTCTTCGCGGAGCGCGGCAACTCCTCCCTGGTCTTCCGCGGCGACGACGGCCTCGACGAGCTGACGACGACCGCCGCGTCCCATGTCTGGATCGTCCGCGACGGCAAGGTCGCGGAGGAGACCTTCGACCCCCGTGACGTCGGCATCGACCTGGTCCCCGTGGAGGCGCTGCGGGGCGGTGACCCGTCGTACAACGCGGAGGTCGCCCGCAGGCTGCTGGACGGCGAGCAAGGGCCGGTACGGGACGCGGTGCTGCTCAATTCGGCGGCGGCCCTGGTGGCCCTGGACCCCGGCACGGGGACGCTCGCCGAGCAGCTCCGGGCGGGCATGGACAAGGCGGCGGAGTCGATCGACTCGGGCTCGGCCAAGCGGGCGCTGGAGCGCTGGGCGGCGGCGACGAACAGGTAGGCGGCGCGGTCGGCGGGCTGAGGCGGGGCTCGGCGCCGCCGGGCGCCGCCGTCGTGGCTGATCGCCGTTGCGGCGGAGAAGGAGGAAACTCTTCCGCCGCTGCAACGGCGATCAGCCGTACACGGCCCTCTCGGCGGTGCCCAGCCGGCGTGGGCCCCTGCGGGTGTCCCGTCATCCGGACAGGAGTTGCGCGTCCGCGATCACTTCATCTACGTTTCTTGCCAGGTCATGAGTGACAGTCATGAGGCCCCGGCCGACTGTCCGGCAACCCTCCGTCCGTGGCGGGGTGCCCCGGGTGAAGACCAGGCCGTAGGCAGCGAGGTCTACGGCAAGCGCGGACCCCTCGTACACCAGGGGTCCTGGTCGTCGAGGAGTCTTCTGTGAGCAAGCGAATGCGATAGGGCCGCAGAGCCCCGCCTCCGCATCCCCTTTTCCTTTTTCTCCGTGCCGGAGCCGCGGTCGTCCGCGCGCTCGCACGGTGATTCCGGCTTGCCTCTCACGGGAGTTCCGTCATGTCTGTCTCCACCGCTGCCTCCGCCCAGTCGCTTTGTTCCCCGCTGCCCGTTCTGGGTAGGGATGTCATCGTCCCGCTGGTCACCGGCGGCGAGGTCACCTACGCCGCCCTCGACTACGCGGCCAGCGCCCCCGCCCTCCAGCGGGTCTGGGACGACGTGGCGGCGTACGCGCCCTACTACGGCAGCGTCCACCGCGGCGCCGGCTACCTCTCCCAGCTCTCCACGGACCTCTTCGAGAACGCCCGCCGGACCGTCGCCGAGTTCCTCGACTGCCGCCCCGACGACCAGCTGATCTTCACCCGCTCCACCACCGACTCCCTGAACCTGCTCGCCGCCGCCGTCCCCGCCGACTGCCAGGTCTTCGTCTTCGAGACCGAGCACCACGCGAGCCTGCTTCCCTGGAAGGACGCCCGGGTCACCTACCTCAACGCGCCCCGCACCCCGCGGCAGGCCGTCGAGACCCTGGAACGCGCCCTCGCCGACCGCGACCCCTACGGCCCGGCCCTGGTCTGCGTCACCGGCGCCTCCAACGTCACCGGCGAGCTGTGGCCGGTCCGCGAGCTGGCGGCCGCCGCGCACGCGCACGGCGCCCGGATCGTCCTGGACGCCGCCCAGCTGGCCCCGCACCACCCCGTGTCCGTCCGGGACCTGGACGTCGACTGGGTCGCCTTCTCGGGCCACAAGCTGTACGCCCCCTTCGGCTCCGGTGTCCTGGCCGGCCGCGCCGACTGGCTCCGGGCGGCCGACCCCTACCTCGCGGGCGGCGGCGCCAGCCGCAAGGTCACCCGGCGCGAGGACGGGGGAGTGGCCGTGGAGTGGCACGAGAGCGCGGCGCGGCACGAGGCGGGCTCCCCGAACGTCATCGGCGCCTACTCCATCGCCTCCGCCTGCAAGGCGCTCACCGAGGCCGGCTTCGACACTCTGGTCGCCCGCGAGCAGTACCTGATCGAGAAGGTGCGGGCGGGGCTGGCCGAGGTCCCCGAGGTCCGGGTCCTCTCCCTCTTCGGTGACGACGCCCCGCGCGTCGGCGTGATCAGCTTCGTGGTGGACGGCTGGAACAGCTCCCACTTCGCCGCCGCCCTCTCCGCCGAGTACGGCATCGGCGTCCGCGACGGCCTCTTCTGCGCCCACCCGCTGGTCAGGACGCTGCTGGGCTCCGACCCCCAGACCCAGGGCGAGTGCGGGGCGCCGGAGGCGGCACCGGGCGAGAAGTCGCTCAACGCGATCCGGGTGAGCTTCGGCGCGGGGACGCCGGACGAGCATGTCGAGCGTTTCGTGACGGCGGTACGGGAACTGGTGACCGACGGCGCGAAGTGGTCGTACCGCACAGAAGAGGGTCGCTGCGTCCCGGCGGTGTGATCAGCGCCCCGTAAGGGGCGCGGGGAACTGTGTGCTCGGCCCCCACCGGCCCGCAGCCGGGCACGAAGCACCGTGGCCCCCGCGCGGGTCCGTCGTGGCTGGTCGCGCAGTTCCCCGCGCCCCTTACGGGCGCTTCAGCTGTCCAGGCCGATCGCGAACGCCGCCTCCAGGTCGTGCTGGGAGTACGTGCGGAACGCGACGTGGGTGTCCGTGGCCTCCACGCCGGGGATCTTGCTGATGGAGCCGGGGATGACCTCGGCCAGGTCCTCGTGCTGCTTCACCCGGACCATGGCGATCAGGTCGTACGTACCGGTGACGGAGAAGACCTCGCTGACACTGTCCAGCGAGGCGATCCGTTCCGCGATCTCGGGGATCCGGTCCACGCTGGTCTTGATGAGGACGATCGCGGTGATCACGGCTGGTTCTCTCCCTCGGGTGCCGGAGCTCGGGCGGTTCTCACTTTAGTCGTACGGCCGTATCGCACCCACGCGTAGCCGAAGCCGAGTCCGAAGCCGACGAGGTGGGCGAGGTAGGCCACGCCGGGGCCGGAGGGGGCCTCGTTCAGGGCCAGCCACTGCAGGGCCGCCCAGAAGGGGAGGACCACCCAGGCCGGGAAGCGGAGCGGGAGGAAGAAGAGGAAGGGCAGGAGACTGGTCACGCGGGCGCTGGGGAACAGGTACAGGAACGCGCCGAGGACCCCCGAGATCGCCCCGGACGCCCCCACCAGCGACTGCTGGGACGTGGCGTTGGCGGCCGCGTAGCCGAGCAGCGCGAGGTAGCCGCAGCCGATGTAGAAGAGCGTGAACTCCACGCGGCCCATCCGTTCCTCGGTCATCGCCCCGAAGACGAAGAGGAAGAGCATGTTGCCGAGCAGGTGCACCCAGCTGCCGTGGACGAACAGCGCCGTGGCCGGGGTGAGCGCCTCCCGCGCCGGACCGTCGAACACGTCGGCGGGAACCACCCCCCAGCGCCGGAAATACGCCCGCTGCGCGGCCGCCAGGGCCTCCCCGGTGCCGTAGGACGGGGTGAGACCGGAGGCGGGGCCGAGCACGAAGATCAGGCAGCACACGGCGATCAGGGTGTACGTCATGGGCGCGGACGTGCCCCTCAGGCTCCGCAGGGTCCGGGCGGCCGTCGTGTTCCAGTTGCCGATCATGGACATAGAGCATGGCGTAACGGGATGCAGTGGTGCAGATCGCCTCGCCGCCGCAGATGGGGCGGCATCGAGTACCCGCCAGGCCGTAGGGTTACGAGCCACACGCGTCGGGACGGCGCGTCACGGACACTAGAAGGAAGCGAACAAGCCACGATGACGGTTCCCCTGCCGACCGCCACGACGCGGTGGCGCTGCACCCTCTGCGGCAACCTCACGCGCTTCGACGTGACCCGCTCGTCGAAGGTGGTCGAGTACGTGCACCTCGACCTGGCCGGTGAGCCCAGGGTCGAGGAGCGCGAGGTGGTCAGTGAGACCATCGAGTCGGTGCGCTGCCGCTGGTGCAACGCGGTGGACCAGGTGGAACTGGTGGACAGGCCGGGTGCCGACTCCTGATACCGGGAGCCGGCCCCGTACAGGTGATGGGGTGTGACGGATGGTGGAGACCACAGGCGGGGGGCCGGGCGACGGCACCGCCGAGGTGCTTGACCGTCCGTTGCCCGACGGTGTGCGACGGCGGGTCGTCCAGATCGTGTCGGACGGCTTCGGCGGGCTGACCCTCGCCGAACTGCCCGCACAGCTGCGACAGTACGCCCGGTTCGCCCCGAATCGTCGCGCCAAGTTCGCCGGGAACGCGATGGCGGCCGCGCTGGAGACGGACACCCTCTTCCGGCAGCGGATCGGGGAGAAGCTGAGAGAGGCCCAGCCGGAACTGGCCGGCGCCCTGGACTCAGGCTCCCCGCCCCCGGCCGCGGACCCGCTCGACGTGGCGGCCGCGGCCTATGTACTGCGCCCCACGGGCTGGGTGAAGCTGGTGGCGGCGGCCGGCGAGGAGGCCCAGCGGGCCGACGCCGAGCGGGCCGACGAGGAGAGCCGGGCCGAACTGGAGCGGCTGCGCGAGGAGCTGGACCGGGCGCGGGAGCAGACCCGGGCCGAGACGGAGCGGCTGCGCGCCGAGCTGGACGCGGCCAAGAAGGAAGCGGAATCGCTTCATCGCAAGCTGCGGGCCGCACTGAGTGACGTCAAGCGCGGTGAGGCCGCCCTGCGCAAGATGCAGGGCGAGATGGAGGCGGGGCGGACCGAGGGGCAGGCCCAGGTGTCCGCCGCCGAGAGCGAGAGCCGGCGGCTCAAGGCCCGGCTCGGCGAGGTCGAGGCGGCCCTGGAGGCCAGCCGCCGGGCCGCCCGTGAGGGGCGCAGCGTCGAGGACATGCGGCTGCGGCTGCTGCTCGACACCGTCCTCGACGCGGCCCAGGGGCTGCGCCGGGAGCTGGCCCTGCCGCCGGTGTCGATGCGGCCCGCCGAGACCGTGGATGCCGTCGAACCGGGACGAATGACCCCGAAGGACATCGCGGCGCGCGCACTGTCCGAGAACGACCCGGCCATCCTCAACCAGCTGCTCGCCCTTCCCCAGGCGCACTTGGTCGTCGACGGCTACAACGTGACCAAGACCGGCTATCCGCAGATGCCGCTGGAGAAGCAGCGGCTGCGGCTGCTCGGCCAGCTCTCCCAGCTCGCCGCCCAGACCGGCGCCGAGGTCACCTGTGTCTTCGACGGCGCCGAGCTGGCCGCGCCGGTGCTGCTCGCCCCGCCGCGCGGGGTCCGGGTGCTGTTCTCGAAGCCCGGTGTCACCGCGGACGAGTTGATCCGTCAGCTGGTGCGCGCCGAGCCGCCGGGCCGTCCGGTGATCGTCGCCTCGACCGACCGCGAGGTCGCCGACGGGGTCGCGAAGGCGGGTGCCCGTCCGGTGGCTTCTGCGATGCTTCTGAAGCGACTGTCCTGAACGTGCAACCCGCATATGCAATGCCCGAATTGACCGAACCGTCACGCAACGTAGCGTCAATCGCGCATTACTGCTCGTGAGTTATGTGCAAAGAGTGCGTTGCGTGACCACTTTTTTGGCTGCTGGGTTTGAACTGATCACAGGTAGGTCACTAGGGTCTGGGCTCGAACCTCCACACGGGTGATCACTCAAACGAAGGAGCCCGTCTCCGTGGCGTCCCATCGTCGACTGAAGCAGCCGAGTCGTGCGCGCGTGACCGTGCTCACCACCGCGGCCGCCGCCGCTGTAGTCCTCAGCGCCAACGCCGCCAACGCGGCGCCCAGCGAGAAGCTGACCAAGGACGAGGTCAAGGCGAAGGTCGACAAGCTCTACGAGGAGGCCGAGCAGGCCACCGAGAAGCTCGACGGGGCCAAGGACAAGCAGCAGAAGCTGCAGAAGGAAATATCCACGATCCAGGACAACGTGGCCCGTGGTCAGGAAGACCTCAACAAGCTGCGGGACAGCCTCGGTTCGCTGGCCACCGCGCAGTACCGCTCGGGCGGCATCGACCCGTCGGTCCAGCTCTTCCTCTCGTCCGACCCGGACGACTACCTCGACAAGGCGTCCACGCTCGACCAGTTGAGCAGCCAGCAGGTCGAGGCCCTGAAGAAGATTCAGGACAAACAGCGCGAACTCGCCCAGGAGCGGGCAGAGGCCTCCGACAAGCTCAAGGACCTCTCCGCCACCCGCACCGAGCTGGCCAAGCAGAAGTCGGCCGTCCAGGGCAAGCTCGCCGACGCGCAGAAGCTGCTCAACACCCTGACGGCCAAGGAGAAGGCCGCGCTCGACGCCGAGCAGGCCCAGGCCGCCAGCCGCGCCTCCTCGCGCGTGGACCTCGGCAACACGGGCTCCGCCTCCGGCCGGGCCGCCAGCGCTTTCGCCGCCGCCCAGTCCGTGATCGGCTCGCCGTACGTCTACGGCGCCTCCGGCCCGTCCTCCTTCGACTGCTCGGGCCTGACCTCCTGGGCCTATGCCCAGGCCGGCGTCACCATCCCGCGCACCTCCGAGGCACAGGCCAACGCCGGCACCCGCATCTACAGCGCGAGCGACCTCAAGGTCGGCGACCTGGTCATCTTCTACGGCGACTACCACCACGTCGGCCTCTACGCCGGCAACGGCCAGGTGCTGCACGCCCCGCACACCGGCGCCGTCGTGCGCTACGAGGCGATGAGCGACATGACCTTCGAGTTCGGCGTCCGTATCTGACCGCACCGGGTGACGCCGACACCCGTACGGCCGAAGATCAACTTGCTGTGGCGCCCGAACGGGCGAATCCCGGCAACCGGAACTGACTCCACGCCCCGCCGGTGACCTGCGTCAGCGGCGGGGCGTCACGTTTGCGTGGCCGCCGAGGTCTTTGGCCGGGGTGCGGTCGCGCGGCTACTGTCGGGCGCGTTTCCTCCGGCGCCGGGGCACCCCCGTCCCCGCGCCGGGGGAAGCGGTACCTGTCCGCCAGCAGAAGGACCGCCGTGGGGTCTCATCGCCGTCTCGCATCGTCGTCCGGGTTCAACCGGGGCGCCGGTGCCGCTCTCTGCGTGCTGTCGGCCGCGGCCGCCGCGCTCGGTGCCGTACCGGCGAGCGCCGCCCCGCACGCCGACAGCCGCGCCGAGGTGGACCGGCTGTACCAGCAGGCCGAGGAGGCGACCGAGGTCTACGACAAGGCCGACGAGCGGGCCGGCGCGCTGCGCCGCGAGGTGCACGACTCCCAGGACCACATCGCCCGCCAGCAGCAGCGCATCAACATCATGCGGGAGGCGCTCGGTTCGCTGGCCGGCGCCCAGTACCGCTCCGGCGGCATCGACCCCACCGTGGCCCTGCTGTTCTCCGACGACCCCCAGGACTACCTCGACCGGGCCTCCCTCATCGACCGCATCGACATCCGCCGGGCCGGGCAGCTCCGGCAGCTCCGGACGGCGATGCGCGAACTCGCCCAGGAGCGCGACGAGGCCGCCGGGAAACTCGCCGAACTGGAGCGCAGCCGCAGGGCGGTCGCCTCCCACAAGGCCGTCGTGGAGAACAAGCTCGCCAGGGCCCGGCAACTCCTCGACGCGATGCCCGCCGCCGACCGCGCCGCCTTCGAGCACGCATCCCGCGGCGACGGCCGGGCCGACCTGCCCGACCTCTCCGGCGTCGCCGCCCCCGACGGCCGCGCCGCCGCCGCGATCGCCGCCGCCCGCTCCGCCCTCGGCAAGCCGTACGTCTGGGGTGCCAGCGGCCCCTCCGGCTTCGACTGCTCGGGCCTGATGCAGTGGTCGTACGCCCACGCCGGGATCCACCTCCCGCGCACCTCGCAGGAGCAGCGCTACGCCGGCCACCAGGTCCCGCTCTCCCAGGCGCAACCCGGTGACCTGGTCGTCTACCGCTCCGACGCCAGCCATGTGGCCATGTACGTCGGCAACGGCCAGGTCATCCACGCCCCCTACCCGGGTGCCCCGGTCCGCTACGACCCGGTCGGAATGATGCCCGTCTCCTCCGTCACCCGGCCCTGACTTCCGGGCCCCGACCCGTACGATCGGAAAGTGGCTGGTCATGGACGGGCGTGGCGCTCAGGAGCGGTGGGGCTGTGTCTGCTGCTCCTGCCGCTGACCGGATGCGGCGGCGGGCAGTCGTCGACCGGCGCGGCGATGGCCCAGGTGCAGCAGGTCCTGGACCGCCGCGCGGCCGCGGTCCTCGGCCACGACGAGAAGGCGTACGCCGAGACCGGCACCCGGAGCCCGTACGTGAACCTGCGGGCCGTACCGCTCGCCGACTGGAGCTACCGGCTGACCGCCCTCCACCCCGACGGCGCAGGCGCCACCGCCGACGCGCAGCTCAGCTACCGGATACAGGGCTACGACAAGGCGCCGGTGACGACGGACCGTACGCTCACGCTCAGCCGCACCGCCGACGGACAGTGGTATGTCACATACGACAGGCCCGCCAAGAAGTCCGCGCAGCAACTCTGGGACCAGGGCAAGGTCACCGCCCTCAAGAGCACCCACGCCCTCGTCCTCGGCGTCGGCCAGTCCGGGGCCACGCTGCGCGGCTACGCCCGGCTCGCCGACACCGCCGTCCCCGAGGTCTCCAAGGCCTGGGGCACGGACTGGACCCGGCGGGTGGTCCTGCTCGTACCCGGGTCGCTGAACGGGATGGCAGGCCTGCTGGGCGCCCCCGCCTCCAACTACCGGGGCATCGCCGCCGTCACCACCGGCGAGGCGGGCGGCTCGGGCCAGACGCCCGCGGACCGGGTCATCCTCAACCCGGAGGCGTACGCCGGCCTCGGCTCGGTCGGCAGGCAGGTCGTCCTCACCCACGAGACGACCCATGTGGCCACCCGTGCCCACACCACGGCCGCCACCCCGCTCTGGCTCTCCGAGGGCTACGCCGACTGGATCGGCTACCTCGACACCGGCCGCACGCCCACCGCGGCCGCACCGGAACTCGCCCGCGCCGTCGAGGCCGGGGACGTCCCCGAAGACCTCCCGGCGGACAAGGACTTCGGCTTCACCGACGACCCCACCAAGCTGGCCCAGGCCTACGAGGGCGGCTGGCTGGCCTGCCGGATGATCGCCGGCCACTGGGGCGAGGAGAAGCTCGGCGCCTTCTACCGGGCCGTCGGCGCGCACAAGGAGCGGGCGGGCGCCGTCGAGGACGCGCTGAAGACCGAACTCGGGACGACCCTGCCGGACTTCACCGCCCGCTGGCGTGACTACCTGACGTCTCAGCTCGGCGACTGAGCCAGCCGCTCGATCGCCTCCGTCAGCCACGCCCGCTCGGCCGCGCCGGTCGCCCGCGCGACCCGCAGCATCCCCTCCCGGAACAGGTCCCCGCTCTCCTCCGCCCGCACCGGCTCGCCGTCCCGGTAGAAGAAGCTCGACGGGGTCTCCAGGAAGTCCAGTCGGCGGCGCAGCACGGCCGCCTGCTCCGCCCGGTCCGGGAGGTGGCGCAGGAAGGCCAGGACCGTGTTGAAGCGGACGTGGTCGGTGATCTCCGCCTGTTTCGGGTGGCGCAGCCGGTCGAGCAGGTCCGCCCGGCCCTGCTCGGTCAGCGACAGCACCCGGCGCGGGGCCGCGCCCGCGCCCTCCTCGGTGCGCTGGTCGAGCCGGCCGGCGGCGACCAGCCGGGCGATCGCCGGATAGAGCGCGCCGTCGCTGACCGGGCGGACATGCCCGCTCAGCGCCTTGATCCGCTCCTTCAGCTCGTAGCCGTGCAAGGGCTCCTCGGCGAGGAAGCCCAGGATCGACAGTTCCAGCACGCTGCATTCCTCCTTGCGGGCGTCGCGACCCTCATGTTACCTCTATTCGAGATACCTCGATCAGAGGTATGCCGTCATGAGGGGGAACACCGTGAACGCCCACCGCAGGCAGCTCGTCTCACTCGCCCGCCCCGTCTACGTCTCGCTGCTCGCCTCCGTCGCCGCCGGGATCATCAACACCGTCTGGGTCTCCCGGCTCGGCTCCGCCGCAGTGGCCGCCGTCGCCGTCGCCACCAACGCCGAGAACGTGCTGCTCGGCGTCGCCCTGGTCTTCGCCTCCGGTACGACCGTGCTCGTCGCGCACGCCAGAGGGGCCCGGGACCCCGGCGCGGTACGGGCCGCCGTACGCGGCGGCTGGGCGCTGTGCGGCCTGGTCACCCCGGTGGTCGTGGCCGGCGGGCTGCTGCTGCGCGAGCCCCTGGCCCGGCTGGTCCTCGGCGGCCCGGGCCCGGCCCTGTCCCTCGCCACCGCCTACTTCGCGATCTCCCTGCCGGGCATGACCGTCTTCTTCGCCCAGCAACTGGTCGACGGCATCCTCAAGGGCACCGGCGACACCCGCACACCGATGCGCCTGGCCCTGCTGGCCAACGCCCTGATCCTGGTCTGCGACCCGTTCCTCATCCACCTGTACGGCGTCCGGGGCGCCGCCGCCTCGACCGTGCTGTGCCGCTGCGTGGCCCTGGGAGCGGGACTGCGGGCCCTGCGCCGCAACGCCCTGCTGCGGAAGGCCGCGCAGGCGCCGGCCGCCGAACCGGTACCGGCCGCCCTGCGCCGGACCCTGTGCACCGGGCTGCCCATGTCCGCCGACTTCACCGTCCGGCAGGGCGGCGCGCTGGCGCTGGTGGCGATCGTGGCCCGGCTCGGGGTGCCGGCGGTGGCCGCGTACTCCCTCGCCTACAAGGTCATGTACGTGGCGACGATGGCCTTCTACGCGGTGCGCCAGGCGGCCTCGATCCACACCGCGCACACCCGGGGCGAAGGGCACTGCCTCCGGAAGGAGATCGGGCCGCAGGCGGTGCTGGTGTCGGGGGCGCTCGGACTGGCCGCCGCCGTCCTGCTCGCCGCGACCGCGCCCTGGATCATGGCGGCCTTCGGCGCCGGGCCCGCCGTCGCCCACCAGGGCGTGCTGTTCCTGCGCTGCGTCGGGCCGTATCTGCTCCTGATGGCCGGGTTCATCGCGCTCGGCGGGGTCTTCGAGGGCAGTGGCGGGGCACCGGCGCTGCTGCGGGTGACCCTGCTGGGCACGGCCGTGCAACTGCCGCTCGCGCACGCCCTGTCCGGGCTCGGGCTGCCCGGGATCTGCCTGGCGCTGGCCCTCGCCATGGGGGTGCAGTGCGCGGCCGTCGCGCGGCTGCTGTCCCGGAGTCAGGAGGAGACCGGGGTCTCCTTCGTGCGGGTGGCCTGAGACGGGAAGGGGGCGACGGCGGTCTCGGTCACCGTGGCGCGCCACAGCACGCGGGCCGCCGTGACTGTCGCCGCGAGCAGGAGGCCGTTGCGCAGGACCAGCAGGGTGATGCCGTACCAGTCGCTCACCACGACGTGCGAGAAGCCGACCGGGAACTCCAGGACCGTCACGAAGGTCGCCAGGAGGAGCAGCACCGCGGGCAGGGTCATGCGGCTGGCGTGGAAGCAGAGGCAGACGGCGGCCAGGCCCACCAGCCACACCATGTACTGCGGGCTGATCACCCGGCTGGTGACGGTGAACATCAGGACGGCGGTGAAGGCCGCGTCCGCGAGCGTGTGGGACCGGAAGCGGATCGCCGACAGCCGCCACAGCAGCAGCCAGCCGAACGCGAGCGCGGTGAGCAGCAGGGCCGCCGTGCTCACCGCCTTCACGTCCGGGCCGAGGAACTCGATCGAGCCGTAGTTGAGCAGCACCTCGCCGTGCCAGCCGAAGTGCCGGGCGATGTGGAAGACCAGCGCGCCCAGGGACTCCACCTCGGTG
The DNA here is from genome assembly GCF_019091475.1 of Streptomyces sp. GbtcB6. Taxonomy (NCBI): domain Bacteria; kingdom Bacillati; phylum Actinomycetota; class Actinomycetes; order Kitasatosporales; family Streptomycetaceae; genus Streptomyces; species Streptomyces sp. GbtcB6. Next base: position 444,806 of record NZ_JAGXJL010000001.1, on the reverse strand, counting down.
CCCCGGTCCCGCTGGAAGGTCAGGAAGGCGAACGCGCCCGGCATGGCCACCGCGAACAGCGCGCCGACCGCGCCCGCCGTGACCGCCGCCGACGCCCAGGCCCGCCGCCGTACGGCACCCACGAGCAGCAGCGCCGGCCATACCTTGACCATCGCGCCGAAACCGGCGAGGGCGCCCATGATCCGGGGGTGCCGGGCCCCGGCGAGCAGCGCGGCGACGGCGACGGCGGTGACCATCAGGTCGTAGCGGGAGTAGACGGTCGGGCCGAGCAGCGGCACGCCGAGCACCCAGACCGAGGCGCCGCGCAGGGTCCGGCCGGGGCGCAGGCCGGCGTAGAGGAGGAGGGCCAGGACCACCAGGTCGGCCAGGCAGGCCAGTACGAAGAAGGCGGTCGGGTAGTCCAGGAAGGGCAGCAGCGCGGGGGAGAGGATCGCCAGGGCGGCCGCGGGCGGGTACTGCCAGGTGACGTCGTCCAGAGGAAACGTTCCGTGCCGCAGGACCTCGTACCAGCCCTGGTAGATGACGGACACGTCGGTGGTGACGTCCGCGCCGGGGAACACGAACACCTTCAGGACGAACAGCAGCAGCACCAGCCGGGTGGCACCCCAGGTGACCAGCAGCAACACCAGGGCACGCCGCACGCCCGTCCTGTCCACCTGAGCCCCTGTCCGTCGGCATCGCCGTGTCGCGTGGGCCACATGATCTCCCGACGTCCTGTGCGGGGGCCATGAAGCACGGCCGAACGCCCTGTGCAGGTATGGTCTGCGGCGATGCACAAGACGCTCATCGTGACCAATGACTTCCCGCCCCGGCCGGGCGGCATCCAGGCCTTTCTGCACAACATGGCCCTGCGGCTGGACCCCGAGCGGCTCGTCGTCTACGCGTCCACGTGGAAGCGCGGCCGGGAGGGTGCCGAGGCCACCGCCGCGTTCGACGCGGAGCAGCCCTTCACCGTCGTACGCGACCGTACGACGATGCTGCTGCCGACGCCCGGGGCGACCCGGACGGCGGTCGGGCTGCTGCGGGAGCACGGGTGCACGTCCGTGTGGTTCGGGGCGGCGGCTCCGCTCGGGCTGATGGCGCCGGCGTTGCGGAAGGCCGGGGCGCAGCGGCTGGTCGCCACGACCCACGGGCACGAGGCCGGCTGGGCGCAGCTGCCCGCGGCCCGGCAGCTGCTCGGGCGGATCGGGGACGCGACCGACACGATCACCTATCTCGGCGAGTACACGCGGTCCCGGATCGCGACCGCGCTGAGCGCCGGGGCGGCGGAGCGGATGGTGCAGTTGCCGCCGGGGGTGGACGAGAAGACCTTCCACCCCGGTTCCGGGGGCGCCGAGGTGCGGGCCCGGCTGGGGCTGAGCGAGCGGCCGGTGGTCGTGTGCGTGTCGCGGCTGGTGCCGCGCAAGGGGCAGGACACGCTGATCCTCGCGATGCCGCTGATCCTGGCCGCCGAGCCGGACGCGGTGCTGCTGATCGTGGGCGGCGGGCCGTACGAGAAGGAGCTGCGGCGGCTGGTGCGGGAGACCGGGGTCGAGGCGTCGGTGCGGTTCACGGGGGCGGTGCCGTGGGCCGAGCTGCCCGCGCACTTCGGCGCGGGTGACGTGTTCGCGATGCCGTGCCGGACCCGGCGGGGCGGGCTGGACGTGGAGGGGCTCGGGATCGTGTACCTGGAGGCCTCGGCGACCGGGCTGCCGGTCGTCGCCGGGGACTCGGGCGGGGCGCCGGACGCGGTGCTTGACGGGGAGACCGGGTGGGTGGTGCGAGGCGGGTCCCCCGAGGAGGCCGCCGAGCGGATCGTGGCGCTCCTGGGGGACTCCGAACTGCGTCAGCGGATGGGGGAGCGGGGGCGGCGGTGGGTTGAGGAGAAGTGGCGGTGGGATCTCCTTGCGGACAAGCTCAAGGCGTTGCTCTAGAGGATGCGCCGTCGTTCGGCTGCGGGCCGTTGGGGGCTGGTCGCGCAGTTCCCCGCGCCCCTAAAGGGGCGCTGACGCGACCGGTACCTCACATTGATCGAGGAGTTCGCGCTGCCGTGGGGCCGCGAGGAAGGCCGCCAGGAGCGTTGCACAGCACCTCCCAGGCCGCCTCCGCCGCCGGGTCCAGCAGTTGCAGCAGGACGTCGGACGGCGCTGCCGGGTTCGCCGTGACACCTCGCAGCCGGGCTTCCCTCATCCTGCGGTGCTCCCCTTTCACCGACCGGGAAAAGTCTGTTCCAAAACGCTCGGGCCAACTCTGCCGCAGGCCTAGGCGGAACCGGAAAATCCGCACATGCTGCGCGCATGACAGCAAAACTGATGCAGCGTCAGCTGACCAGACGTCACATCCTGGGCATGATCGCCCTCCAGACCGCCGCCGCGGCCGGTCTCACCCGTGTCGGTCTCCAGTCGGCGCAGGCCGCCGAGGAAGCGGCCGACGTCGACAACGCCCCGGCCATCGTGGTCGGTTCCGGGTACGGCGGGGCCGTGGCCGCGCTCCGGCTCGGGCAGGCCGGGATCCGGACCGTCATGATCGAGATGGGCCAGCTGTGGAACACGGCCGGCTCCGACGGCAAGATCTTCTGTTCCACCGCCGCCCCGGACAAGCGGTCCATGTGGTTCAAGACCCGCACGGAGGCCCCGCTCGCCTCCTTCCTCTGGCTGGACGTCGTCAACAAGGACATCACCGCCTATCCGGGAGTGCTCGACCGGGTGCACTACGACAACATGTCCGTGTACGTCGGGCGCGGTGTCGGGGGCGGGTCGCTGGTCAACGGGGGGATGGCGGTCACCCCGCTCCAGTCGTACTTCGCCGAGCAGTTCCCGACCGTGGACGCGAGCGCGATGTACAACACGTACTTCCCGCGCGCCCGCACCATGCTGGGCGTCAACACCGTCGACGCCACCTGGTTCGAGTCGACCGAGTGGTACCAGTTCACCCGGACGTCCCGGAAGGCCGCCGCCAACACCGGGCTCAAGACCACCTTCGTACCGAACGTCTACGACTTCGGCTACATGCAGCAGGAGGCTGCCGGCACCGCCACCAAGTCCGCGCTCGCCCAGGAGGTCATCTACGGCAACAACTACGGCAAGAAGAGCCTCGACAAGACCTACCTCGCCGCCGCCCTCGGCACCGGCAACGTCACCATCCACACCCTGGAGAAGGTGAAGGCCGTCACGCGGGCGAGCGACGGGTCGTACGTGCTCAGCGTCGACCGGATCGACACGACCGGGGCCGTCGTCGAGAGCAAGCAGTACAGCTGTACCTATCTGTTCCTGGGCGGCGGGAGTCTCGGGACCACCGAGCTGCTCGTCCGGGCCCGGGACACCGGTGCGCTGCCCGCGCTCAACTCCAGTGTGGGGGGCGGCTGGAGCACCAACGGCAACACCATGCTCGGGCGGGCCAACCACATCTGGGACACCACCGGCGCCAACCAGGCGACCATGCCGGTCATGGGCATCGACGACTGGGCCAACACCGACAACCCGGTCTTCGCCGAGATCGCCCCGCTGCCCATCGGGTTCGAGACCTGGGTGAGCCTCTACCTGGCGATCACCAAGAACCCCCAACGGGCGTCCTTCACCTACGACTCCGCGAGCGGCGGGGTGAAGCTGGGCTGGACCGCGGCCCAGAGCGCGGTCTCGGTCGCCATGGCCAAGAAACTGTTCGACCGGATCAACGCGGCCAACGCGACGATCTACCGGTACGACCTGTTCGGCTCGGCGAGCAAGGTCTTCGCGGACGACTTCTGCTACCACCCGCTGGGCGGCTGCGTACTGGGGCAGGCGACCGACGACTACGGGAGGGTGAAGGGGTACTCCAAGCTGTACGTCACGGACGGCTCGCTGGTGCCCGGGAACATCGGCGTGAACCCGTTCGTCACCATCACCGCGCTCGCCGAGCGGACGATGGAACGGGTTCTCGCCGAGGACTTCTGAGCACCGGGAGGATGTCCCGAGTACCCCTCTACTTCTGGTAGATGGCCTCGATCTCGTCCGCGTAGTCCTTCGCCACCACGTTGCGCTTGAGCTTCAGGGACGGCGTCAGGTGGCCCGACTCCTCCGAGAACTGGGAGGACAGAATGCGGAACTTCCGCACCGATTCCGCCTTCGACACCGCGGCGTTGCCGTCGTCGACAGCGGCCTGGATCGCCGCGATCAGATCCGGGTCGTCACGCAGCGACGCCGCGGTGGCACCCGCCGGCTTACCGTGGTCGGCCGCCCAGCGGCCCAGGAACTCGTCGTCGATGGTGATCAGCGCGCCCACGAACGGCCGCCCGTCGCCGACGACCATGCACTCCGCGACCAGCGCGTGCGCGCGGATGCGGTCCTCGATCACGGCCGGGGCGACGTTCTTGCCGCCCGCGGTGACGATGATCTCCTTCTTGCGGCCGGTGATCCTGAGGTAGCCGTCCTCGTCCAGGGTGCCGATGTCCCCGGTGTGGAACCAGCCGTCGGCCAGCGCCTCGGCGGTCGCGGCCGGGTTGTTCCAGTACTCCTTGAACAGGTGCTCGCCGTGCAGCAGCACCTCCCCGTCGTCCGCGATGCGGATCACCGAGCCGGGCAGCGGCTGCCCGACCGTACCGATCTTCTGCCGGTCCCAGGGGTTGAACGCGGTCGCGGCACAGGACTCGGTCAGGCCGTAGCCCTCCAGGACCGTGAAGCCGATGCCGCGGAAGAAGTGGCCCAGGCGCTCGCCAAGGGGGGCGCCGCCGGAGATGGCGTACTCGCCCTTGCCGCCGAGCACGGCGCGCAGCTTGCTGTAGACGAGCTTGTCGAAGGTCTTGTGCTTGATCTTCAGGCCGAGGGACGGGCCCGGCGGGGTGTCCAGCGCCTTGCTGTACGCGATCGCGGTGTCCGCGGCCTTGTCGAAGATCTTGCCCTTGCCGTCCGCCTGCGCCTTGGCGCGCGCCGAGTTGTAGACCTTCTCGAAGACGCGCGGGACGCCGAGGATCAGCGTCGGCCGGAACGCGGCCAGTTCGTCGGTGAGGTTCTTGATGTCCGGGACGCAGCCCAGCTTGATCGGCGCCATCATCGGGGCGATCTGGACGAGCCGGCCGAAGACGTGTGCGAGCGGGAGGAAGAGGAGGACCGAACACTCACCGGTGCGGAAGAGGGGGCGCAGGCGCTCCACGATGTTGCCGCACTCGGCGAAGAAGCTGCGGTGGGTGAGGACACAGCCCTTGGGGCGCCCGGTCGTACCGCTCGTGTAGACGATGGTCGCCGGGTCGTCCGCCTTCGCCTGCGAGCTGCGCTCGTCGACGGTGGCGTCGGTGACGCCCTGGCCGAGCCGGCCCAGCTCCTCCAGCGCACCGGCCTCGATCTGCCAGACGTGCTTGAGGGCGGGCAGTGCCTCGCGCACCGACTCGACGGCGGCCGCGTGGTTGTCGAGTTCGACGACGCAGGCGGTCGCGCCGGAGTCACTGAGGATCCACTGCACCTGCTCGGGCGAGCTGGTCTCGTACACCGGCACGGTGACCGCGCCGGCGCTCCAGATCGCGAAGTCGAGGAGCGTCCACTCGTAGCGGGTGCGGGACATCAGGGCGACCCGGTCGCCCGGCTGGATGCCGGAGGCGATGAGGCCCTTCGCGGCCGCGTGCACCTCGGCCAGGAAGGCGGTGGCGGTCACGTCCTGCCAGACACCGCCGACCTTGCGGGCCATGACGGCTACGTCGGGATGCTGCGCGGCGTTTCTGCGGACGATGTCGGTCAGATTGCCGTCCGCGGGGACCTCGTACAAAGCCGGAAGGCTGAACTCGCGCAAGACTGCTGCTCCTCATAGGGCGCCGACGCCACGACGTTGTGCGATGCGACGGTGCGGTCCAAGGCTCGGGCAGGTGCTCAGGGCTTCGCCACGGGCTGGAAGATCCGTTGGTTGAAATCCTGAGCACGACTGGACTGCCCGGACGTTACCCGCCGGTATGGCTTCTTCGACAGGGGGGTCCGGCGAGATGTTCGGTGCGTCACACAGGTTGGTGTTCCTTCGCGTACGGTAGTCCACGGCCTTAGTGACTGACCAGTAACCGGCGGCTCGGCCATTGCCTGTTCACGTTTGCCGCACAGGCCTACGCTTGATCACCATGGCAGCGACACCCTCCGGCGTCCCGAGGACCCGCGTCCACGTGGTCAGCGACGTGCACGGCAACGCCCGTGACCTGGCCCGGGCCGGCGACGGCGCCGACGCCCTGATCTGTCTCGGCGACCTCGTCCTCTTCCTCGACTACGCCGACCACTCCCGCGGCATCTTCCCCGACCTGTTCGGCGTCGAGAACGCCGACCGCATCGTCGAACTCCGCACCGCCCGCCGCTTCGAGGAGGCGCGGGAGCTCGGCGCCCGGCTGTGGGGCGGGATCGGCACGGACCGGGCGACGGCGATCGAGAAGGCGGTGCGCAAGCAGTACGCCGAGATGTTCGCGGCGTTCCCGGCACCGACGTACGCGACGTACGGCAACGTCGACATGCCGCCGCTGTGGCGGGAGTACGCCGGGCCGGGCACGACGGTGCTGGACGGCGAGCGGGTGGAGATCGGGGGGTGGGTCTTCGGCTTCGTCGGCGGCGGGCTGCGGACCCCGATGCGCACCCCCTACGAGATCTCCGACGAGGAGTACGCGGCGAAGATCGAGGCGGTCGGCGAGGTCGACGTGCTCTGCACGCACATCCCGCCGGAGGTGCCGGAGTTGGTGTACGACACGGTGGCGCGCCGTTTCGAACGGGGCAGCCGGGCCCTGCTGGACGCCATCCGCCGCACCCGCCCCCGGTATTCGCTCTTCGGACATGTCCACCAGCCGCTGGTGAAGCGGATGCGGATCGGAGCCACCGAGTGCGTGAACGTCGGGCACTTCGCGGGTACGGGACGGCCCTGGGCGCTGGAATGGTGACGACCCCGGACAGGGGGTGAAGTCGGCTGGTCGGGCGCGCGGTAGCCTTCACGCTGCATACGCGTGCGCACGCGTGTGCAGCGACCTCTCTTACCGGCCCGCATCTGGAGGAGCCACGGCGATGGCGGAACACACCAGCTCGAGCATCACGATCGAGGCGGCCCCGGCCGACGTGATGGCGGTGATCGCCGACTTCGCCCGTTACCCGGACTGGACCGGCGAAGTGAAGGAGTCGGAGGTTCTGAAGACCGACGCCCGGGGCCGTGCCGAGCAGGTGCGCCTGGTCATGGACGCCGGTGCGATCAAGGACGACCAGGTCCTCGGCTACACGTGGACCGGCGACAACGAGGTCTCCTGGACGCTGGTGAAGTCCCAGATGCTGCGCTCCCTGGACGGCTCGTACCTCCTGAAGCCGGCGGGCGCGGGTTCGACCGAGGTCACGTACTCGCTGACCGTGGACGTCAAGATCCCGATGCTCGGCATGATCAAGCGCAAGGCGGAGAAGGTCATCATCGACCGGGCGCTGGCGGGGCTGAAGAAGAGGGTGGAGTCGGGGGAGAAGTGAGGTAGGGCCGCGCCGTAGGGGTACGCGTAGGGTCCCGGGCGCGGGTGAGTGGGGGCTGGTCGCGCAGTTCCCCGCGCCCCTTAGGGGGCGCTGCAGCCGCCGCTTCCATCCAGCTCAGCCGCGGGCAGTCGTGCCGCTGGGGCGGCACGGGTGGGCGCGGGCGGCACCCTGCCAGCGCCGGTAAGTGACACCCCCTGCGCCCGCTGTAGCGGGGGCTCACCTGGACGTCCGTTACGGTTCACCCTCATGCGCACCATCCTGATCACCGGCCCGGGCGGCAGCGGCCGTACGACCGTCGCCGCGGCCACCGCCCTGCGCGCCTCGGCCGAGGGCACCCCCACCCTCGTTCTCAGCGCCGACCGCACGGACACCCTCGGCGCCGCCCTGGGTGTGGTGACAGGACCGGAGCCCACCCGCGTCACCCCCACCCTCGCCGCCTGGCGCCCCGACGCCGCCGCCCGCTTCCGCGAGGACCTCACCGCCTTCCAGACCCGCGCCGCGAACGTCCTCGACCTCCTGGGCGCCTCCCGCCTGGACGCCGAGGAGCTCACCCCTCTGCCCGGCGCCGAGGAACTGTCCTTCCTCCGGGCCCTGCGCGACGCCGCCCTCTCCGAGCGGTACGAGCTGCTCGTCGTGGACCTCCCGCCCGCCCCGCAGGCGCTCGCCCTCCTCGCCCTCCCCGAGGAGCTCCGCCGGTACCTGCGCCGCCTGCTCCCGCCCGAGCGGCAGGCGGCCCGCGCCCTGCGCCCGGTCCTCGGCCGCCTGGCCGGCGTGCCCATGCCCGCGGACTGGCTGTACGAGACGGCAGCCCGCTGGGACGTCGAGCTGGCCGCCGTGGAGGCCGTCCTCGCCGACCGCGACACCGCCGTACGCCTGGTCGCCGAACCCGGACCGGCCGGCGCCGACGCCGTCCGCACCGCCCGCCTCGGCCTCGCCCTGCGCGGACTGCCCGCCGCGACCCTGCTCGCCAACCGCGTGCTGCCCGAGGCCACGCCCCTGCACACCCTCGTCGCCCAGCAGCGCAAGACCCTCGCGGAGTGGTCGGAGGCGTACGAGGTCAAGGCCGTCGCCCACCTGGGGCACGACCCGCGCGGCACCGACGACCTCGCCGCGCTCGCCGTGCCCGGTGTCAACACCGCGCCCACCCCGGTCGAGTGGCCCGTCGCCGACCGGATCGAGGAGGACGGCGTCCTCGTCTGGCACATCCCGCTGCCCGGCGCGATACGGGACGACCTCGACCTCGTCCGGCGCGGCGACGAGGTGGTGATCACCGTGGGCGGCTTCCGCCGGATCGTCGCCCTGCCGTCGGCCCTGCGCCGCTGCACCGTCGCCGGGGCCGGACTGCGCGACGGCGAGCTGCGGCTGCGCTTCGCACCGGACCCGGAGCTGTGGCCGCGCTGACGGTGAAACCGGTACGCCCGTTCGGGTAACGTCGTAGAGACGAACCGTAGGCAGGAGTCCGTCATGAGCGAAGAGCGCCCCGCAGCCGACGCCTCCGAGGCCGCGGACGAGGTACGGGCGACGGACGACGACGCCTGGGCCACCGCCTGCGCCGAGGACCTGCAGGCGGAGAAGGCCCGCCGCCGCGCCCAGTACGGCCCGCCGCCCGGGTCGGCCGCCGAGGAACTGCGCAAACTCGTCGACGCCGTCGCCGACAAGCTCTCCGGCATCCAGACCCCGCTGCTCGGGGCGGTCGCCGGACCGGCCGCCCAGCAGGTGGTCCGGCAGGTCGTCCAGCAGGCGAAGAACGTCGTCGAGCCCGTCATAGAGCGCAACCCGGACGTCTTCGACCACCTGGCCGCGGCCGGCGGCGAACTCCTCGCCGCCTACCGCTCCGCGGTCCAGGCCCAGGAGACCCGCTGGACCGCCGGCAAGCACGACCCGGGCGACGACGACGGCCCCGGTGAACGCATCGACCTGGACTGACAGCCCCGTCGATTCCCTCCGTCCCGCGTCCCCTACCGCCGGCCGGTCCGCTCACCGGACGGACGACGAGAACCCGACGGCAGGGCCTCGGGTACGGTTGGCCGTAGCGGGGCTCGACCGAAACTGAGGGATTCATGGGACTCACCATCGGCGTCGACATCGGCGGCACGAAGATCGCGGCCGGCGTGGTCGATGAGGAAGGCAACATCCTCTCGACCCACAAGGTGCCGACCCCGGGCACGCCCGAGGGCATCGTGGACGCCATTGCTTCCGCCGTAGAGGGTGCGCGCGCCGGGCACGAGATCGTCGGCGTGGGCATCGGCGCCGCCGGTTACGTGAACCGGCAGCGTTCCACGGTCTACTTCGCGCCCAACATCGACTGGCGCCAGGAGCCGTTGAAGGAGGAGGTCGAGGCCCGCGTCGGCCTCCCCGTGGTCGTGGAGAACGACGCGAACGCCGCCGCCTGGGGCGAGTACAAGTTCGGCGCCGGCAAGGGCCACCGCAACGTCATCTGCATCACGCTCGGCACCGGCCTCGGCGGCGGCATCATCATCGGCAACAAGCTGCGCCGCGGGCACTTCGGCGTCGCCGCCGAGTTCGGGCACATCCGGATGGTCCCGGACGGACTGCTGTGCGGCTGCGGCTCGCAGGGCTGCTGGGAGCAGTACGCCTCGGGCCGCGCCCTGGTCCGCTACGCCAAGCAGCGCGCCAACGCCACCCCCGAGCACGCCGAGATCCTGCTTGGCCTCGGTGACGGCACCCCCGAGGGCATCGAGGGCAAGCACATCTCCATGGCCGCCCGGCAGGGCGACCCGGTCGCCGTCGACTCCTACCGCGAGCTCGCCCGCTGGGCCGGCGCCGGCCTCGCCGACCTGGCCTCCCTCTTCGACCCCTCCGCGTTCATCGTCGGCGGCGGCCTCTCGGACGAGGGCGAGCTGGTCCTCGACCCGATCCGCAAGTCCTACAAGCGCTGGCTGGTAGGCGGCAACTGGCGCCCGGTCGCCGACGTCATCGCGGCCCAGCTGGGCAACGAGGCGGGCCTGGTGGGCGCGGCCGACCTGGCGAGAGAGCCCGACCCCATCATGTAATCACCCTGGATTCTCGGGATGCGGCAACCGCAACTCCCTAGGGGCGCGAGGCGGTAGTCGATATGCGGCTACCGCCACGCGGGCGTGACAAGCCACCCACAACCGGCAGTCGCGCACAAACCTCGCGCCCCGAGCCATTGGGTGCGCGGCCCTTTCCATCGCCGCGTACATTGATCCACATGGCGTCGCTCCCCAACTCCCACACAGAGCCCGACGGTTCCGCCGTCATCCGCGTCCTCAGCTACAACATCCGCTCCATGCGGGACGACACCGACGCCCTCGCCCGCGTCATCAGAGCCTGCGCCCCCGACCTGGTCCTGATCCAGGAAGCCCCCCGCTTCTTCCGCTGGCGCAAGAAACTCGCCCGGCTGGCCTCGGCCTGCGACCTGGTGATCCTCACCGGGGGCGGCACGGCAGCCGGCCCGGCGATCCTCTGCGACCTCCGCGCCACCGTCGAGCGCACCGAGGACGTCCTCCTCCCCCTCACCCCCGGCCTGCACCGCCGCGGCCTCGCGACCGCCGTCGTCCGGTTCGGCGCCGCCCGCCTCGGCGTCACCAGCTTCCACCTCAGCCTCCAGCAGGACGAGCGCTACGAACAGGGCGGCCTGCTCCTCGACCGGGTCGCCGGCATGGGCGTGGCGCACGCCATCGCCGGCGGCGACCTCAACGACCGCCCCGACGGCCGCACCTTCCGCCGGCTGGCCGACGCCTTCCAGGACTGCCGTACCACCGCTCCCTGGGGCGGCGAGTTCACCTCCTGGTCCACCGACCCCCACCAGCGCATCGACGCCATCTTCGCGACCAAGGGCATCGAGGTGCTCGGCTGCGGCGTCCCCGAGGATCTGCCCGGCGTAGCCCGGGCAGACCTCGCACGGGCAACGGACCACTTGCCCGTGCTGGCCGCCCTCAGGGTCCCCGCCGTCTCCTAGGCCCTGTCGTTTGGATCATCCCGGCGTCGCGGGGCCTGGCACGCCCATCTGCGGCGTTGTCGTCACTCGCCGACGTCCCCCAGCCTTCGGCCGGGAGGTGCCCCCACCGCGTCGACTCCCTCCTCCGCCTTGCAGCTGTACGCACCAGGCCCCGCTCGGGTCGGTCGAAAGGTGCCGCACCTCATAGCCAGGCTGATCCAAACGACAGGGCCTAGCCGTCTACGGCCGCTGCTTCACCTTGTCCACGACGGCCCAGCTGTCGAGATACGAGAGCTGGGTGTACGTCTTCATGGCCGCGCCGTCGCCCGAGGTGCGCACGTCGCGGAAGCCGAGGAACCGGTACGTCACGGGGTCGAAGATGAAGTAGCCGCCGAAGCCCGCCGAGCCCTTCGGGAGCGTCGGGTCGTCGTACGTGATGGCCACTCCGGTGCGCCCCTTCGCATCCTTCTGGCCCGGCACGACCTTCACCCCCGGCACCATGCCGAGCGCCTCGTACGCGGCCGGACGCAGCCCCTCCGGCATCACCGGGACCAGCTTCAGCAGCCCGGCGAGGCTGAAGTGGATCTCCGACCACTCCTCGTCGCCGAGGCCGTCGAGCGAGCTCGTCCTGCCGCCGAACTCGTTCGCGATCGACAGGATCAGCTGCTCGGGGTCGGTCGGCAGCTTCCGCAGCGTGCCCCAGTCCTGCGGCGGCCAGACGTGTTCGCCCTTCTTCAGCGGCGGCGACCACCAGCCCTTGCCGATCTCCATCGTCCAGCCCCGCTGGGAGCCGTCCACCGAGCGCCAGTTCTCGTCGGTGTAGCTCCTCGTGGCACCGGTCTTCTGGTTCGTCTCCTTGATGATCTCCTTGGTGTAGATGAACTGGTCGTCGCGCGGGCTGGCCGTCCGCTCGTGCTTGCGCTCGTACGCGGCGGCCCCCTTGAGCACCGTCTGCGCGCTCACGTTCCGCATGGCGGGCGCGCTGGTGGCCGGCGGTTCCGCCGCGCGGTGGGTCCGGGCGCCGTCGTCGTCCCGTACGGCGACCAGTACGCCGGCGGCGACCGCGGCGGCCAGCCCGGCCGTCAGGGCGATGCGCAGGACGGGCCGGCGGGGCCGTACGCGCACAGCGCTGCCGTCCATCGCCGCGCTCAGGCGGGCCCGCACCCGCTGCCTGGTCTCCTCGTCGAGCGGCGGAGCCCCCATGTCGAAGTCCCTCAGTTCACGCAGTTCGTCGATGTCACGCACGGGCGTCCGCCTCCCGGAAAGCCGTCGGATCGGTTCCGCCCAGTGCCTCGCGCAGTCTGCCGCGGGCCCGGTGCAGCCGTGATCTGATGGTGCCGACCGGCACCCCGAGCGCCTCGGCGGCCTCCTCGTAGTCGAGGCCGGCCCACGCCACCAGCAGGACGACATCGCGGTGCCGGGCGGACAATCCGCCCAGCGCTGCCGCCAGTTGCCGACGCACCCCCGTGGCGCCGGCCCTGTCGACCGCCCGATCCGCGACCGGTTCCTCGTGCTCCACCGGCTCCGGCAGCCGGGACAGCGCCCGGAACCGGCGTGCCTCGGCCCGGCGGTGCCGGCCCACGAGGTTGGTCGCTATGCCGAACAGCCACGGGCGGGCGTCGGCTCGTTCGAGGTCGTACGTGTGGCGTCGCTGGAAGGCGGTGACGAAGGTCTCCGCCATCAGATCCTCCGCCGCCTCCGGACCCAGCCGCCTGGCCGCGTAACGGTGCACGGCGTCGGCGTACCGGTCGAAGAGCACGGCGAACTGCTCGGGCTCGTCCCGGGACCGCGCGATCACCCGGGCGTCGCTGTCCTCGCGCTCCCTGTCGCGGGTACCGGTGCCCGGTGGTCCTACGGTCATCGGGGCTCCTTTCCGTTCGTCCGAACGCCTCGAAGGCTTGGGCTTGGTGGTTCACCTCTCCTTCGCCGGTCGACGGAAGCGAGTTCCCTTTTTCGCGTTCCCTCTTTCGGGGCAGGGGTTGAGCCCGCACACACGAGGGCCCGTCCGGAGTCACTCCGGACGGGCCCTCGTGTGTGCGGGTCGGTCAGACGACGGCTCCCCGCCCGGGGTCGCCGTCCTCGTCGTCGTCGGTCTTCATCCTGGTCACCAGCGTGACGAACCCGCCGAGGAAGCCGCCGATGCCCAGCGTCGCCAGCCACCAGGTCATGTCCCAGCCCAGCAGCACCGCGAGCAGCAGCAGGACCGGTCCGCCCACCACGCCCAGCCAGGCGAACTTGGCCGTGGTGTCGGTCTCCGGCAGCGGCGGCGGCTCGGGCGGCACGAAGTGCCCGTCGTCGTCCTCGTCGAAGTCGTCCTCGGACGCCTCCGGCGCCGAGTAGTCACGCGGGCCGACCCCGGGCGCGAAGGAGACGGAACCGCCCAGCGGCCGCACGGGCCGCGGCTCCTCGGCCGCCCCGGCCGCGGTCCCGGCAGCCTCGGCGCCCGCCTCGGTCTCGTCCTCGTCGGTCGCAGGCAGCGCGAGATCCTGCACCGGCTTGTAGGGCTTCGTGCCCGGTGGGTCCGGCGGCTCGTCGCCGTACCCCGCGACGATCGCCGCCCAGGCGGCCGCCTCGTCGAAGGGCACCCCCGTCTCGTCCGGCTCGCGGTCCTCGCGGTCGGAGTCGTGCTCAGCCAACTGCGGCCGTCCCTTCCTTGCCGACACTGGGTGCGAGCCGGCCGATGAAGGCAAGGCTCTCCTCGAAGATCCGGTCCGCGTCATGGTCCAACGTCGCCACGTGGTAACTCTGTTCCAGCACGACCTCCGTTACGTCCGTGGACGACACCCGGCTCAGGATCCGGGCGGAATCCACCGCCGGAACCACATGGTCCCGGGTGCTGCGCAGGAGCAGCAGCGGCTGGGTCACCTGCGGCAGCTCCTTGTCCACCTGGCGGAAGAAGTTCCGCAGCGAGTGCGCGCAGTGCAGCGGCACCCGGTCGTACCCCGTCTCCGCGGCGCCCGGCTTGGCGATGTCGCTGGCGATGCCCTTCGTCGTGCGGACGAGATGCCGGGCCACCGGAAGGGCGTACGCCGACAGGCCGTGCACCTTGTTCGCCGGGTTGACGATCACCACGCCGTCCACACCCGTACCGTTCCTGGCGGCCAGCCGCAGCGCCAGCGTGCCGCCCATGGACAGGCCCGCCACGAACACCTGGGAGCAGCGCTCGCGCAGCAGCCGCAGCTCGCGGTCCACCTCCGCGTACCAGTCCTGCCAGCCGGTGACCTGCATGTCCTCCCAGCGGGTGCCGTGCCCGGGCAGCAGGGGCAGCGACACGCTCAGGCCGTGTGCCGCATGGTGCTCCGCCCAGGGGCGCAGCGACTGGGGCGAGCCGGTGAAACCGTGGCAGAGGAGGACGCCGACCTCCCCGCCGTCATGGCGGTACGGCTCGGCTCCGGGGAGAACCGGCACCTTCGGTCTCCATTTCGTTGGAGTTCGTTCGATTTCGTTCGAGGGGGCGGAACTGTGAGAGCCATGGACGACGACTCCGGTTGTCCTTCACCGTACGCGACGGCACTGACACCGACCAGGGTCGTCGGGCCCATTCCCGGCGCTCCGGGTTAAGGTCTGTTCGACGGAAACAGGAGGCACTCGGTTGTTGTACGGCGCGATGAAGGTCGCTATCGGGGGACCGCTGAAGGTCACCTTCAGGCCCTGGGTGGAGGGCCTGGAGAACGTCCCGGCCGAGGGCCCGGCGATCCTGGCGAGTAACCACCTGTCCTTCTCCGACTCGTTCTTCCTGCCCGCGGTGCTGGACCGCAAGGTCACCTTCATCGCGAAGGCCGAGTACTTCACCACGCCCGGCGTGAAGGGCCGCCTCACGGCCGCCTTCTTCAAGGGCGTCGGCCAGCTCCCCGTGGACCGCTCCGGCGCGCGCGGCGCCGGCGAGGCCGCGGTGCAGAGCGGTATAGACGTGCTGGAGCGCGGCGAGCTGTTCGGCATCTACCCGGAGGGCACCCGCTCGCCCGACGGCCGCCTGTACCGGGGCAAGCCCGGCGGCCTCGCGCGCGTGGCGCTCGCGACCGGCGCCCCGGTCCTCCCGGTCGCCATGATCGACACGGAGAAGATCCAGCCGCCTGGGCAGGTGATGCCCAAGCTGATGCGGCCGGGCATCCGGATCGGCAAGCCGCTGGACTTCAGCCGTTACCAGGGCATGGAGCACGACCGGTTCGTGCTGCGCGCGGTGACCGACGAGGTCATGTACGAGATCATGAAGCTTTCCGGCCAGGAGTACGTGGACATCTACGCGACGGCCGCCAAGCGGCAGATCGCGGAGGCCGCCAAGGCCGAGAGGGACGCGGCGAAGGCCGAGAAGAAGGCCGCCGAGTCCTAGACCGGCGGCAGGGGGGACTGGCAGCCGGGGGACTGGCAGGGGGACTGGGGGACATGAGCAAGCGGGAACGCGTCATACGGATGTCGGTCGAGCAGCCCCTGTGGCGTGCCCTCACCGGCTACCGCGTGCTGACCCTGCTGTACGCGATCGGCCTGTTCGCCTCGGCCTACGACGAGTACGACCGCGCGGGCGTCGCCATCGCCTACTACGCCGTCCTGACCGTCTGGACCCTGGCGACCCTGCCCCGCGTGCAGAGCGCGGCGGCCTGCACCAAGCGCTTCCTCGCCGTCGACCTCGCCATCGCGCTCACCGGCATCGTGCTGACCCCCTGGGTGGTCACCCAGGAGCACATCGACCGGGGCGGCCCGACCCTGCCGTCGATATGGACTGCCGGCTCGGTCCTCGCCTTCGCCCTCAAGGGCGGCTGGCGCTGGGCCGCGTTCGCCTCCACGCCGGTCGCCGCCGCCAACCTGGTCGAGCGCGGCCACCCGGCCCGCGACACCGTCCACAACGTCATCCTGGTCTGGGTCGCCTCCATCGCCATCGGGTACGTCGTCGAGGTCGCCCGGGCCTCCGAGCGCACCCTCGCCCGCGCCCTGGAGATCGAGGCGGCGACCCGGGAGCGGGAGCGGCTGGCCCGGGACATCCACGACGGCGTGCTCCAGGTGCTCGCCATGGTGCAGCGGCGCGGCGCGGACCTCGGCGGCGACGCGGCCGACCTGGGCCGGCTGGCCGGGGAGCAGGAGGTGGCGCTGCGGACGCTGGTCTCCGGCGGGCTGGTGCCGCTCTCGCGGGTCTCGGAGGACGAGGCCCAGGGCGCGGTCGTACGCCTGGTCGAGGAGCCGGACGACATCGGGCCCGTCGACCTGCGCACGCTGCTCGCGCGGTACGCCGGATCCCGGGTGAGCCTCGCCGAGCCCGGCGCGCCGGTGGAGCTGCCGCCGGGCGCCGCACGCGAGCTGGCCGCGGCCGTCGGTGCCGCCCTGGACAATGTGCGCAGGCACGCGGGGGACGGGGCGCGGGCTTGGATCCTGGTCGAGGACGAGCCCGGCGAGGTCGTGGTCACCGTACGGGACGACGGCCCCGGCATCCCGGAGGGACGGCTCGCCCAGGCCGAGGGGGAGGGGCGGCTCGGGGTGGCCCAGTCCATCCGGGGGCGGCTGCGCGACCTCGGGGGCAGCGCCGAGCTGGTCTCGGTCCCCGGGCAGGGCACGGAAGTGGAGCTGAAGGTACCGAAGGTCTCCCCGGGGAAGGCGGAGCGGCGATGAGCATCAAGGTCATGGTGGTCGACGACCACCCCATGTGGCGGGACGCGGTCGCCCGGGATCTGGCCGAGTCCGGGTTCGAGGTGGTCGCCACCGCCGGGGACGGCGACCAGGCGGTGCGCCGCGCCAAGGCCGCCGGGCCCGACGTCCTCGTCCTGGACCTCAACCTGCCGGCCAAGCCGGGTGTCCAGGTCTGCAAGGAACTCGTCGGCCACAACCCGGCGTTGCGGGTCCTGGTCCTCTCGGCGAGCGGGGAGCACGCCGACGTCCTGGAGGCGGTGAAGTCCGGCGCGACCGGCTACCTGCTCAAGTCCGCCTCGACCGAGGAACTCCTCGACGCGGTCCGCCGTACCGCCGTCGGCGACCCGGTGTTCACGCCCGGTCTCGCCGGACTGGTCCTCGGCGAGTACCGCCGCCTGGCCTCCGAGCCGGCCCCGGCCGCGGACGCCGACCGGCCCGACGCGCCCCGGCTCACCGACCGCGAGACCGAGGTGCTGCGGCTGGTCGCCAAGGGCCTGAGCTACAAGCAGATCGCCGAACGCCTGGTCATCTCCCACCGCACGGTCCAGAACCACGTCCAGAACACCCTCGGCAAGCTCCAGCTGCACAACAGGGTGGAGCTGGTGCGGTACGCGATAGAGGCCGGACTCGACGACGACTGAGCCGACGACTGATCTGATCTGATCTTCGGGCAGCGAGTAAACCAACCGCCCGACAATTCACCGGAATTGCCCTTCCGCACCCATCCCTGTGTGAGCTGGATCACCATTAGCGTGAGTCCCACCAGGCAACCGCGGCGAAGGGACATTTCCATGCGGGTCGGAGTACTGACCGGAGGCGGCGACTGCCCCGGGCTCAACGCCGTCATCCGGGGCATCGTCCGCAAGGGCGTGCAGGAGTACGGCTATGACTTCGTCGGCTTCCGGGACGGCTGGCGCGGACCCCTCGAAGGCGACACCGTCCGCCTCGACATCCCCGCCGTTCGCGGCATCCTGCCCCGCGGCGGCACCATCCTCGGCTCCTCGCGGACCAATCCGCTCAAGCAGGAGAACGGCATCCGCCGGATCAAGGACAACCTCGCCAAGCTGGAGGTCGACGCGCTGATCGCGATCGGCGGCGAGGACACCCTCGGCGTCGCCGCCCGCCTCACCGACGAGTACGGCGTGCCCGTCGTCGGCGTACCGAAGACCATCGACAACGACCTGTCCGCCACCGACTACACCTTCGGCTTCGACACCGCGGTCGGCATCGCCACCGAGGCCATCGACCGGCTGCACACCACCGCCGAGTCCCACATGCGGGTCCTGGTCTGCGAGGTGATGGGCCGGCACGCCGGTTGGATCGCCATCCACTCCGGCCTCGCCGGCGGCGCCAACGTCATCCTCATCCCCGAGCAGCGCTTCGACGTCGACCAGGTGTGCGCCTGGGTCACCTCCCGCTTCAAGGCGTCGTACGCCCCGATCGTGGTCGTCGCCGAGGGTGCCATGCCGAAGGACGGCGACGTCGTCCTCAAGGACGGGTCCCTGGACTCCTTCGGGCACGTCCGGCTGTCCGGGGTGGGCGAGTGGCTGGCCAAGGAGATCGAGAGGCGCACCGGCAAGGAGGCGCGGACCACCGTCCTCGGGCACATCCAGCGCGGCGGCACGCCCAGCGCCTTCGACCGCTGGCTGGCCACCCGCTTCGGCCTGCACGCCGTCGACGCCGTCCGCGACGGGGACTTCGGCAAGATGGTCGCGCTGCGCGGCACCGACATCGTCCGGGTACCGATCGCGGAGGCCACGGCCAAGCTGAAGACCGTCGACCTGAAGCTGTACGAGGAGGTCGGGGTGTTCTTCGGCTGAGTCCGACTCCGGGCGGGCCCGCACCCCGACAGGGCCGGGCCCGCCCGGAACGGCGTCCCGGACTACCGGGCCGGCCGGCCCTCGGAGAACGTGCCGGTACCGCGCAGCTGGCCGATCAGCTCCCGCACCACGGCGGCCCCGTTCAGCGTGAGGACCGACTCGGGGTGGAACTGCACCCCGGCGAAGCCGCTTCCCCGTACCGCGTGCACCTCGTCGTTCGCCGCCCGGCTCACCTCGATGCCGTGCGCCGCCAGCTCCCGCGCCGCCTCCTCGTCGCAGCGGGCCACGAAGCTGTTGTAGAAGCCGACCGTCTCCGGGCGCCCGAACAGGTCCACGGTCGCCTGCGCCCCCTGGTAGGGGACCTCCTTGCGGACGATGTCCAGCCCCAGCTCCGCCGCGATCAGCTCGTGGCCGAGACAGACGCCCAGCACCCCGTGCCGGTGCTCCCGGAGCACGGTCGCCGTCAGCTCCCGCAGGAACCGCATCTTCGGATCGTCCAGGTCGGACGGGTCACCGGGCCCCGGGCCGAGCACGACCGGCCCCTCGTGCGCGAGCACGGCCGCCCGCAGCCCCGGCTCGTCGTACCGCCGGACGGTGACGTCCAGCCCGCCGGCCCGCAGCACATGCGCGAGCATCGCCGTGAACGTGTCCTCGGCGTCCACCACGAGAGCGTGCCCGGCCAGTTCCCCGGACCGCTCCTGCATCCGCAGCCAGAACGGCGCCAGTGCGGCCCGCCGCCCGTCCAGCGCGGCCCGCACCCGGGGGTCGTCGGCCAGCCGGGGGCCCGTCTGCTCGGCACGCGGCCGTGACGGCCGTACCCCAAGGGCAGCCAGCACTCCGGCTGCCTTCGCGTGCGTCTCCGCGACCTCGCCCGCCGGGTCCGAGCCGCGCACCAGGGTGGCGCCGACGGGGACCCGCAGCCGCCCCTCGGCGTCGATGTCGGCGGTGCGGATCAGGATGGGGGAGTCGAGGGTCTGGGCGCCGCCGGAATCACGCCCCAGCAGCGCCAGCGCCCCCGCGTAGTAGCCTCGCCCGCCCACCTCGTGCCGCTCGATCACCCGGCAGGCGTTCTGCACCGGGGACCCTGTCACGGTCGCCGCGAACATGGTCTCCTTCAGGACCTCCCGCACGTCCAGCGAGGACCGGCCGCGCAGCTCGTACTCGGTGTGCGCGAGGTGTGCCATCTCCTTGAGCCGCGGCCCGACGACCACACCGCCCATGTCCCCCACCGTGCACATCATCTTGAGCTCCTCGTCGACGACCATCGACAGCTCCTCGATCTCCTTGCCGTCGGCGAGGAAGCCGAGCAGGTGCTCGGGTGTGGGGCCCTCGGCGGGATAGCGGTACGTGCCGCTGATCGGGTTCATGACCACCGTGCCGCCGGACATCCGGACGTGCACCTCGGGGCTCGCGCCGACCAGCGTCCGGTCCCCGGTGTGCACGACGAACGTCCAGTACGCGCCCCGCTCGCCCTCCAGGAGCCGCCGGAACAGGGCCAGCGCGTCGGCGCGCCCGAAGCCCGGGATCTCGCCCTCGTACGTCCGCCGGATCACGAAGTTCGCGCCCTCGCCGCGGCCGATCTCCTCACGCAGCACGCGGCCGACGATCTGCGCGTACGCGTCGTCTTCGACGTCGAAGGCGCCGGACTCGACGCGGACTTCGTGGGAGGGGAGGGTCGCGAGGGCCTCGTCCAGTGGAATGTGACATACCACTGTCGGGGTGAGCACCAGCAGCGGCGTCCCGTCGTCCCGGACGTCGAACCCCCGCTCCCGGATCTGCCGGTACGGAACGAGGGCGAGCCCCTCCTCGGGCAGGTCGGCGAGCCGGTCGTGGGCGGTGACCGGGCCGAGCAGGAGCTCCACCGTGCTCTCGTCGTGGCCGGGGGTGCGGCGGCGGAGCAGGGCGAAGGGGCGGTCGTCGTGGAGCAGCCGGTTCAGGTCCATGGTTCCTCTGCGGTCCTTTGTCAGGTGAGACAGGTGAGAGAGGAACGACCCCGGGAACGCCGAAGGCCGCCCCTCCGGGCGGCCTTCGCGAAGTCTTGCGTACGCGCAGTCAGTGGGCCGCCGGAGAAGCGGTCCACCACCAGTTCTGGATCGAATGCGCGAACATGCGGAAAACACTACCGCACCCCGCCCTCTGTCCACAGGACAATCGCTCTGTCTCACCAGTCGAGCCGGAGGAAAACATGGCGACACGACCCCGTAATGTTTACGAGGTGACCGTGAACGCTAAGACCAGCCTTGGCGCTGGCAACACCTGGCGAAACCTGCCCGCGGCGCAGCAGCCCGAGTACCCCGACCCCGAGGCTCTGCGCGCAGTCGTTGCGGAGCTGGAGTCGTATCCGCCGCTCGTCTTCGCGGGCGAGTGCGACCAGCTGCGCGCCCGGATGGCGGCCGTCGCCAAGGGAGAGGCGTTCCTCCTCCAGGGCGGAGACTGCGCCGAGGCCTTCGACGCGGTGTCGGCCGACCATATCCGCAACAAGCTCAAGACCCTCCTCCAGATGGGTGCCGTACTGACGTACGCGGCGTCGGTGCCCGTGGTGAAGGTGGGCCGGATCGCCGGCCAGTACAGCAAGCCGCGCTCCAAGGGGACCGAGACCCGTGACGGCGTGACCCTGCCGACGTACCGCGGCGACTCGGTCAACGGCTTCGACTTCGACGAGAAGGCCCGCATCCCGGACCCCGAGCGGCTGAAGCGGATGTACAACGCGTCCGCTTCGACGCTGAACCTGGTGCGTGCCTTCACCACCGGCGGTTACGCGGACCTGCGCCAGGTGCACGCCTGGAACCAGGACTTCGTGAAGTCCTCCCCGTCGGGCCAGCGCTACGAGCAGCTCGCCCGCGAGATCGACAACGCGCTGAACTTCATGCGGGCCTGCGGCGCGGAGCCGGAGGAGTTCAAGACGGTCGAGTTCTTCTCCTCGCACGAGGCGCTGCTGCTGGACTACGAGTCCGCCCTGACCAGGGTCGACTCGCGCACCGGCAAGCTGTACGACGTCTCGGCGCACATGGTGTGGATCGGTGAGCGCACCCGGCAGCTGGACGGGGCGCACATCGAGTTCGCCTCGAAGATCCGCAACCCGATCGGTCTCAAGCTCGGCCCGACGACGACGGCCGAGGAGGCGCTGAGGTACATCGACCGCCTCGACCCGGACCGCGAGCCGGGCCGGCTGACCTTCGTCGTCCGGATGGGCGCGGACAAGGTCCGCGACAAGCTCCCCGAGCTCGTCGAGAAGGTCACCGCCTCGGGCGCCACCGTGGCCTGGGTCACCGACCCGATGCACGGCAACACCTTCGAGGCGGCCTCGGGCCACAAGACCCGCCGCTTCGACGACGTGCTCGACGAGGTCAAGGGCTTCTTCGAGGTGCACAAGACGCTCGGCACCCACCCGGGCGGCATCCATGTGGAGCTCACCGGTGACGACGTCACCGAGTGCGTGGGCGGCGGCGACGAGATCTTCGTCGACGACCTGCACCAGCGTTACGAGACGGCCTGCGACCCGCGGCTGAACCGCAGCCAGTCCCTGGACCTGGCGTTCCTCGTCGCGGAGATGTACCGCGACCAGTAGGCGGCCTCGCGGGGAGTCCCGCGGGAAGTGGGGCGCGGATCACATGCGATCCGCGCCCCACTCCACTTTTGCGCTCCCCGGGTGACGGGTAAGGTTAGGTAAGCCTCACCGATCAATCGGGGCGGCACCACTGATCGATCCCGGCGGGAGGTGAATCCGCGTGTACGTCTGCAGCTGTTTCGGGGTGACCGAGGCGCAGGTCAAGCAGCACGCGGAGAACGGTGCCTGCACCCCTCGCCAGATAGCGTCCGCCTGCAAGGCGGGCACGGACTGCGGTTCGTGCGTCCGTCGCATCCAGGCGATTCTCGGCCGGGGCGCCTGCCCCCGCCGCGAGCTGGCCGACCAGGGTAAGCCTGTCCTGACAGCGCTGCCCGGTGAGCGCCCCGAAGGGGCGCGGGGAACTGCGCGATCGGCCGCGACGGGCCGGCAGGCGACCGACGGCCTGCCTCGGCCCTTCCCGCGGAGCGCCTAGCTGCTCTCGGGCTGCTCGATGATCTGCGAGATGTAGAGCGCCTCGCCGAGCTTCTCCACCAGCTCCAGCTGGGTGTCGAGGTAGTCGATGTGGTGCTCCTCGTCCTCCAGGATCTCCTCGAAGATGTTCGCGGACGTGATGTCGCCCTTCTCGCGCATCACCTTGATCCCGCGCTTGAGGCGGTCGATCGCCTCCACCTCGATCTGCCGGTCGGCCTCGAACATCTCCTTCACGGTCTGCCCCACGCGGACGTGGAACAGCCGCTGGTAGTTGGGCAGCCCGTCCAGGAACAGGATCCGGTCGGTGAGCACCTCGGCGTGCTTCATCTCGTCGAACGACTCGTGCCGGGTGTACTTCGCGAGCTTGTACCAGCCGAAGTTCTCCTGCATCTTCGCGTGCAGGAAGTACTGGTTGATCGCGGTGAGCTCACCGGTGAGCTGTTCGTTGAGGAATTCGATGACCTCGGGGTCGCCCTGCATCGCAGAGGCTCCTTCCGCATGGGTTCCGTACCGGACAGATGGGACGTTTGCGGCGCATGATTGCACCGGCGCGGAAGATCGTCCAGTAAGTGCGTACTTAGTAAGTAAGTCCATGCCTGGTGCTAGTTGAGCGATTTGCTGATCTTTGAGTGGTCTGCCTGGTCAGGTGCACCGCCCGTGGTCTGTCAGGATGGAAGGTATGGGTCATCCGGTGGAGCACGCGTCTCGGGAAGCCGCGGGAGCCGAGCTTCCGCCGGGGCAGCGACTGCAGCGCGGCTGGCCGGTCACGCACTACGGCCCGGTGCCCAAGTTCCGGCCCGAGCGCTGGGAGTTCCGGGTCTTCGGCGCCACCGCCGACTCGGGCGCGCACGTCTGGAACCACGAGCAGTTCACGGCCCTGCCGTACGCCACCGTGGTCGCCGATCTGCACTGCGTGACGAAGTTCAGCATGCTCGGCGCGGAGTGGGGCGGGGTCCCGGCGCGGACCGTCCTGGAGCTCGCGCCGCCCGCCCCCGATGTCACCCATGTGATGGTCTGGGCGGAGTACGGCTTCAGCTCCAACCTGCGCCTCGCGGACTTCGCCGCCGAGCACACCCTCTTCGCCACCCACAAGGACGGCGAACTCCTCACCGCCGAGCACGGTTTCCCGGTCCGCCTGGTCGTCCCGCACCTGTATGCCTGGAAGGGCCCCAAGTGGGTCCGCGGCATCGAGTACATGACCGCCGACCGCCGCGGCTTCTGGGAGGAGCGCGGCTACCACAACATCGGCGACCCCTGGAAGGAGCAGCGCTACTCCTACCAGGAGGGGCCGGGAGACGGTCCGGAGCTCTGAGGTCCCGCCGCTCAGTGGTGGTACCGGTGCACCACCGCGTGCCCCCGGCCCCGCCCGATCGTCCACTTGTTGACCGGCGTGGTCACCACGAACGCGAGCACGAGCGAGAGGGCCAGCGAGATCCAGAACAGGGCGTCGCCCAGCTGGGCGTCCATCGCGGCCGGCCAGACCAGGATCGTGCCGTTGTCGATCAGCTCCATCACGGCGATGGAGAGGGTGTCCGCGGCCAGCGCCACCCGCAGGGCGGTGCGGAGGTCGACGCCCGCCTTCAGGACCCCGCGCATGGTGAGCGCGTAGCCGAAGAAGAACGCCAGCACGATCGCCAGCAGTGTGGTCGGCAGGTTCCCCCAGCCGAACGCCGTGCCGACGACCATGCCGAGCACCTCGCCGATGGCGCAGCCGGTGAGGCAGTGCAGGGTGGCCTGGGCGGCCATGGCCCAGGAGGCGCCGGTGCCGCCGTGTGCCTCGTGGGATGTGTGCGGTGCGTGAGTGTGTTCGGTGTGCTCGTGGACGGCGTGCTCGTGGTCCATGGCTGACCCCCGGTGTCAGGTGCGGATCCTTCTGTGACGCCAACATGTATACCCCCCTGGGGTATTCCGGGGAAGGGTCCGGGCTCGTTCCGGTAACGGCACGCACATTCCGTGCCCAGAGCGCTACGCTGAGATTCTTGCCTGGCGGGAGACGCGCCGGGCGGAGACGGATCCGGGGGGCCCTTGGGGTTCCGCTTGCGATCCGGTTCGGGGGCGAGCGGTCGGGGGACGACGGTGGGGCTGTTCGGAGAGCGGCATACCTTCATGGGGAGCCTCGGTCCGGGGGACCGGGAGGCACTGGCGGGACTCGGCACCCGGCACGAGTACCCGCCGTACGACACGGTCGTCGCGGAAGGCGACCGCACCACCTTCGCGGTGGTCCTGCTCAGCGGCTGGTGCACGGTGTGGACGCCGACCGAGCGCGGCGGCCGGCTGATCCTGGCGCTGCGCCGGGCCGGCGAGGTCGTCGGCGACATGGCGGCGCTCGACGGCCGCCCGCGCAGCGCCTCGGTGAGCACCCTCGGCCAGGTGACCGGGCTGGTCGTACCCGGGGAGCGGTTCCGGCGGTTCCTGGCCTCCCGGCCGCACGCCAACGCGCTGATGATGAACCAGCTCACCGAGCGGCTGCGCAGCGCGGACCACGAGCGCCGGGCCCTGGCCTCCATGACCGTGCTGCAACGGCTCGCCCAGCGCCTGGTCGAACTCGCCGACCGCACCGGCCGGCCGGAGAACGAGGCCGTGACCATACGGCTGCCCCTCGCGCAGCACGAACTGGCCGCGTCCGTGGGCTCCACCCGCGAGGCCGTCGCCAAGGCCCTGCGCCTGTTACGGGAACAGGGCCTGGTCCGCACCGGCCCCGGCACCCTGGCCGTGGCCGACCTGGACCCGCTCCGCCTGCTCGCCGCCGGACAACCACACAGCACGGAGACCTGACAAGCACACGTCCCGCGCTGTGTAAACGGCTACAGCGGCGACCGTCCGGCTCCGCGACCATCAGCCGAGGGGCCGACGGTCCGGCGGGACGGCAGGAAGGGGAGAACGATGGAGGGGGAAGCCGCGTACGGCTTCATCGTCAACGTGGACGCGCAGGGCTCGGGCCTGCTGTCCGACACCGAGAAACCCGAGATGCGGCGCAGACTCTACGACGTCACGGGCACCGCCTTCGAACAGGCCGGCATCCGCCCGCCGCGCCTCTACCAGGAGGACCGCGGCGACGGCATCCTCAGCGTGCTGGCGCCCGACGTGCCGCCCGCCCGGGTCGTGGGGGAGTGGGTTCAGCAGCTCCACCAGAACCTCCGGGAGAGCAACCGGGACCTCAGGAAACCGCTGCGGCTGCGCGTGGGACTGCACATCGGCCGGGTCACGGCCGACGCCTACGGCCGCTCCGGGCGCGCCGTCGACCTGGCCTGCCGGCTGTGCGACTGCGGCACCGCGAAGGCGATCCTCAAGGCCGCGGACGGCGCGCCCCTGGTGGTGATCGCCTCCGACCGCGTGCACGAGGACTTCGTCCTGCCCGGCGGACGCTGGGTGGACCCCGAGCACTACCGCCGGCACGACGTGGAGCTCAAGGAGGGCCGCACCACCGCCTGGTTCATGGTCCCCGGCCGGTCCGAACCGCCGGAGCCGCCCGAGCCGCGCGAGGCGACCGTGCCGTCCGCGGAGCCGGTGCCCGACTCCGCCGCCGGACCGGACGGGACGCCGGGGCCGACCGGTACGAACGGCACGAAGGCGAGCACCCCGCCGCGACCGCCCGCCGCCACGGACACCGGGGACCGCTTCGTCCAGAACATCCACCAGCACGGCGACGGAGAGATCATCGCCGCCAAACGGATCGAGACCCTCAACAGCGACCGCCGCGGCGGTGGCCGGTGAACGCCCAGAACCCTCCGCCGCCCCAGGGCGGCCCGAAACCGTCGCCGCAGCCGCAGCCGCAGCAGAAGGCCGAGCCGGACAAGCCGCAGGGCGGCGAGTCCGGCGGCGCCCCCGAGCCGGAGAAAGCCGACGTCATCGGCGGCTCCGCCGCCGACCCGCTCGGCGAGGAGGCGCTGCCCGGCGCGGCGGCCGCCGCCTCCCGGATCTACCGCTCGACCGTGAGCCAGCACGGCACCGGCACCCTCATCAGCTCCGGATCCGTCGGCACCATGAACTTCTACAGCCGGCAGGCGGCCGAACGCGTCCTCGCCGGCCCGCTCCCGGAGGACCAGCTGCGCAGACTGCGCCAGGTCTTCCAGGAACCGGCGGACTACGCCGAACACCGCGAGCAACTGCGCGACGGACGCCTCCTGGTGCTGTACGGCCAGCCCGGCACCGGCCGCGCCTACACCGCCCTGTCCCTGCTGGACGGCCTGACCGGCGGCCGGGTCTCCCGGCTCGACCCGCGCACCGACCTGGACAGACTCGACGACGACCAGATCAGCGACGGCCACGGCTACGCCCTGGAGCCGAGCGCCACCGGGCTACCGGACGAGACCGGCCTCGACCGGCTCTGCCAACTACTCGGCGAGAAGGACGCGTACGCGGTCCTGCTGGCCACCCCCGAACCCGGTGACGTGCTCTCCCGCAGCGGCCGCTACTACCGCGCCCACACCCCGGCCGCCCAGACCGCCGTGCTCGAAGGCCACCTCGCCCTCGAACTGGCGGACAAGGCGCCCGAGCTGTACGAGCGGGCCCGGGCGACCGCCCTGGACCCCGACGTCCTGGAGGCACGCGGACTCGACGAACTGCGGCCCGCGGAGGCCGCCCACTACGCGCGGCTCCTCGCCCGGCACACCAGGGACGAGCTCACCCACGACGAACTCCTCGCCGAATGCCGGAAGTTCGCCGAGAACCAGGCCGCCGAATGGTTCGCCGGCGGGGTCCGCTCCGAGACCCCGGAGCGGCTGCGGGACGCGGCCTACCGGATCGCCGTCGCCGTCCTCGACGGGGCCTCGCTCAGCGCCGTCGCCGAGGCCGCCGAGGTGCTCGCCTGGGAACTGGCCGTCACCGTCGACCCCGAGGCCACGCCCGGCCGCCCGCTGTTCAGCGACGGCGTCGACGCCCGGCTGGTCTCCGCCCGCGCGGTCGCCGAACTCGGTACCGAGGAGGTCGGCACCGAGGAAGTCCCGGTGCGCACCGTGCGGTTCGGCGGCGAGGCCCTCGCCCCGGCCGTCCTCGGCCACCTCTGGCAGCACCGGCACAACGCGCGCGGACCCGTGCTGCGCTGGCTGGCCGGGCTCTGCGAGGACGACCGGCCCCAGGTCTGGGTGCGGGCCGCCGTGGCGGCGGGTCAGCTGTGCCGCCTCGACCTCTCGCACACCGTGCACGAACTGGTCCAGCCCATGGCCCAGGCCGAGCGGGCCCGCCGCCGGCTGTTCGCCGCGACCGTCCTCGACGTGGCCGTCCGCTCCCCGGAGGTCGGCGGCGCGATCCGCGCCCTGGTCGGCTCCTGGGCCCGCTACGGCGACGAACACCTGCGCTGGACGGCAGGGGCCGTGCTCGGCCGGGGCCGGGCCACCGACACCGTCCGCGAGAGCCTCGACCTGCTCGGCGGGATCGGCGTCTGGGACGAGGGCAGGCTGCGGTCCGGCGCGGCCGTCCAGGTCGCCCACTTCGCCGGCGCCCACCCCGAGCCCCAGACCCTGCGCCGGATCCGTGCCTGGCTCTCCGACGAGCGCCGGCCCCAGCAGGACCTCGGCCTGCAGTCCACGGTCTACCTGGCCTCCGTCCCCGTCACCGACCTCTGGAACCAGCACGAGGACCTGGAGGGCTACGGCGACTGGCCGCTGATGCTGGCCCTGGCCGCCGTCCGGCCCGCCCTCGCCCCGGAACTCGCCGGGCTCCTGTGGACCGCGCTGCAGACCCCACGGTCCTACGAGGCGGCGATCGAGACCCTGTCCGACTGGCTGCGCGGCTCGGCCGACCAGCCCTGGGCCGACCGCCTGGAGCGGTTCCTGCCGCTGCTCGTGCACAGCCACGACGACCGCAACCGGCTGCTGAACCTCATCAAGGAACTCACCGAAGACCCCGACCAACCACTGAACGAACAGCAGGTCCGCCGCCTGTGGGGGGCGGTCCAGGGAGCGAGTACACCATGACGCACAACCAGTGGCAGCCTTGGCCGCCCCAGGACGAGGAGTTCGTCCTGCCGCACGACCTCAGAGGCCCCTTCGTCCGCGAGTTCGCCCCGCAGGCCGCCTACCGGCACCGCAACAGCCAGGTGGCGTCGGTGCTCTACTACAAGAACGGCGGGCACAGCATCCTCACCGTCCGCGGCGCGGAGCACTTCAACAAGCCGCTGATGGGCAGGCCCACCTCGGTGTGCTGGATCGCCCGCGGCAGGCACCAGGTCTCCTTCCAGCTGGCACTGCCCACCCTCGGCGACCGGGCCCAGTTCAGGGCGGGAGCGGACGTCAACTGGGAGGTCCGCGACTTCTACACCGCCGCCGAGAAGCGCGTGGTCGACGTGGAGCGGATGCTCCGCCCGTCGCTGGAGGCCCGGTTACGCGGACTCAGCCGCCGCTACAGCCTGGATTCGGCCCAGCAGGTAGACGAGGCGATCCAGGACGAGCTGGCCAGCGGCCGGTGGGGCGACTTCGGTGCCGAACTGGGCCTCGCCACCCAGGTGTTCGTCCGCATCGACCTCGGGCAGGCCGCCGCCGACCACCAGGCCCAGATGGTCGCGGTGGAGAAGGGCGGCGTGGTCCAGGAGGCCATCGACAACGTCACCAAGGCGCGTATCGCGGCCAACATGGACGACGCCCAGAAGCTGATCACGGCCGGCGAGACCGTCCAGTACGCCCACCTGCTCGCCTCGGATCCGGGCCGGGCGGCCGAGATCCTCGGCGTGCTCCAGCAGCAGGCCCGTGACCAGCGCCAGGGCGCCCTGGACTACCTGACCAACCTGATCAACCAGGGCGTGGTCCAGCGCCACCAGATCGACGACCAGGTCCAGGCCCTCATCGACTACAGCCGCACGGTCTCCAACGGCGTCTTCCCGCACGGCCTGCCGCAGGCCCCGACCTCGCTGCCGGTGCCGCCCATGCCCCCGATGCCGCCCGCACCCCCGCTGCTCCCGGCCGACGCGCCCCCGCCGGTTCCGCCGGCGCCACCGGCGGACGCCATCCCCGGGCAGGGGACGGGGGTGGAGGACGACTCCAGCCCCGAGGCGCGCCGATGACCCCGGGCGAGCCCGACGCCGCCGCGTACTACGTCGCCGAACGGCTGCTGGCGACCGTGCGCGAGGACCTGGGCAGGGCGGACGTGAAGGCGTCCGTCCTGCTCTCGGGCGCCGTCGCGGTACCGGCGCTGGTGCTCGGCAGGGGGGCGCCGTCCGGCGCGTCGGGTGTCGCCCTGGCCTTCCTCACGGCGGGCGGGGCGCTCTGGGCGGCCGGCACCCTGCTGCTGCTCGCGGTGATCGTGCCCCGCACCCGCACGGTCCGCTCGGCACCCGGCCCGACCTTCTACGCCGACGCCCTGCACGGCATCGACCCGGAGGCGCTGCGCCGCGCCGCCGTCGACGCCGGGGCGGACCAGGTGGGCTGGCTGCTCACCCAGCTCCAGGACGTCAGCGTGATCCTGTCGGCGAAGTACTGCTGGCTGCGCCGGTCGATGGCACTGCTCGGCGCGGGGCTGCTGCTGGCGGCGGTGCCGCTGGCGATGGGGTGAGCCGTCCGGCGAGGGGTGTCAGCCGTCCCGGAGCCGCTTGAGGCGCTCGACGTCGGCGGCGTGCCCCTCCTTGCCACCGGGCGTCTCGATGATCAGCGGTACGCCCGCGGTCGCCGGGTGGGTCATCAGCGCCCGGAACGGGTCCTCGCCGATGTGACCGGAGCCGATGTTCTCGTGCCGGTCCTTGTGCGCGCCGACGACGTCCTTGGAGTCGTTGGCGTGGATCAGCTTCAGCCGCCCCTCGCCGACGGTGTCCACCAGCAGGTCCAGCGTCTGGTGCATCCCGCTCGGCCCGGTCAGGTCGTGCCCGGCGGCGAAGATGTGACAGGTGTCCAGGCAGACGCCCAGCTTCGGATGGGCGTCCAGCGCCTCGAAGTACGGCCCGAAGTCCCAGGTCCGCGAGCAGAGCGAGGCGCCCTGCCCGGCGGTGGACTCCAGGAGCAGGAACGGATCGTCGTCGTGGGTCAGCTCGTCGAGGAGCGGCAGCAGATGCGTGCGTACCTGCTTCAGCGCCACGTCCCGGGCCCGCCCGCCGGTCGCGCTCCCGGTGTGCACGACCACCCCGAGCGCCCCGATCTCCCGGCCGCGGCGCAGCGAGTGCCGCAGCGACTCCACCGACTTCTCCACGGTGGCCTCGGTGTGCGAGCCGAAGTTGATCAGGTAGGGGGCGTGCACATACGCCGGGACGGATCCCTCCGCGCAGGCCGCGCGGAACGCCTCGTCCTGCTTCGGGCTGCCCGCCGGGGTGGCCCAGCCGCGCGGGTTGGCGACGAAGACCTGCACGGTCTCGGCCTTCAGCTCACGGGCGTACGACAGCCCGACGGAGTGCAGGCCGCCGGCCACCGGGACATGGCCGCCGACGGGGTTGCGGGCGGGACCTGACTGCTGACTCTTCACCCGTCCAGGGTGTCACGGCGCGGCCCGCACCCGGTCAGCGGATGGTGATGGTGATCGTCGACCCCTTGGGCGCCTGTTCCCCGGCGTCCACCGACTGCTTCTTCACGGTGTCGCCGAACAGGCCGAGCAGCCCGCGGTTCTCCTTGACCTGGAAACCGGACTGCTCCAGCAGCTTGGTCGCGTCGTCCACGGTGGCCCCGACCACGTTCGGCACCTCGACCAGCTCCGGTCCCTTGGACAGCGTCAGCGTCACGGTGTCGCCCTCGGCGGCCTGCGCGTCGCCCGCCGGGGTCTGCTGGGCGACCTGCCCCTGGTCGTACTCGGAGTTGATCTCGGTGGCGGACACCGTCACCTTCAGCCCGGCCTCCTGCAGCTCCTGCCGGGCGTCGTCCAGGTCGTCGCCGGTGACGTCCGGGACGTCGACCGGGGCGCCCTTGCTGACGACGAGCGCGATCGCGGTCCCCGCGTGCCGCTTGGTCCCGGTCCCCGGATCCGTCGAGATGACCGAACCCTTGGGGACGTCCTCGCTGAACTCCCGGGTCACCATGCCCGGTGCGAGCCCGTCGGCGGTCAGCAGCAGCTTGGCTTTGGCCAGCGTCCGCCCCTGCACGTCCGGCACGTTCACCGTCTCGGGGCCGTCCGAGACGGTGAGCTTCACCGAGTCGTTGCTGCGGATCCGCCGGCCGGCCGCCGGGTCGGTGCTGATCACCGTGCCCCGCTTCACCGTGTCGCTGTAGGCGTGCTCGACCGACCCGACGTCGAGCCCGGCCTCCTTCAGCCGCGCGGTGGCCTGGGCCTCGGTCTTCGACAGCAGGGGCGGGACCTTGGTGAACTGCCCGGAGTTGATGTACCAGACGCCGGCGCCCGCGCCGAAGACGATCAGTACGGCGACCACCAGCGTCAGCAGCCCGCGCCGGGACCGACGGCCCCCGCGCCGCCGGTCCGGGACAGGCGGCGCCTCGAACCGGCTGGTCCGCAGCACCCCCTCGTCCTCCTCGTTGACGGGCAGGGGGCGGGATGGGGGTCCCCCCGCGCGAGCGAAGCCGAGCGTGGGGGAGGTCAGCGACCGGGGTATGACACTGGTCCGGTCCTCGGCGATGTCATGCGCCTCCGTCAGCGCCTGCGGCGGCACGGCGTCCAGCTGCTCGGCGCCGAGCACGCTCCGCGTCTGCCGCAGCAGGGCGAGCAGCGCGACGGCGTCGTACGGCCGGACCTCGGGATTGCGGGCGGTGCCGAGGGCGACCAGCTCGTCCAGCTCGTAGGCGAGCCCCGGCACGACGGCGGAGGGTGCCGGCACGTTCTCGTGCAGATGCTTGTACAGGATGACCGCGGGCGAGTCCCCGTCGTGCGGCTTCTCCCCGGTGAGCATCTCGTACAGCACGACACCGCATGCGTACACGTCGACGCGTGGATCGGCGGCACCGCTCTCGACCTGCTCGGGCGCGAGATAGGCCACGGTCCCGAGCACGGCCCCCGTCGTACTGGTGACGGTGTCCACGGACCGCACCAGCCCGAAGTCCGCGACCTTGACCCGCCCGTCGTCCCCTATCAACACGTTCTCGGGCTTCATGTCCCGGTGCACGAACCCGGCGCGGTGCGCGGCGCCCAGCGCGGCCAGCACCGGCTCCAGGATGTCCAGCGCGGCCCGCGGCTGCAGCGCGCCGCGCTCGCGCAGCACGTCACGCAGGGTGCAGCCGGCGATGTACTCCATGGCCAGATACACGTACGACCGGTCGGCCCCCTGGTCGTAGACCTGGACGACGTTCGGGTGGGCCAGCCGGGCGACCGACTTGGCCTCCCGGATGAACCTCTCCACGAAGGACCCGTCGGCGGCGAGCGCCGGGTGCATCACCTTCAGCGCGAGCACGCGGTCCAGCCGGATGTCCAGGGCCCGGTACACCGTGGCCATCCCGCCGACGGCGATCCGCGCGTCGACGCGATAACGGCCGTCTAGCACCTGCCCGACGAGGGGGTCCTGAAGGGTCGTATCCACCCAGCGAGTGTACGAGCACCGACTGACAGCCCCACAGGTGAGACCGCTTTCCCCGGGGGACTGCAGCGCACCTGTGACGCTTCGCACCTGGCTGGAATATGCCGCAGCCGCCGACGGTGATCGGCCCCCACGGGAGAGTCCCGCTTCTCAGCAGACAGTTTCGGGTGGTGCGCGGGTGGGAGACGAGGCGGGAGCGGGCCGGCGCTCAGAACGCAGGGCGCTCGGGGTCCAGCACGGCCCGGCCCTCCGCAGGAGACGACGCCTCCGCGAGGTACCGACGGGGAATCCGCCCCGCCAGCCGGGCCAGCCGCCCCGCCTCCACCCCGGCCCGCATGGCGGACGCCATCCGCTCGGGATCCCGCGCCCGCGTCACCGCCGACGCCAGCATCACCCCCGCACACCCCAGCTCCATCGCCAGCGCCACGTCCGACGCCGTACCGGCTCCCGCGTCCAGGATCACCGGCACGCGCGCGTGCTCGACGATCAGCTGGAAGTTGTGCGGGTTGCGGATCCCGAGCCCGGACCCGATCGGCGACCCGAGCGGCATCACCGCGGCGCACCCCACGTCCTCCAGCTTCCGGGCCAGCACCGGATCGTCGTTCGTGTACGGCAGCACCGTGAACCCGTCGTCCACCAGCGTCTCCGCCGCGTCAAGGAGCTCGACCGGGTCGGGGAGCAAGGTCCGCTCGTCGGCGATGACCTCCAGCTTGACCAGCGAGGTCCCCAGCGCCTCCCGCGCCAGCCGGGCCGTCAGCACGGCCTCCCCGGCGGTGTAGCACCCCGCCGTGTTCGGCAGCACCCGGATCCCCAGCCGGTCGAGGACCGACAGCACGGATCCCCGTACCCCCGGGTCCACCCGCCGCATCGCGACCGTCGTCAGCTCGGTCCCGGACGCGACGAGCGCCCGCTCCAGCACCTCCAGGCTGGGCGCACCCCCGGTCCCCATGATCAGCCGGGAGGAGAAGGTGGTACCCCCGAGGACGAACGGGTCGTCGGCCATGGCTCAGCCTCCCTGTACGGCGGTGAGGACTTCCACGCGGTCGCCTTCGGCGAGCCCGGTCGACGCCCACTGCCCGCGCGGTACGACGGTCTCGTTGACGGCCGCGGCCACCCCGGCGGGTGCGGCGGTGAGAGACCGCACGAGCGTGTCGAGAGCGGTGCCCGGGGCGATCTCCCGGCGCTCCCCGTTGACGGAGATGGTGACGGGGATGTTCGTGACGGGGGTGTTCATGCGGTCTGCTCCACGAGTACGTCGCCGAATCGCCTCGGCGTGAACGGACGGGCCTCCGCCGGCAGCTCGCCGCCGGCCAGCAGCTCCGCCATCACGTCCCCCGTGACCGGCGTGAGCAGCACCCCGTTGCGGTAGTGCCCGGTGGCCAGCAGCAGCCCGTCGAGGCGGGTCGGCCCGAGCAGCGGCGCGTTGTCGGGGGAGCCGGGGCGCAGTCCGGCCCGGGTCTCGGTCAGGGGCAGTTCGGTGATCCCGGGCACCAGTTCGTGCGCGTCGCGCAGCAGCTCGTACACGCCGCCCGCCGTGACCGTCGTGTCCCAGCCGAGCTCCTCGCTGGTCGCTCCGACGACCAGTTCGCCGTTCTCCCGGGGCACCAGGTAGACGTTCCCGCCACGCACCACGGCCCGTACGGTCCGGCTGAGGAACGGCGCGTACCGCGCGGGCACGGCCAGCCGCAGCACCTGCCCCTTCACCGGCCGTACCGGCGGCAGCACGTCGTCAGGAACGCCCGCCAGCCGCCCGCTCAGGCTCCCGCCGGCGAGCACCACCTGCCCGGCGCCCAACGTGTCACCCGCGCGGGTGACGACACCGGCGGCCCGCCCCCGCACCACCTCCAGGCGCTCGGCCCAGTCGCGGTGGAAGACCACCCCGGCTCGCTCGCACGCGGCCACCAGCGCGGCCGCCAGCCGGCGTGGGTCGATCTGGTGGTCGCCGTCGACCCGCAGCCCGCCGCGCACACCCGGCGCGAGCATCGGCTCCAGGCGCCGGCACTCCCGCCCGGACAGCCACTCGGACTCCAGGCCCGACTGCTGCTGGAGCGTGTGCAGCTCGCGCAGATGGGCGCGGTCGTCGGCGTCCAGCGCGACCGCGAGCGTGCCGCAGCGCCGGTAGCCGAGGTCGTGGCCGGTGAGCTCGGTCAGCTCGGTGACGAAGCCGGGATAGCGGCGCGCGGAGGCCAGGTTGAGCCCCAGCAGGGTCTGCTCGCCGTAGTGCAGTTCGGTGACCGCGGCCAGCATCCCGGCCGCGACCTGCGCGGCCCCGCCGCCGGGCGCGGGGTCCACCACGGCGGTGGCGAGCCCGCGCTGCGCGGCGCGCCAGGCCGTGACCAGGCCGATGATTCCGCCCCCGATGACGAGGACGTCGGACGTACGTGAGGACATGGGCGTCCAGCCCCTCCCTTCGCCGGCATGACCCGGATCAGGTTCGTACGGTCGGAGGCCGCCAGCCTCCCTCTCAGCCCGGTGCGTCCGGGCTCCCGCGTGTGCTTCCCCGCCACCCTAGCCCGCGGAGCTCCGCCCTTGTAAGACGGCCTCGGACGGCGCTGTGGAACAGGTCACTCGCCACGCCCCCTGACTGACTCTTTGTCAGTTGTCTATCGTTCTTGTCTATGGTGATCAGGTGAGCGAGCAGACGCAGCGACGGAGCACGTCACAGATGCGGCGCGTGGTCGTCGTGGGCGCGGGCATGGCCGGGGTGCAGACCGCCGTCGCCCTGCGCGAGCGCGGGTTCACCGGCACCGTCACGCTGATCGGCGCCGAGCCGCACCAGCCGTACGACCGGCCGCCGCTCTCCAAGGCCGTGCTGCTCGGCAAGGCCGAGGGCTCCGCCTTCGAGGTCGACTTCGAGGCGCTCGGCATCGAGCTGGCACTCGGCCGCGACGCGCTGGGCGTACGCACCGCCGACCACGAGCTGGACACCGAGACCGGACCGGTGGCGTACGACGTCCTGGTCCTCGCCACCGGCGCCGAGCCGATCACGCTGCCCGGCACCGAGGGCGTGCCCGGCGTCCATCTGCTGCGCACCCTGGACGACGCCGAGCGGCTGCGGCCCGTGCTCGCCCGGCAGCACGACATCGTGGTCGTCGGCGCGGGCTGGATCGGCGCCGAGTTCGCCACCGCGGCCCGTGAGGCCGGCTGCGCGGTGACGGTCGTGGAGGCCGCCGACCGGCCGCTCGCGGGAGCGCTCCCGGCCGAGGTCGCCGCGCCGATGACCGCCTGGTACGCGGACAGCGGCACCGAACTGCGCACCCACGCGCGCGTGGCCGGCGTCGAGCCCGGCGCGGTGGTGCTCGACGACGGCTCGCGGCTGCCCGCGGGCGCCGTCGTGGTCGGCATCGGAGCCCGCCCCGCCACCGCCTGGCTGACCGGCTCCGGCATCGAGCTGGGCACCCACGGCGACGTGCTGGCCGACGACCGTCTGCGCACCAGCGTCCCGGACGTCTACGCGGTCGGCGACTGCGCCTCCTTCCCGTCCGGCCGCTACGGCGAGCGCCTGCTGGTCCACCACTGGGACAACGCCCTCCAGGGCCCGCGCACGGTCGCCGCCAACATCCTCGGCGAGTCCGACGCGGTCTACGACCCGGTGCCGTACTTCTGGTCGGAACAGTTCGGCCGCTTCGTCCAGTACGCCGGCCACCACGCCGCCGCCGACCGCATGGTCTGGCGCGGCGACCCGACGGGCCCGTCCTGGAGCGTCTGCTGGCTCCGCGAGACCCGCCTGGTCGCCCTGTTGGCGGTAGGCCGCCCACGAGACCTGGCCCAGGGCCGCCGCCTGATCGAGGCGGGCCGTCAGATGGACCCGGAGGCTCTGTCCGACCCCGCCCGCCCCTTGAAAAACGCGACTGCAACCCCCTGAAGGGGCGCGGGGAACTGCGCGACCAGCCCCCACGGCGCCGCACCCGACCACCGACACGTACCCGGCACCACCCATCGCGGCCCACCCGGCGGAACGCCTACCCTTGTCCCGTGACCGAGATTGACACAAACATCGACGCTCTCGTCCCCGCCTGGCTCACCCTCCCCGACATCGCAGAGATGATGGACGTCGAGGTGACGCGCGTGCGGCAGCTGGTCAAGGAGGGCCAGCTCATCGCCGTCCGCCGTGGTGAGAACAAGGCACTGCACGTCCCCGCCGCCTTCATCGACGGGGACAAGGTCGTCAAGGGCCTGACCGGCACCCTGACGCTCCTTCGGGACGACGGCTTCACGGACGAAGAGATGCTGGAGTGGCTCTTCACTCCCGACGAGACCCTGCCCGGCACCCCCGCGCAGGCGCTCAGCGAGAATCGCGGCACGGAGGTGAAGCGCCGCGCCCAGGCGCTCGCCGTCTGAGGCAACCAGTACCGAACCGACGGGGGACACCGATGACCGACACCGCCCGCGCCCAGCTGGCCGACGCCCGGCTCTACCTGTGCACGGACGCCCGTAAGGAGCAGGGCGACCTCGCCGAGTTCCTGGACGTGGTCCTGGCGGGCGGTGTCGACATCGTGCAGCTGCGCGACAAGGGTATGGAGGCCGCCGAGGAGCTGGAGCACCTCGCGGTGTTCGCCGACGCCTGCGCCCGGCACGGCAAGCTGCTCGCGGTCAACGACCGCGCGGACGTGGCCCACGCGGCCGGCGCCGACGTGCTCCACCTCGGCCAGGGCGACCTGCCGGTCCCGGCCGCCCGCGCGATCCTCGGCCCGGACGTCCTGATCGGCCGCTCCACGCACGCCGAGTCCGAGGCCGCCGCGGCCGCCGTGCAGGACGGCGTGGACTACTTCTGCACCGGCCCCTGCTGGCCCACCCCCACCAAGCCCGGCCGCCCCGCCCCCGGCCTCGGCCTGGTGCGGTACACCGCCGCGCTGGGCACCGACCGTCCCTGGTTCGCCATCGGCGGCATCGACCTCGGCAACCTCGACCAGGTGCTGGACGCGGGCGCCCGCCGGGTGGTCGTGGTCCGCGGGCTCACCGCGGCCGACGACCCGGGCGCGGCGGCGGCCGAGTTCGCCAAGCGGCTGCGGTCGCAGTAGCGCGGGGTACGGCCGTGCAGCGCGGGGTACGGCTGTCCGGCTGTCCGGAAACTTGTCCAGTATCCGGACGCGAGCTCGACAATTCGGGCAAATATCCCGAGTTCGGTTGGGTGGCCGTCCGCCCCTGGCTAACCTGCGGGTATGGCCCTAGGAACCGCATCGACCAGGACTGACCGCGCACGCACCGTGCGCGACATGCTCGCCAACGGCAAGACCACGTACTCGTTCGAGTTCTCGG
This sequence comes from Streptomyces sp. GbtcB6, assembly GCF_019091475.1. Classification (NCBI taxonomy): domain Bacteria; kingdom Bacillati; phylum Actinomycetota; class Actinomycetes; order Kitasatosporales; family Streptomycetaceae; genus Streptomyces; species Streptomyces sp. GbtcB6. Next base: position 406,363 of record NZ_JAGXJL010000001.1, on the reverse strand, counting down.
CGCCGAAGACCCCCAAGGGCGAGCGGAACCTGTGGAGCGCGCTCCGGCGGGTCGAGGCGGTCGCCCCCGACTTCGTCTCCGTCACCTACGGCGCCGGCGGCTCCACCCGCGCGGGCACGGTCAAGGAGACCCAGCAGATCGTCGCCGACACCACGCTCACCCCGGTCGCCCACCTCACCGCGGTCGACCACTCGCTGGCCGAGCTGCGCAACATCATCGGCCAGTACGCGGACGCCGGGATCCGCAACATGCTCGCGGTGCGCGGCGACCCGCCCGGCGACCCGATGGGGGAGTGGGTGGCGCACCCGCAGGGTCTGACCTACGCGGCCGAACTCGTGCGGCTCATCAAGGAGTCGGGCGACTTCTGCGTGGGCGTCGCCGCCTTCCCGGAGATGCACCCGCGCTCCAGCGACTGGGACACCGACGTCCGGCACTTCGTCGACAAGTGCCGTGCGGGCGCCGACTACGCCATCACGCAGATGTTCTTCCAGGACGAGTCGTACCTTCGCCTTCGTGACCGGGTCGTCGCGGCCGGCTGCGAGACCCCGGTCATTCCGGAAATCCTGCCCGTCACCAGTGTGAAGATGCTGGAACGGCTGCCCAAACTCAGCAACGCAGCCTTCCCGGACGCCCTGAAAGAGCGGATCCTCACAGCGAAAGACGATCCGACGGCGGTACGCTCCATTGGCATCGAGTACGCCACGGAGTTCTGCGCCCGGCTGCTGGCCGAGGGAGTGCCAGGACTGCACTTCATCACGCTCAACAACTCCACGGCGACGCTGGAAATCTACGAGAACCTGGGCCTGCACCATCCCCCGCGGGCCTAGACCGGCCGCACCGGAGTAGGACACACTGCGTAGCGGTCACAGGAGGAGGGGCGTACATGGGCTGGACGGTCCTCTACGTAGCGTTCGGCATCGTCGCGTTGTGGTTGCTCGGCGAGGTACTGCTGCAGTACAAGGCGCGGCTGCGCTGGCGGCTGCTCGCCTTCGTCGGCTTCGTCGGTGTCGTCTTCGGTGTCCTGATCCCGTCGGTCATCGTGATCGGCGTGGGCGCGATCGCCTTCGCGGTCGGCCAGACCTACGTCACGCTGTCGTTCCGCCGTGGCTTCGAGGCCGGCTGGGCGGTCAAGCGCCCCGGTGCGGACGGTGAGGGCGGCCTGACCAAGCGCCGCCGCGGCGAGCCGGACGAGGACCCGGGCCTGGAGGCCACCGACCCGGACGCGGCCGACACCGCCTACGCCGAGCAGCAGGGCGCCTACGCCACGGGCAGCATGCCGGCCTACGGCGGCGGTGACGAGTACGACCGTGACGACGTCTTCACCCCGGCGGCCCGCACCATGGAGCCCGGCGCGGCCGAGTCCAGCACGGTGTACGAGCCGCAGCCGATGCCCGAGGACACCGGCTCCTACGGCGTCTACCGCGACTCCGGCTACGCGGCCACCGGCGACCAGCAGGCCGCCTACGCGACCGCCGGCCAGGACCAGGCGTACGCCGCCCAGGGCACCGACCAGAACTACGCCTACGACTACTCCGGTTACGGCCAGCAGCAGTACGGCTACGACACGGGCGCCCAGCAGCAGTACGCCAACTACTCCGACCCGTACATCGGCAACAACCAGACCTACGGCGGCGCCGGGTACGACCAGTCGTCGTACGGCACCCAGCAGTACGACCAGCAGGGGTACGCCCAGGGCCAGTACGGCACCGGCGGCTACGGCGAGACCCCGGCGGGCGGTGTCTGGGTCCCGCAGCAGCGCGCCGACGAGACCTACGGCGGCGAACTCCCGCAGGAGCAGCCGTACCCCTACCAGGGCCAGGGCGGCGACGGGCAGGGGCAGCAGCAGGGCCAGCAGCAGGGCAACAACGGGTACGACGAGCAGCAGTACCGTTTCTGAAGCCTTCCCCGAAGGCCCGGCTCACTGCGAGCCGCGGAACTCCGGCCCCTCCACGATCAGCCCCGCCACCAGCGCCCCCGACATGCCCGCGTGCGGAAGCCCGCCACCGGGGTGTGACCGGCCGCCCACCCGGTACAGGCCCGGCAACCGGGTGGTGTTGGCCGGGTGCAGGAAGCGGCCCTGGCCGGCGGCGAGGGACGGAGCGGAGATCTCCCCGGACCCCGTGGTGTCCGTGACCCGTTCCGGCAGTCGCGTCTCGTGCCAGATCAGGCGCTCCCGCAGCCCCGGGACGGCCGCCTCGGCGGCTTCGAGGAGGAAATCCGTGTAAGCCCGAGCGGTGCTGTCCTTCTCCCAGCCGGCCTCGGTCGACAGCACCGCCGACAGCACCACGGACTCGTGGTCGCCGTCCGGTCTGAGCGCCGGGTCGTCGGGGCGCAGCACCGTCACGGTGGGGCGCACCGGCCGGTCGCCGCCGGGCGCGACCAGCAGGTCCAGCTCGGTCTCCTCGTCCGGGGGGTGCACGATCGTGCGGTGCGCGGCACCGGCCTCGGGCCCGCCACGCAGCGCGAGCAGCACGGTGAAGCGGCCCGGGCGCGCCGCCTTCCGGTCGGCCCGCACATCACCGTCGGCGTCGAGCGGACACCCCGTCCGCCGGGTCAGGGCGTCCAGCCGTACCGGATCCACTCCGGCCACCACATGGTCCGCGTCGACCACACCACCGTCGGCCAGCTCCACCCCCGCCGCGCGACCGTCCTTCGCCAGCACCGCCGTGACCTCGGCACCGAACACGAACTCGACTCTCCGGCGCACGCACCGCTCGTACACCGCGCGCGCCAACTCCCTCATGCCACCGCGCACATACCAGGTGCCGAAGGCATGCTCCAGGTACGGCAGGACGGCCGCGCTCGCCGGAGTGTCCCGGGGGTCGAGGCCGTGGGCGAGCGCATGGCTGTTCAGCAGGGCGGCGAGGCGCTCGTCGCGCAGCTCCCAGGCGCCGATCTCGGTGAGCGTGGCCGCCCGGCGGGTGCGCAGCAGCTTCTTGTGCGGCACCGACGGGTACGGCTCGCGCTCGGCCAGCACCTGCCAGTCCGGCCACAGCGGTTCTTCCAGGAGCGGGCGCCGGGTGCGGTCCCAGGCCTCCCGGGCCCGCACCAGGAAGTCGCCCCAGCGCTGCCCGGCGCCGGCCCCGAGGGCCTCGTCGAGGGCGGCGACGACGCCCGCGCGGGACGCGTTCGGCAGGGACACCTGCGTGCCGTCGGCGAAGACGTGCCGGGCCGACGGGTCCACCTGGACCAGCTCGACACAGTCCTCCAGCGGCTCCTTGCCGGTCTTGACGAACAGGTCGCGGTACACGGCGGGCAGCGGCAGCAGCCCCGGTCCGGTGTCGAAGGCGAACCCGTCGCGCTCGAACCGGCCCACCCCGCCGCCGTACGTGTCCGTCCGCTCGTACACCGTCACCCGGTGGCCCGCGACGGCCAGCCGGGCGGCCGCCGCCATGGCGCCCATCCCGGCGCCGATCACCGCAATCCGTCCCATGCCCGCGACTTTATCGACCGCCACTGACACTCCGGTCCGGCGGGCCGTCAGCCGGGAGGCCGTCCCACCTGCGCCGCGAGCCGCCGTTCCTCCCGGCGCTGGGCGCGGCGGCGCCAGAAGCGCCGGATCCGGGAGATCAGGAACACCAGCACGATCAGGCCGGTGGCCAGCAGTACACCCGCGATGATCGCCGCCGGCAGCGGATGGAACATCGCGAACGTCACGATGCCGGCGACCCCGAGATCCTCCGCCAGGCTCACCACGATGTTGCTGAACGGCTCCGGCGAGGTGTTGATCGCCATCCGGGTACCGGCCTTCACGGTGTGGCTGGCGAGGGCCGTGGAACCGCCGACCAGGCCGGCCGCCACGTCCGAGAGCGAGCCGCTGTGCCCGGCGAGCAGCGCCCCGACCCAGGCGCCCGCCACCGGCCGGATCACCGTGTGCACGGAGTCCCACACCGAGTCGACGTACGGGATCTTGTCGGCGACCGCCTCGCACAGGAACAGCACGCCCGCGACGATCAGCACCTCGGGGCGCTGCAGCGTCTCGGGGACGTCGTCGCTCAGGCCCGTCGCGCCGAAGAGACCGAGCAGCAGCACCACCGCATAGGCGTTGATTCCGCTGGCCCAGCCGCTGGTGAAGACCAAGGGGAGTACCGACACGGACGCGATCGTAACCAGTCGGCGGCCGCGCGTCCTGGGCCTGCGTGCGCACACCTGAGTACGCGTACCTAGGGAGCGAGTTGAGTACGCGCGCGGATGGGCCGCGACCTGCGTGAACGAGAGAGTGGAGACACGGAAAGGGGCGCGAGGTCCGGTACCGCCGACACGGGGCGGCGGAACGGCGCCGGCGCCCTCGACCGCTCCTTCCGCCGATTCGCGTCGGCGGAAGCGAGACACGGGGGAGAGGGGACCCGGGGGAACAGCGGGAAACCGGGGGAACACGGGGGAGTACGGAAGGCGCCGGTCCGACGGCGGCCCGCGGGGGACGCGGCCACCACGGACCGGCGCTTTCGTCTGTGCACGCGCGCGCGTGCGGCTTTCTCGCGGCCACGCGCGCTTGCCGGTCCCGGAAAGGCTCAGCCCTTGCCGCTCACCCGCCCCTGCAGCAGCCGGGACAGAGCCGCGTGGACGTCGTCCAGGGAGCGCTCCGGCTGGAAGGACTTCCAGTCCAGCGCGGCCACCAGCACCATCCCGACCAGTGCGGCCGCCGTCAGCTGCACATCGATCTCGTCGCTGAACTCGCCGTTGTCCACGCCCTCGCGCAGTACGCCCTCGACGACCGCGACGGCCTGCTGCCGGACCACCATCAGCGTCGACTGCCAGGCCCGGTTGGTGCGCCACAGCTCCGCCACGTAGAGCTGTGTGAAGGCCGGGTAGCGGTCGATGAAGACGAGACCCGCGCGGACCATCGCGTCCAGGGCGTCGACCCGGCTGCCGCCCTCGCGCGCGGTCTGCTCGGCGGCGTCCCGCAGGGACGCGGTGAGCAGACCCACGCCGTGCCGCAGCAACTCCTCGAAGAGGACCGACTTGCTCGCGAAGTTGTAGTAGACGGTGCCCTTCGCGACGCCGGCCCGTTCGGCGATCTCGTCCACCGTGGTGGCCGAGAAGCCCTGCTCGGCGATGAGCGTGACGGCGGCCTCGTAGAGCTTCTGCCGGGTGGCCTCACGGCGTGTGCTGCCGCCCGTGGTGCTGCTGCTTTCCATGGTCCCGATTCTCACAGGAACGGCGGCCTCCGCGGGCACGGAAGAGGAGGTCATCGAGGCCTCACAGGCTCAGCTCGGGATGCAGGCGGTCCAGCGTCCACACCTGGCGGCGCCGGGCGGACACCGCGGTGAGCGCCAGGGCACCCGCCGTGAACGCCACCAGGACGGCACAGGCCTGCCACACCGGCCCCAGGCCGCCGCCCGTGATCAGCCGCCGCAGCGCCGCTACGACATAGCTCATCGGCAGGAACGGGTGGATCGCGTCGAAGAAGCCCGGGCTGGTCTGCACGGGATACGTGCCGCCCGCCGACGTCAGCTGGAGCATCAGCAGGGCGAGGACCAGGATCCGCCCCGCCGCCCCGAAGCGCGCGTTCAGCCACTGCACGATCGCCGCGAAGCAGGCCGTCACCAGGAAGAGGAAGCCGACCGTCCCGGCCGCGCGGACCATCTGGAGCCCGATCGCCCAGTGCAGTACGGCCATCAGGGCGGCCGTCTGCAGCACGCCGACCGCGACCACCGGCAGCCAGCCCGCCAGCGCGATCCGCCAGGCCGCCGAACCGGCCGCCAGGGCACGCCGGTTGAGCGGCTGGATCAGCATGTAGGCCACCATCGCGCCGACCCACAGGGAGAGCGGGATGAAGTACGGGGCGAACCCGGTGCCGTAGTTGGGCGCCTTGTGCAGGTCCTGCGAGGCGAGCTGGACCGGGTCGGACATGACCCCGGTGCGCCGGTCGCGGTCCTGCCTGTCGTAGTCGGGGATCTTCGCCGCGCCGTCGTGCAGGCCGCCGGCGAGCGTGCTGGAGCCGTCGGCGAGCTTGTACATCCCGCCGCTGAGGTCGTAGGCGCCGGTCTTCAGCTTGCCGATGCCGCTGTCGAGGCCGGTGGCGCCGGTGGTGGCCGTGCCGAGTCCGGTGTGCAGCCTCGCGGCGCCCGCGGCCACCCGGGCCGCGCCGTCGTTCAGCTTGTCGATCTTCTTGACGGCGTCGGCGACGTCCTCGGAGAGGTGCGGGGCGCGGTCGGCGAGGGCCTGCGCCTGGGTCTGGAGCGTGCCGAGGTTCGCGTCGAGCGTCTTCAGGTCGCCGTTCTGGTCGGCGATCAGCGTGTCGAGGTCGTCGGCGACGGCGGCCACGTCGTCGGCCGCGTCCCTGGCCTTCTTCAGGTCGGGGCAGACCGGGTCGGTCAGCAGCTTCGCCGAACAGCGCGCCGTGTAGACCTCGTCCAGCGTGCCGGCGGCCGCGTGGGCGGTCTTCGCGGCCGCCGGAGCGGTCTTCACCAGGACGCCCAGGTTGTCCCGGACGGTCCGCGCCGAGTCGGCCACCAACTGCGCCGTGTCACCGATGGTCTTCTCGTTCTTCGCCAGGTACGGGCCGACCTTGCCGTAGACCCCGTCGACCTGGTCCGCCAGGACCTGGGTGCCGTCCGCGACCTGCTGCGAGCCGTCCTCCAGCGTCGCCGCGCCCGCGTCCAGCTTCCTGATCCCCTTGGCGAGCTTCCCGCTGCCGGTCTTGGCGTCCTTCAGGCCGTCCGCGAGGTCCTTGGATCCCTTCTCGGCCTTCCCGATGCCACCGGTGAGCGTGTCGGCGCCCTCGGCGGCCTTCACGGTCTGCCCGTGGATGTCGGCGAACGAGATGAAGATCCGGTCCAGGAAGGACCGGGAGGCCTTGGTCGAGGCGGCCGAGCGCACCTCGTTGAAGACCGTGCGGGAGATTTGCCCGACGATGTAGTTGTTCGCGTCGTTCGTGCGCACCTGGAGCGCGCCGGTCTCCGGGGAGTCGCCCGCGCTGGAGGCGATGCGCGCGCTGAAGTCGGCGGGCATGGTCAGCGACAGGTAGTACGTGCCGTCCTCGACGCCCCGGCGCGCCTCGGCGGCGCTCACCTCGTGCCATTCGAAGGTCCTGCTGTCCTTCAGCCCGGCGACGATGTCGTCGCCCGCGGTGAGCCTCTTGCCGCTCGCCGTCGCTCCCCTGTCGTCGTTCACGAGCGCCACGGGCACGCGGTCGAGGCGGCCGTACGGATCCCAGAACGACCACAGGTACAGCGCGCCGTACAGCAGCGGCAGCACCAGCAGGGCCACCAGGGCGGCGCGTGGCAGCCTGCCCCGTCCGAAGCGCCTGAGCTCAAGCGCGGCCAGTCGCGGCGAGCGCATCGTCGGCCTCCTCCTCTTCCGAAGTCTCCGTTGCCCCGGTGCTCCCGGTGTGTACGACGACGGCCCCCGCCAGGGCCTCTCCGCACACCGCCACCACCGTCGTCCCGGACGCGGCGATCGACGCCAACAGCGCCTGTACGTCGGCACGTTCGGCCTGCGACAGCTTCAGGTCCGCGTCGTCCACGGCGAGCAGCCGGGGCTTCCCGACCATGGCCAGTGCCACGGACAGCCGCAGCGCCTCGATCCGCTCCAGGTCCCGTACGGCGGTGCGGGCGCCCTTGGGCAGCGACTCCAGGTCGAGCCCGACGGCGGCCAGGGCGTCGTCGATGCGCTGCTGTGCCCGCGCCCCGCGGTCCGCGCGGGGCCGCAGCAGCGCGCGCAGGGAGTCGCCGAACCGGCGTTGCAGCAGGGCCCGTTCGCGCAGGTGCTCGGCGACGGTCAGGGCGGGTTCGAGGTCGGTGACCCCGGCCACGTTGGCCACCGCGCTGAACCGCCGTACGGCCGCGAGCTGCCCCGGCAGCCGGGCCCCGCCGACGGTCGCGGTGCCCTCGGTGGTCTTCATCCGGCCGGTGAGCGCGAGCAGCAGACAGGTGCGGCCGGAGCCGGACGGCCCTTCCACCGCAATCAGCGCGCCGGGCCCGGCGTCCAGGGAGATCCCCTGGAACGCCCAGCCGCGCGGCCCCTTGAGCCCGAGGCTCTCGGCCGTGACAGGTACGCCGTGCACAGGTTCCCCCCTGTGGCGTTGTTTTTGAACTGACTGGTCAGTGCAAAAACTAACCCGAACTTTCGATCGAAGCAAAAGCCCAGGTCAGAACGGATTGTCAGTGCCATACCGCACGATGGGCACATACGGCACCCCGTGTGAGGGCGCCGTCACTCAGACGACAGGAGGTTCGTCATGGCCAACTCCTCAGCGGCCGCCGCCCACCGGCGCCGCGCCACCGGCCCTGCCCCCTCACTGACCGGCCCGGCGAGCGATGTGCACCCCGTGCTCCGCCGGGCCACGGCCCCGCCCGCCGCCCTCGACCTGCTCACCCAGGCCCGCGCCGCCCTCGACGAGGCCGAACTGCTCGACACCCCCAACGAGCGCTATGCGACCGCCCACCTGGCCGCCCTGCGCACCGCGGCCGCCGTGCTCGCCGCCCGCGCCCGCCCCGAGACCTCGCCCCGGCGCCGGGCCCGGATCCGCAGCGCCTGGGAGGTGCTCCCCGAGGTCGCGCCCGAGCTCACCGAGTGGAGCGCCCTCTTCGCCTCCGGCGCCGGCCGCCGGGCCCGCGCCGAGGCCGGCATCCAGGGCGCGGCGAACCGCCGGGACGCCGACGACCTGATACGCGACGTGGCGATGTTCCTCCGCATCGTCGAGCGGATGCTCGTCCTGCAGCCGGTGCTGCCACAGGCGCGCCGGGAGGACGGGGAGCGGCCGGCCGGCGCCCCGGGGAGGGAACTGCCCGACGCGGGATGACCGGGACGGAGGCCGCCGGCGCGAGATGACCGGGAAGGAAACCGCCCGGCGCGAGATGACCGGGCGCGGCGGCGGAGGCGATAGGGGGCGAGGCGGCGGAGGCAATAGGGTGGAGAGCGCCTGAAGCCTTCCCTCCTCCCGCACTCCGGGCCGGGGAGGCACCGAGTTCGCGCCGCCGGGCAACAGGCGGTGCCGCGCCGAGGAGTCAACTGCCGTGCCGGACCCCACTCGACCCCGCGCCTCTCTCCGTACCGCCGTGGTCTGGGAGGTCCTCCAGGACGCCCTCGACCGCCGGGTCAAGGCCACCGGCCGGGACGCGCTGGACGTCCTGGACACCGGTGGCGGCAGCGGCAACTTCGCCGTCCCCCTGGCCCGTCTCGGCCACCGCGTCACCGTCGTCGACCCCAGCCCGAACGCGCTGTTCGCGCTGGAGCGCCGCGCCGCCGAGGCCGGCGTGGCCGACCGGGTCAAGGGCGTCCAGGGCGACGTCCTCGGCCTGTTCGACGTGGTCGAGCGCGGCGGCCACGACGTGGTGCTGTGCCACGGCGTCCTGGAGTACGTCGACGACCCGGCCGAGGGCGTGCGCAACACGGTGGCCGCGCTGCGCTCCGAGGGTGTCCTCAGCCTGCTCGCCGCCGGGGTCGGCGGGGCCGTGGTCGCCCGCGCCCTCGCCGGTCACTTCAAGGAGGCCAAGCAGGCCCTGGAGGACCCCGACGGCCGCTGGGGCGGCGGCGACCCGATGCCCCGCCGCTTCACCGCCGACCAGCTCACCGCCCTGGTCGAGGGCGCGGGCCTGGCCGTCGCCGCGGTGCACGGCGTGCGGGTCTTCGCCGACCTGGTCCCCGGAGTCCTGGTGGACACCGAGCCCGGCGCCCTCGACGCCCTGCTCAAGCTGGAGGCCGCCGCGGCCGAACTCCCCGCCTTCCACGCCGTCGCCACCCAACTGCATGTGCTCGGCGAGACACCGGGTGCCGCCGAGGTCTGAGAGCCTCCTGAGACGAGCCCGCTGATCAGGGGCTCGGCAGCGGATGGAGTACGCCACAGGCCCCCCGATCGAGGGGTTTGCGCCGTATGATCGAGGGAGATCGCCCGGCATGACGGGTCGGCTGCTGGGGAATGGAAGCCTCAGCGAGCCAGAACCGTCATGGCGGTTTCCGGTTGGCCAATTGGCCTAGAGGGGCGGGTTTCACGGGGGCGATTCCCTGCCTATCCTGAAGGGACCCCCCGGGTCGCCCCGGCGACTGCACGATGAGGAGGACGCCGTGCCGCTCTCGGAGCACGAGCAGCGAATGCTTGAGCAGATGGAGCGAGCGCTGTACGCCGAAGACCCCAAGTTCGCGACAGCGCTTGAGGGAAACGGGCTGCGGACGTTCACCCGGCGACGGGTCTACCAGGCGGTCGCAGGCTTCCTCGTGGGTATCGCGCTCCTCATCGCCGGAATGGTCACCCTGCAGATCTGGGTCAGCGTGGTGGGCTTCCTCGTCATGCTGGGCTGCGCGGTCCTCGCCGTCACCGGCTGGCGCAAGGCCCCCAAGCCCGGCGAGCAGCCCGCGGGAGGCCCGCAGGCCCGCCGCCAGGGCCGGCCGAAGCGCTCCATGATGGACCGCATCGAGGAGCGCTGGCAGCGCCGACGCGACGAACAGGGCCACTGACGGCTTCGCCGGAGAGGCCGACAGGCCGAACAGAGCGTGACTGAGGGGTGACCGTCACTGGATGGTCACCCCTCAGGCGTTGCCGGGCGCTGCGCAGTCGGCCGGAGCCGTGACCTTGCTGCGGGCCGTGCGTCACTGCGGGTGCGTGGGGGCTGGTCGCGCAGTTCCCCGCGCCCCTTTCGGGGCGCTTCCCAGCCGTGCCTCATATAGCCGCGGGCAGTCGTGCCGCTGGGGCGGCACGGGTGGGCGCGGGCGGCACCCGGCAAGCGCCGGTAAGCGCCCCCCCGCGCCCGCCCCCGTCAGCTCTGCTGCTCCGTCGGCTTCCGCAGGGTCGGCCGGGCCGCCGCCATCCGCTCCCGCAGCCGGGCCCGCCCCGCCGACGCCGCCCACACCAGGCGCACGGCCGACCGCGGAGCGAACAGCGCCCGCAGCCGCGAGGGGACACCGACCGTGCCGTTGAACGCGGCCGTCACCCTGCGGACGTCGTCCGCGAGGCCCGCCGTCGGCCGCGGCTGCGGCGCGTACAGCACCTGTTCGACCGCGTCCGCCACCCGGTGCACCGAGGCCCCGGCGACCGGATCCAGACCGCCGAGCCGGACGATCCGGGCGGCCGCGTTGCGCGGGGTCTGCGAGTCGTCCGGCAGGATGCCGAAGTCCCAGGCGGTGTCGGTCAGTTCCAGCCAGACCGCCAGCGTGTGCGCCGCCACGCCGGCGGGCGTGCGGTCGTAGGCCCCGAGCCGGCGGGCACGTACCTGCTGCCGGTACAGCATCGGCGACAGCGGCAGCGCCACCACGACGAGGCCGCCGAGCGCCCCCAGGGCCAGCTGCCACCACGGCGGCCCGCCGTCGCCGCTCTGCACCGCGGCCGCCGCGGACGGGCTGGCGCAGGCGTCCTGCCTGCGCAGCTGCGGCGGGCAGCTCTCGCTCTGCGAGGCCGACGCCGACGGCGCCGTCGAGGCGCCCTTGGAGGGCAGGGTCTCGTCCGGCACGGAGGAGCCGGGCGTGTCCGACACCGTGTACGAGGGCGTCGTGCCCCGGGTCGGGGTCGGCTCGAAGCGGGTCCAGCCCACGCCCTCGAAGTACAGCTCCGGCCAGGCGTGCGCGTCCTTCAGGCCCACCGACACGGTGCCGTCGGCCTGCGGGGTGCCCGGCGCGAAGCCCACCGCGACCCGGGCCGGGATGCCCAACGTCCGGGCCATCGCGGCCATCGCGAAGGAGAAGTGCACGCAGAAACCGCGCTTCTGCTTCAGGAAGTTCGCGATCGCGCCCTCGCCCCGGCCGACCTCCACCTGGGTGTCGTACTGGAAGCCGCCCGTCACCGCGAAGTAGTCCTGGAGCTTGACCGCCTCCTCGTAGTGGTTCGTCGAGCCGGCGGTGACCTCCTTCGCCGTCTGCGCCACCACCGACGGCAGCGAGGAGGGCACCTTGGTGTAGTCCTTCTTCATGGCCGCCGTCGGGTCCGGCGCCGCGGCCAGCTGCTCCGCCGTCGGCTGCACGTCCAGGCTGGTGACCTGGTAGGTCTCACCGCGCGTGTTCTGCCCGTGGTCGCCGACGAGGGTCATCCCGACGGGCTCGTAGCGCCAGGTGCCGGCCACCTTCACCCCGCTCGGCGGGTACGGCATCGGCAGCCAGTCCTGGGCGTACCAGTCGGCGGCCGAGATCGTCGACTTCACCGTCGTCCGCCGGACGTCGCCGCTCAGTCCGGCCGGGGTCGGGAACGTGCTCGGCACGGAGGTGATGTGCCGCTGGGCCGGCTTCCAGGTGGTGCCGTCGAAGTCGTCCAGGGAGACGATCCGCAGATACAGGTCCGAGACGTCGTCGCTGCTGGTCCGCACGGACAGCACCTGGCGGTCCTCGTCCACGTTGAGGCTGTCCCGCAGCGACACCAGCGGGTTGACCGCGGAGATCGTGCCGCCGTTCCCGTTGCCCACGCCGACACCGGCCCCGGCGCCGTCCAGCAGACCGCCCTGGATCGAGGGCATCACGAAGGGCACGAACAGCGCGACGCTCAGCACGGCGAAGCCGATCCGGCGCCCGGTGCGCACCGGGGCCACCGCGCCGCTCTCCTGGGCGCCCGGCGTGCGCGCGGCCCCGCCGAACACCCGGCCCCACTGCGACAGCCGGTCCCGGCCCTCGGCGAGCAGCAGCATCAGATAGCCGGCCGCCGCCACCAGGAACCACAGCCAGTCGCTCGGCCCGTCGGACAGGCCCGCCGCCACCGAGTACAGCGCGAGCAGCGGCAGTCCGGCCGGGGCCGCGCTGCGGAAGGTCACCGCGAGGGTGTCCACGACCAGCCCGACGACCAGCACCCCGCCGATGACCATCAGCCGGATGCCGGGCGTCAGCGGCGCGGGTATCGCATACCGGCTGACGTCGTCCGAGCCCTGCTGGAGCAGGTCGCCGAAGTACCGGAAGGTGTCCGGGCCGGGGACCAGCCCGGCGATCGCGTGCCCCCGGGCGAAGACCACGGTCAGCATCAGCAGCGTGGCCAGGGCCTGCGCGGCCACGGTCAGCGGCCGGGCCAGCGGCACCCGCCGGGCGGCCGCGCCCACGCCCGTCTGGACCGCCACCAGGAACGCGGCCTGGAACAGCCAGGTCATCGGGGAGACCAGCGGCAGCAGGGCACAGGACGCCATCAGCGTCGCCGCCGCCGCGGTGAGGGCCAGCCGGGCCCGTCCGCTCATCACCGGGCCTCCCCGCTCAGCGCGGCCAGCCCGGTGCGCTCCCGGTCGGCCTGCCGCCACAGCTCGGCCAGTGGGGCGGCACGCGGCACGCTGACGGCCGTCCAGCCGGCCTCGCGCAGCATCCGCAGCCGCTCCTCGTGCGCGTTGCCGGGGGCGGGCACGTCGCTCGGCTCCCGGACCCAGGTGTCCGGGTCCAGCACGAAGGCGACGGCGCCGCCGCTGCGCTGGCGCATCTTCGCGACCACCGTCGCCTGCTCCTCGTCGAGGTCGCCGAGGAAGGCCACCAGCAGCCCCTCGTTCCCGCCGCGCAGTACGTCGTAGGCCCGGGACAGGCCCGTGCCGTCCGAGTGGTCGATCACGGCCAGGGTGTCCATCATCAGCCCGGCCGCCTCCGCCGACTCGTGGCCGGAGCCCGCGAAGCCGTCGGCGCCCTCGCCCGGCACCGAGCTGCCGGTGTCCGTCAACAGCCGGACCGAGAAGCCGCGTTCGAGCATGTGGACCAGGACCGAGGCGGCACCGGACACCGCCCACTCGAACGCCGAGTCGGGGCCCGCGCCTTCGTAGGCGCCGCCCCGGGTGTCCAGCAGGACCGTGCAGCGGGCGCGCTGCGGCTGCTCCTCGCGGCGCACCATCAGCTCGCCGTAGCGGGCGGTGGAGCGCCAGTGCACCCGGCGCAGGTCGTCGCCGTAGCGGTAGCCGCGCGGGATCACGTCGTCCTCGCCGGCCAGGGCCAGTGAGCGTTGCCGCCCGTCGCCGTACCCCTTCGCCTCGCCGCTGAGCCGGATCGGCGGCAGCGGCTCCACCTTCGGGATGACGGTGAGGGTGTCGAACGTCGAGAAGGAACGGGTCAGTTCGCACATGCCGAACGGGTCGGTCAGGCGCAGCTGGAGCGGGCCCAGCGGATAGCGGCCGCGCAGGTCCGAGCGGACGCGGTAGGACACCTCGCGGCGGCCGCCCGGCTCCACCCGGTCCAGGACGAAGCGCGGGCGCGGCCCGAGGACGTAGGGCACCCGGTCCTGGAGCATCAGCAGACCGGTGGGCAGCCGCGAGACGTTGTCCATCCGCAGATGGACCCGGGCCTCGCTGCCGGCCGGCACCCGCGCGGGGGAGAGCCGGCGGCTGCCGGCCACCCGGTAGCGGGTGCGGTAGAGCACGGCGGCGCAGATCAGCGGCAGCACGGCGAGGAGCAGCCCGACCCGGCGCAGATCGGCCTGGCCGAGTATGTACGCGCAGATCACCGCCGCGATGCCGGCCGCGAGGAAGGAGCGGCCACGGGTGGTCAGCCCGCCCAGGGCCGTGCGGATCCCGCCCGTCTCCTCGCGGTCGGCCTCCGCCGGGGCGCCCATCACAGACTCCGCGGGGGCTGCTGGGGATACGCCGGCACACCCCGGCCCAGACCGCCGAAGCCCGCCTGCTGCTGGGGCGCCGAGGGCACCGGGGTCGACTGCAGGATCTCCTGGACGACCTGCTCCGCGGTGCGCCGGTTGAGCTGGGCCTGGGCGGTGGGCAGCAGCCGGTGGGCCAGCACCGCGACGGCGAGCGCCTGTACGTCGTCCGGCAGCGCGTACTCCCGGCCGCTCAGGGCCGCGGACGCCTTCGCCGCGCGCAGCAGGTGCAGCGTGGCGCGCGGGGAGGCGCCGAGTCTGAGGTCGGGGTGGCTGCGGGTCGCGGACACCAGGTCGACCGCGTACCGCCGGACCGGCTCGGCGACGTGGACCCCGCGCACGGCCTCGATCAGCTTCACGACGTCATGGGCGTGCGCCACCGGCTGGAGGTCGTCCAGCGGGTTGACCGAGCCGTGGATGTCGAGCATCTGCAACTCGGCCTCCACGCTGGGGTAGCCGACCGAGACGCGGGCCATGAAGCGGTCGCGCTGGGCCTCGGGCAGCGGGTAGGTGCCCTCCATCTCGACCGGGTTCTGGGTGGCCACCACCATGAACGGGCTGGGCAGTTCGTAGGTCTGCCCGTCGATGGTGACCTGGCGCTCCTCCATCGACTCCAGCAGTGCGGACTGGGTCTTCGGCGACGCGCGGTTGATCTCGTCGCCGATCACGATCTGGGCGAAGATGGCGCCCGGTTTGAACTCGAAGTCCCGGCGCTGCTGGTCCCAGATGGACACGCCGGTGATGTCCGACGGCAGCAGGTCGGGCGTGAACTGGATACGCCGCACCGTGCAGTCGATGGACCGTGCCAAAGCCTTCGCCAGCATCGTCTTGCCCACGCCCGGGACATCCTCGATCAGAAGATGTCCCTCGGCGAGCAGCACGGTCAGCGAAAGCCGTACGACCTCGGGCTTGCCCTCGATCACACCCTCCACCGAACTGCGGACCCGCTCCACAGTGGCGGTCAGATCAGTGAGGCTCGCTCGATCGTCATAGGTCGTCACCCGGCCCTCCTCGGCCCGTTATTGCTCGGGCCGGCGCTCCGTCTGGCAAAACCGGCCCACCCCGAATCACGGACACCACGCGTGAATGGTTCCGCGCGACGTCTCACACCGCATTCTTGCTGCCGTTACCGATTCGTGTCACTCGCCTGTGGACAACTGCCCGCACTATGTCGGTCTTACGGGCTTTCGGCCGCCTATTCGACAGCGGGCTGACAGCTTACGGCGGCCGTGTTCCGGGGCGCGCGGTCTGCTCGGCGGGCCGAGGGGACCGGATCGGCGCGCGGCGACGCGGTCCGCCGGACGCGTGGCGAGGCGGCCGGGCCCGGGGACGGCGGCCGGTGTGCCCGGCTGCCGGCGGTGTCGAATCCGCGGCGGGCAGCCGGGCCGGGAGCCGGTCAGGCCGGGTCGACCTCGCGGAGGAGGCCGGTGCGGACGTCGAAGACGAAGCCGCGTACGTCATCGGTGTGCAGCAGGAACGGCGAGGTGCGCACCCGCTGCATGGACTGCCGTACGTCCTGGTCGACGTCCCGGAAGGACTCCACCGCCCAGGCCGGGCGCTGGCCGACCTCCATCTCCAGCTCGGTGCGGAAGTCCTCCGTGAGGGCCTCCAGACCGCAGCCGGTGTGGTGGATCAGCACGATGCTGCGGGTGCCGAGCTTGCGCTGGCTGATGGTGAGCGAGCGGATCACGTCGTCGGTGACCACGCCGCCGGCGTTGCGGATGGTGTGGCAGTCACCGAGCTCCAGGCCGAGCGCGGCGTGCAGGTCGAGGCGGGCGTCCATGCAGGCCACCACGGCCACGTGCAGTACGGGCCGGGCGTCCATGCCGGGGTCGGTGAAGGCACCCGCGTAGGTCCGGTTGGCGTCGACCAGGCGATCCGTCACGGTGCCGCCGGTGGTTATGGCGCCTTCAGATCCAGTGGGAGCTGCTGCGGAAGTCGTCATAGTCATGACGGTACTGGTCACCCCTGGTCACGGCCTGCTGTGAGAGGGGACAAAGAACGTCATCGTGGCTTGTTGTGAGCTAACCCACACGGAGGGCAAACCGGGGCCGCCCGGGTGATTCCCGATGAATCCCACCCCGGCCGGGACGCCGTACGCGCCGCGCAGGCCGGTTGATTGACCGCGCGACACGGTGGACTAAAGTGACGCGAAGCGGGAGGCGAGGCTCTCCCCGCTGGTGAAATCCCCTGGAGACCCCGGCACGGCGCCCGGGCCGTCTCCCCACGTGCGCGGCGCGCGTACCGAGCGGGCGGGGACCCGGCGGTGCGTCCCCCGTGCCGGACCTGAGAGGCCCCCTTGAGCCAGAGTCGACACGTTCCGGTGATGCTCCAGCGGTGCCTGGATCTGCTGGCACCCGCCCTGGAGCGGCCGGGCAGCGTGGTCGTCGACTGCACCCTCGGCCTCGGCGGCCACAGCGAGGCACTGCTGACCCGCTTCCCCGAGGCCCGCCTGGTAGCCCTGGACCGCGACAAGGAGGCCCTGCGCCTGTCCGGCGAGCGGCTCGCCCCCTTCGGCGAGCGCGCCACCCTGGTGCACGCCGTCTACGACGAACTGCCCGACGTACTCGAACGCCTCGGCATCGCGCGCGTGCAGGGCGTGCTGTTCGACCTCGGCGTCTCCTCCATGCAACTCGACGAGGCCGGCCGCGGCTTCGCCTACGCCCAGGACGCCCCCCTGGACATGCGCATGGACCAGACGACCGGCATCAGCGCCGCCGAGGTCCTCAACACCTACCCGGCCGGCGACCTCGTCCGGATCCTCTTCGCGTACGGCGAGGAGAAGCAGGCCAAGCGGATCGTCTCGGCGATCGTCCGGGAGCGCGAGAAGGAGCCGTTCAGCAACAGCGCCCGGCTCGTCGAGCTGATCCGGGACTCGCTGCCACAGGCCGCCAAGCGCACCGGCGGCAACCCGGCCAAGCGCACCTTCCAGGCGCTGCGCATCGAGGTCAACGGCGAACTGGCCGTCCTGGAAAGGGCGATCCCGGCCGCCGTGAAGGCCCTCGCGGTCGGCGGCCGGATCGCCGTACTGTCGTACCACTCGCTCGAAGACCGCCTCGTCAAGCAGGTGTTCGCGGCCGGCGCCGCCACCACCGCGCCGCCCGGGCTGCCGGTCGTGCCCGAGCAGTACCAGCCCCGGCTCAAGCTGCTCACGCGCGGTGCCGAACTTCCCACCGAGGAAGAGGTCGCCGAGAACCGCCGGGCCGCGCCGGCGCGTCTTCGGGGAGCCCAGCGCATCAGGGAGGAAGCCGAGTGAGCGAGCGGGGTTTCCGGACCCACCGGAGGACACGTGAGTAGGAAACCCGAGCTGCGAGGGCGGGCGGCCCGGCTCGCCCGGCTCTTTCCGGCCGGCCGTGCCAACCAGGCCGCCCGCACCCCGTTCGTCCTGCTCGTCGTCCTGCTCCTCAGCGGCGGCCTGATCGGCCTGCTGGTGCTGAACTCGGCGCTCAGCGAGGGCTCGTTCAAACTCGACGACCTGCAGAAGCGGACCAAGAACCTCACGGACGAGGAACAGGCCCTGCAACGGGACATCGACGCCTACTCCGCCCCCGACGCCCTCCAGCGCCGCGCCCGCGAGCTCGGCATGGTCCCCGGCGGCGACCCGGCCTTCCTCGACCCGGACGGCACCGTCAGGGGCGTCCCCGGCCCGGCCGCCCTCCGGCAGACCACCGTGCCCCTCGCCCCCGAGGCCATCGGCACGCCGTCCGCCGCCGTGCCCACCCCGACGCCCACCGGCTCCGTGCCGGTGACGGCACCCGCGCCGACGCCCACCCCGACGCCGACCCCGAGCCTCACGCCCGTGACATCCCCGACCACGACCCCCGGCAGGTGACGGAAGTGCCAGACACTTCTGGAGAAAGGCAACCGCCGCGCCGCCGTGTGCCCGGCCCCGCCAAGCCGCCCCGCCCCCGGGACCCCAGGGGTACCGTCCGGAGCCGGTCCGGCCCCGGTCCCGGCGCCCGCCCGGTCCGCCGCCCGAGCGGCCCGCGCCCCCCGGCCGCACCCCCCCTGCGCCTCGGCAGCCCCCGTCCCCGGCTGCGCATGGTCGGCCTCGCCCTGACCCTGGTGCTGATGGTCTTCGTCGGACGCCTGCTCCAGGTCCAGGCCGTCGACGCCAGCGCGTACGCGGCGAAGGCCGAGCAGAACCGGTATGTCGTGCACACCCTGGCCGCCGAGCGCGGCGGGATCACCGACCGCAACGGCGTGGCGCTGGCGATCAGCGAGGACGCGTACGACATCACCGCCGACCCCACGATGTTCACCAGCAAGCAGCTCAGGGTGGACGACGGGCCCGAGCAGGCCGCCGCGCTGCTCGCCCCGATACTCGGCAAGAACCAGGCCGACCTGCTCAAGCTGCTGCGGCCGAAGAACAAGGAGCTGCGCTACGTCCGGCTCGCGACCCGGCAGACCCCGCAGGTCTGGAAGCAGATCAAGGACCTGAAGGCCGCGCTCACCGCCAAGGCCGGGACCGACACCAACACCGTCAACGTGCTGGCCGGCGTCTTCGCCGACCCGAGCAGCCAGCGCGTGTACCCGAACGGCGACCTGGCCGCCGGGATACTGGGTTGGGTCAACGCCGAGGGCAAGGGCGGCGGCGGCATCGAGCAGCAGCTCGACAAGGAGCTGACCGGCAAGGACGGCAAGATCCGCTACGCCCAGTCCGGCGGCCGCGAGGTGCCCACCGCGGGTTCCACCGAGACCCCGGCCGTGGCCGGCTCCGACGTCGAGCTGACCATCGACCGCGACATCCAGTGGGCCGCGCAGAACGCCATCACCGAGCAGGTCAAGAAGTCCAAGGCGGACCGCGGCTATGTGGTCGTCCAGGACACCAGGACCGGTCAGATCCTGGCCATGGCCAACTCGCCCGGCTTCGACCCGAACGACCTGTCGACGGCCGACTCGGCCGACATGGGCAACGCGGCCCTCCAGGACGCCTACGAGCCCGGCTCCACGGCCAAGGTGATGTCGATGGCGGCCGTCCTGGAGCAGAACGCCGCCACCCCGCTCACGCACGTGGTGGTGCCCAACCGGCTGCACCGCGGCGACCGGCTCTTCAAGGACGACGTCGACCACGCGACCTGGTACCTCACGCTCAACGGCGTGCTCGCCAAGTCCAGCAACATCGGCACCATCCTCGCCGCCGGCCAGCTCGGCAAGACCCAGGAACAGGCCAACCAGGTCCTCTACTCGTACCTGCGCAAGTTCGGCATCGGCAGCTACTCCGGGCTCGGCTTCCCCGGCGAGACCAAGGGCATCCTGGCCTCGCCGGACAAGTGGTCGACGTCGCAGCAGTACACGATTCCTTTCGGCCAGGGCTTCTCCATCAACGCCATGCAGGCGGCCTCCGTCTACTCGACCATCGCCAACGGCGGGGTCCGCGTCGACCCGACCCTGGTACGCGGCACCAAGGGCGCCGACGGCCGCTACACCCCGGCCGCCCAGCCCGAGAAGACCCGCGTGATCAGTGCGCAGACGGCCGGGACGCTCGCCGAGATGCTGGAGTCCGTCGTGGACGACGAGCAGGGCACCGGCGCCAAGGCGGCCATCCCCGGCTACAACGTCGCCGGCAAGACCGGTACCGCCAACCGAGTGGATCCGGCCACCGGCAGGTACCGCGGCTACACCTCGTCGTTCGCCGGGTTCGCTCCCGCCGACAAGCCCCGCATCACCGTCTACTGCGCCATCCAGAACGCCACCGCCGGAAGCTACTTCGGCGGCCAGATCTGCGGCCCGATCTACAAGCAGGTGATGGAGTTCGCCCTCAAGACCCTCCAGGTCCCGCCGACCGGCGCCAAGGCGGCCGACCTGCCCGTCGACTACAAGCCCTGATCAGCACCTCAGCACTTCGCACAGACCACCAGGAACGAGCTCGTGACAACGATCACCCCCGATCCCGGGAACCACGGGACCCCGCGCCCCTCGCTTCGCTCCGGAGCGGGTGCGCCCGGTACGCTCACCGCCGTGCCACACGCTGATCACTCCCAAACCACCCAGAAGGGCGCTTCCGTGACACATCCGGGGCCGCCCAGGCCGGTTCGGACCTCCGCCACACCCCTCGCGGAACTCGCCGGCCAGCTGGGTGCCGCCGAACCGGACAGCAGCGCCGAGGTCACGGGCATCACCCATGACTCGCGCGCGGTCCGCCCCGGCGACCTGTACGCCGCCCTGCCGGGCGCCCGGCTGCACGGTGCCGACTTCGTCGCCCAGGCCGCCGGCCTCGGCGCGGTCGCCGTACTGACCGACCCGACGGGCGCCGAGCGCGCCGCCGCCACCGGCCTGCCGGTCCTGGTCGTCGACGACCCCCGCGCGCGGATGGGCGAACTCGCGGCCACCATCTACGGCCGTCCCGGCGGCGACCTGCTCCAGATCGGCATCACCGGCACATCCGGGAAGACCACCACGGCGTACCTGGTCGAGGGCGGTCTGAAGACCACGCGCAGCACCGGCCTGATCGGCACGGTCGAGACGCGCATCGGCGACGAGCGCATCAAGTCCGAGCGCACCACCCCCGAGGCCACCGACCTCCAGGCCCTCTTCGCCGTGATGCGCGAGCGCGGGGTCGAGGCGGTCGCCATGGAGGTCTCCAGCCACGCCCTGGTCCTCGGCCGGGTCGACGGCTGCGTCTTCGACATCGCCGTCTTCACCAACCTCAGCCCGGAACACATGGAGTTCCACTCCGACATGGAGGACTACTACCGGGCCAAGGCACAGCTGTTCACCCCGGAACGCAGCAGACGGGGAGTGGTCAACGTCGACGACGAGTACGGCCGCCGGCTCGCGGGGGAGGCCTCCGTCCCGGTCGTCACCTACTCCGCCGAGGGCCACCCGGACGCCGACTGGCGGGCCACCGACGTCCACATCGGCCCGATGGACTCGACGTTCACCGTCACCGGGCCCGAGGGCGTCCGGATCGCCGCCAAGTCGCCGCTGCCGGGCCCCTTCAACGTGGCGAACACCCTCGCCGCGATCGTCTCCCTCGCCGCCGCCGGGCTCGACCCGCAGACCGCCGCCGACGGCATCGCCGCCGTGCCGGGCGTCCCGGGCCGCCTGGAGCGCGTGGACGCCGGACAGCCCTACCTCGCGGTCGTCGACTACGCCCACAAGACGGACGCCGTCGAGTCGGTCCTCAGGGCGCTTCGCAAGGTCACCAAGGGCCGGCTGCTCGTCGTCCTCGGCTGCGGCGGCGACCGCGACCGGACCAAGCGCGCCCCGATGGGCGCCGCCGCGGCCCGGCTCGCCGACACGGCCGTACTGACCTCCGACAACCCCCGCTCCGAGGACCCCCTCGCGATCCTCGCGACCATGCTCGAAGGCGCGGCGTCGGTGCCCGCCCACGAGCGCGGCGAGGTGCTCCTCTTCGAGGACCGGGCCGCCGCGATCGAAGCGGCCGTCGCCCGCGCGCACCCCGGCGACACCGTGCTGGTCGCCGGCAAGGGCCACGAGCAGGGCCAGGACATCGCCGGCGTGATCCGTCCCTTCGACGACCGTCAGGTCCTCCGCGAAGCCATCCAGAAAACCCAGGGATGAAAATCCAGAAGACCCAGGGGATGAACTTGTGATCGCCCTCTCTCTCGCCGAGATCGCAGAAGTCGTCGGCGGGCAGACGCACGACATACCGGATCCGTCCGTCCTGGTCACCGGCGAGGTCGTCCGGGACTCCCGCGAGGTGGGGCCGGGCAGTCTGTTCGCCGCCTTCGTGGGCGAGCGCGTGGACGGCCACGACTTCGCCGCCCAGGTCGTCGAGCAGGGCGCGGTCGCCGTACTGGCGTCGCGCCCCGTCGGCGTGCCCGCGATCGTCGTGGACGACGTCCAGACCGCCCTCGGCGCCCTCGCCCGCCATGTCGTACGACGGCTCGGCGCGACCCTCGTGGCGCTGACCGGCTCGGCCGGCAAGACCAGCACCAAGGACCTCATCGCCCAGGTGCTGCGCACCAAGGCGCCGACCGTGTTCACACCAGGCTCCCTCAACAACGAGATCGGGCTGCCGCTGACCGCCCTGTCCGCCACCGAGGAGACGAAGTTCCTGGTGCTGGAGATGGGCGCCCGCGGCATCGGCCACATCCGCTACCTCACCGATCTGACGCCCCCGAAGATCGGCCTGGTCCTCAACGTCGGCACCGCCCACATCGGCGAGTTCGGCGGCCGGGAGCAGATCGCCCAGGCGAAGGGCGAGTTGGTGGAGGCCCTGCCGGCGGCCGAGGAGGGCGGCGCCGCGATCCTCAACGCGGACGACCCGTTGGTGCGGGCCATGGCCTCCCGTACCAAGGCGAAGGTGGTCCTTTTCGGAGAGTCGGCCGAAGCGGACGTACGGGCCGAGAACGTACGACTCACGGACACGGGACAGCCCGCGTTCAGCCTTCACACACCCTCCGGTGCAAGCGATGTGACCATGCGCCTGTACGGTGAGCACCACGTGTCGAACGCGCTCGCCGCGGCCGCCGTCGCCCATGAGCTGGGCATGTCCGCGGAAGAGATCGCGCTCGCGCTCTCCGAGGCGGGCTCCCTCTCCCGCTGGCGTATGGAGGTCACCGAGCGCCCGGACGGCGTGACCATCGTCAACGACGCCTACAACGCCAACCCCGAGTCCATGCGAGCCGCGCTGCGCGCGCTCGCGGCCATGGGCCAGGGGCGCCGCACGTGGGCGGTGCTCGGCAAGATGGCCGAGCTCGGGGACGAGGCGCTCGCCGAGCACGACGCGGTCGGACGGCTCGCCGTCCGGCTCAATGTCGGCAAGCTCGTCGCCGTCGGGGGAGTGGAAGCCTCCTGGCTGCAACTGGGCGCATATAACGAGGGTTCGTGGGGTGAGGAGTCGGTGCACGTGTCCGACGCACAGGCGGCGGTCGACCTGTTGCGCAGCGAGTTGCGCCCGGGGGACGTCGTACTCGTGAAGGCGTCACGGTCGGTGGGCCTGGAGAGCGTTGCGCAGGCGCTTGTGGAGTCCGGTGCAGAGGGTGTTGATGCCCGATGATGAAGCAGATCCTCTTCTCGGGCGTCATCGGTCTCTTCCTGACCCTGGTCGGCACTCCGCTGCTGATCAAGCTCCTCGCCCGCAAGGGCTACGGCCAGTACATCCGTGACGACGGCCCGCGCGAGCACGCCAGCAAGCGCGGTACGCCGACGATGGGCGGCATCGCCTTCATCTTCGCGACGGTCGCCGCCTACTTCCTGTCCAAGGTGATCACCGGCTACACCCCGACCTACTCGGGCCTGCTGGTGCTCGGCCTGATGTGCGGGATGGGCCTGGTCGGCTTCCTGGACGACTACATCAAGATCGTCAAGCGGCGTTCGCTGGGCCTGCGGGCCAAGGCGAAGATGGCCGGCCAGCTGATCGTCGGTATTTCCTTCGCGGTGCTGTCGCTGATGTTCGCCGACGCCCGCGGCAACACCCCGGCCTCCACCAAGCTGTCCTTCATCACGGACTTCGGCTGGTCGATCGGCCCGGTGCTGTTCGTGGTCTGGGCGCTGTTCATGATCCTCGCGATGTCCAACGGCGTGAACCTGACCGACGGTCTGGACGGCCTCGCCACCGGCGCCTCCGTGCTCGTCTTCGGCGCCTACACGTTCATCGGCGTCTGGCAGTTCCAGGAGTCCTGCGCCAACGCGACGACCCTGACCAACCCGAACGCCTGCTACGAGGTGCGAGACCCGCTGGACCTCGCGGTCATCGCCTCCGCGCTGATGGGTTCCTGCCTCGGCTTCCTGTGGTGGAACACCTCGCCGGCCAAGATCTTCATGGGCGACACCGGTTCGCTCGCGCTCGGCGGTGTCCTCACGGGCCTGGCGATCCTGTCCCGCACCGAGCTCCTCGTCGCCATCATGGGCGGCCTGTTCGTCCTCATCACCATGTCGGTCGTCATCCAGGTCGGCTCCTTCCGGCTCACCGGCAGGCGCGTCTTCCGGATGGCACCGCTCCAGCACCACTTCGAACTCAAGGGCTGGTCCGAAGTCCTTGTGGTGGTCCGCTTCTGGATCATCCAGGGCATCTGTGTGATTGTCGGACTGGGCCTCTTCTACGCAGGATGGGCAGCGGACAAGTGACCGACTGGCAGGGCAAGCACGTCACCGTCGCCGGGCTCGGCGTCTCCGGTGTCCCGGCGGCCAAGGTGCTGCACGCGCGGGGCGCGATCGTCACGGTCGTCAACGACGGCGACGACGCACGCGCGCGTGAGCAGGCCGCCGGACTGGAGGCGCTGGGCGTCACGGTGCGGCTCGGCGACGGCGCCACCCTGCCCGAGGGCACCGAACTGATCGTCACCGCGCCCGGCTGGAAACCGGACAAGCCGCTGTTCCAGGCGGCCCGTGCGGCCGGTGTCGACATCTGGGGCGACGTCGAGCTCGCCTGGCGGCTCCGGGGCCCCGACGCGGCCCCCTGGCTGGCCGTCACCGGCACCAACGGCAAGACCACCACCGTCCAGATGCTGGCGTCCATCCTGAAGGCCGCCGGCCTGCGCACGGCCGCCGTCGGCAACATCGGCGTCTCGCTGCTCGACGCGGTCCTCGGGGACGAGGAGTACGACGTCCTGGCCGTGGAGCTGTCGAGCTACCAGCTGCACTGGGCGCCCTCGCTGCGCGCCCACTCGGCGGCCGTCCTGAACCTCGCCCCCGACCACCTCGACTGGCACGGCTCCATGGAGGCGTACGCGAGGGACAAGGGCCGTATCTACGAGGGCAACCGGGTCGCCTGCGTCTACAACGTCGCCGACAAGCTCACCGAGGAGCTGGTGCGCGAGGCCGACGTCGAGGAGGGCTGCCGGGCCATCGGCTTCACCCTCGGCACCCCGGGGCCCTCCCAACTCGGCGTCGTGGACGGCATCCTCGTGGACCGCGCCTTCGTCGAGAACCGGCAGAAGAACGCCCAGGAGCTGGCCGAGGTCTCCGACGTCAACCCGCCGGCCCCGCACAACATCGCCAACGCCCTCGCGGCGGCGGCCCTCGCCCGCGCCTTCGGGGTGCCTCCCGCGGCCGTACGGGACGGGCTGCGGAACTTCACCCCGGACGCCCACCGCATCGCGCACGTGGCCGATGTGGACGGCGTCGCCTACGTCGACGACTCCAAGGCCACCAACACGCACGCGGCGGAAGCCTCGTTGGCGTCATATGAGTCGATCGTATGGATTGCGGGCGGTCTGGCGAAGGGTGCGACCTTCGACGAGCTGGTCGCCAAGTCGGCAAAGCGACTTCGCGGTGTGGTGCTCATCGGCGCCGATCGCGCCCTCATCCGGGACGCCCTCGCGCGACACGCGCCGGAAGTACCCGTCGTCGACCTCGACCGGACCGACACTGGGGCGATGCTCGCGGCGGTCCAGGAGGCGCGGCGACTCGCCGTCGCCGGAGACACGGTGCTCCTCGCACCCGCCTGTGCCTCCATGGACATGTTCGCCAACTACAACAAGCGCGGTGACGCGTTCGCCCAGGCTGTTCGCGAACTCGGCGCCTGACCCGGCCGCCTGCCGGGCGACCTTGGGAGGGACGCGTGGGACGGTCGACGTTCAGCGGAGGCGTTGATGCCCGGTAGCCGCACCGGCCGGCCGCCCGTACAGCGAGCGGTCCGGCGGCCCGCCGCGCCCCGCGCGTCGCGCGAGAACCCGCTGCGGCGGCTCTACACGCGCGCCCAACGGGCCTGGGACCGGCCGCTGACCGCGTACTACCTGATCCTCGGCGGCAGCCTGCTCATCATCGTGCTGGGTCTTGTGATGGTCTACTCGGCCTCCCAGATCACCGCGCTGCAGATGTCGCTGCCGGGCTCGTTCTTCTTCCGCAAACAGTTCCTGGCCGCCTCCATCGGCGGCGTACTGCTGCTCGTCGCGTCCCGCATGCCGGTGAAACTGCACCGGGCGCTCGCCTACCCGATCCTCGCCGGAGCCGTCTTCATGATGGCGCTCGTACAGGTGCCGGGGATAGGCATGTCGGTCAACGGCAACCAGAACTGG
This sequence comes from Streptomyces sp. GbtcB6, assembly GCF_019091475.1. Classification (NCBI taxonomy): domain Bacteria; kingdom Bacillati; phylum Actinomycetota; class Actinomycetes; order Kitasatosporales; family Streptomycetaceae; genus Streptomyces; species Streptomyces sp. GbtcB6. Next base: position 379,966 of record NZ_JAGXJL010000001.1, on the reverse strand, counting down.
ATCTCCCTCGGCGGCTCCTTCCAGATCCAGCCCAGCGAGTTCGGCAAGCTCGCCCTGGTGCTGTGGGGCGCCGACCTGATGGCCCGCAAACAGGAGAGACGGCTGCTGACCCAGTGGAAGCACATGCTGGTGCCGCTCGTTCCGGTGAGCTTCCTGCTGCTCGGGCTGATCATGCTCGGCGGCGACATGGGTACCGCGATCATCCTGACCGCGATCCTGTTCGGCCTGCTGTGGCTGGCGGGGGCGCCGACCCGGCTGTTCGCCGGTGTGCTGTCCATCGCGGGCCTGCTCGGTGTGATCCTCATCAAGACCAGCCCCAACCGGATGGCCCGGCTCGCCTGCATCGGCGCCACCGAACCGAAGACCGGCGTCGCCGACTGCTGGCAGGCGGTTCATGGCATCTACGCCCTGGCCAGCGGCGGGCTCTTCGGATCCGGACTCGGTGCGAGTGTGGAAAAATGGGGCCAACTTCCCGAAGCCCACACCGACTTCATCTTCGCCGTCACCGGTGAGGAACTGGGTCTGGCGGGGACACTGTCGGTACTGGCCCTCTTCGCGGCTCTAGGCTATGCGGGTATCCGCGTGGCCGGACGCACGGAGGACCCCTTCGTGAGGTACGCCGCGGGAGGTGTGACCACCTGGATCACCGCCCAGGCGGTGATCAACATCGGTGCGGTGCTCGGCCTGCTGCCGATCGCCGGCGTCCCCCTCCCGCTGTTCTCCTACGGAGGCTCCGCCCTGCTGCCGACCATGTTCGCGATCGGGCTGCTGATCGCCTTCGCACGCGACGATCCCGCTGCGCGGGCGGCGCTTGCGATGCGGCAACCTCGCTTTGGTAGAAAGCGGGGAGCCGGGGGCCCTCAGGGGCCTCGGAGATGGAACACGATGCGACGGCGTGCCTCGGCGGCGCGCTCGTCCGGAGAGCGGTGAATTTCGGTGCATGTCGTACTCGCTGGTGGGGGGACCGCCGGCCACATCGAGCCCGCGCTCGCCCTCGCGGACGCCCTGCGCAGGCAGGACCCCACCGTGGGGATCACGGCCCTGGGCACGGAGCGCGGCCTGGAGACCAAGCTGGTCCCGGAACGCGGTTATGAGCTCGCACTGATCCCGGCGGTGCCGCTGCCCCGCAAGCCCACCCCCGAGCTCATCACCGTCCCGGGCCGGCTGCGCGGCACCATCAAGGCGGCCGAGCAGATCCTGGAGCGCACCAAGGCGGACTGCGTCGTCGGCTTCGGCGGCTATGTCGCCCTGCCCGGCTACCTCGCCGCCAAGCGCCTCGGCGTGCCGATCGTGATCCACGAGGCCAACGCCCGCCCCGGCCTCGCCAACAAGATCGGCTCCCGGTACGCCGCCAAGGTCGCCGTCTCCACCCCGGACAGCAAGCTGCGCGACGCCCGCTACATCGGCATCCCGCTGCGCCGCTCCATCTCCCTCCTGGACCGCGCCGCGGCCCGCCCCGAGGCGCGGCACCGCTTCGGCCTCGACCCCAACCTGCCCACGCTGCTGGTCTCCGGCGGTTCCCAGGGCGCCCGCCGCCTCAACGAGGTCATCCAGCAGGTCGCGCCCTGGCTCCAGCAGGCCGGCATCCAGATCCTGCACGCGGTCGGCCCGAAGAACGAACTGCCGCAGGTACACCAGATGCCGGGAATGCCCCCCTATATCCCGGTAAGTTACCTGGACCGGATGGACCTCGCGTACGCCGCGGCCGACATGATGCTCTGCCGCGCGGGCGCGATGACCGTCGCCGAACTCTCCGCCGTCGGGCTCCCGGCCGCCTACGTCCCGCTGCCCATCGGCAACGGCGAACAGCGGCTGAACGCCCAGCCGGTGGTCAAGGCCGGCGGCGGCCTGCTGGTCGACGACGCGGAACTCACCCCGGAGTGGGTGCAGCAGAACGTCCTGCCCGTGCTCGCCGACCCCCACCGGCTGTACGAGATGTCCCGCGCGGCAAGCGAGTTCGGCCGCCGGGACGCCGACGACCTGCTCGTCGGCATGGTGTACGAGGCGATCGCCTCAAGCCGGTAGGACCGTATGACGAAAGGCAAGTGAGCAGCGTGGCCGGACCGACCACCACCGCCGAACGCGGTGAACGCCAGCAGGGGTCGTCCGGCCTGCCGCTGGTCCGGCGGCTGCGGAACCGCCGCTTTCGCCGGACCGTCATCCTGGCGCTGTGCGTGCTGCTCCTCGGGTCCGGCTCGGTCTGGCTGCTGTACGGCTCCCCATGGCTGCGCGTGCGTCATGTCTCCGTGTCCGGTACGGCCGTTCTGACGCCCGAGCAGGTCCTCGAGGTCGCCGACGTCCCGGTCGGGGCGCCGATGGTGTCCGTCGACACCGACGGGATCGAGGCCCGGCTTCGCCGGAAGCTGCCCCGCATCGACGTGGTGGACGTCGTCCGTTCCTGGCCCCGTGGAATCGGGCTGAAAGTAATCGAGCGCACTCCGGTGCTGCTCATCGAAAAGGGCGGAAAGTTCACCGAAGTGGACAGGAAAGGCGTCCGGTTCGCCACGGTTTCGCAGGCACCGAAAGGCGTTCCAGCGCTGGAATTGAGTCTCCCCCGGTCGGGTTCGGCCACCGCGAGCCTGCGCCGGTTCGGCACCGAGCGGCTGGTGCGGGAAGCGGTCGAGATCGCGCGTGCCATTCCGGCCGCCGTCCGCCGGGACACCGGGACCATCAAGGTCCGTTCCTACGACGACATCTCGCTGGAGTTGGGCGGCGGCCGCATCGTCGAGTGGGGCAGTGCCGAGAACGGCGCGGCCAAGGCGCGCACGCTCACCGCGCTCCTGAAAGCCGCTTCCGGAGCCCGGCACTTCGACGTAAGCGTTCCCACCGCCCCTGCGTCATCAGCGAGTTGACGCACATCAGCGCAGGCCAGCACCCTGGTTGGGCACCGCTATGGCTGATCACATAGGGTGAAAAGAAAAACGGGAGGTTCGGCGTGTTCGTTGAACGCGCGCCACTTGTCGACTTAGTGTCCTGTTCAGAAGACTCCAGGGAACAGACACACTGGTAACCCTAAACTTCAACGTTAGGGTTCGGGTCGGCGCTACGGACCGTCCCAATCGGCATCTGCCGTCCCGCGCGGACCCCGCACGTGGACGGCAACGTAATTCGAGGCGAGAGGCCTTCGACGTGGCAGCACCGCAGAACTACCTCGCAGTCATCAAGGTCATCGGTGTCGGCGGCGGTGGTGTCAATGCCATCAACCGGATGATCGAGGTCGGTCTCAAGGGCGTCGAGTTCATCGCCATCAACACCGACGCACAGGCGCTGTTGATGAGCGACGCCGACGTCAAGCTCGACGTCGGCCGTGAACTCACCCGTGGACTCGGCGCCGGCGCCAACCCGGCCGTCGGCCGCAAGGCCGCCGAGGACCACCGTGAGGAGATCGAGGAGGTCCTCAAGGGGGCCGACATGGTCTTCGTGACGGCCGGCGAAGGCGGCGGCACCGGCACCGGCGGCGCGCCCGTCGTGGCCAACATCGCGCGCTCGCTGGGCGCCCTCACCATCGGCGTGGTCACCCGCCCCTTCACCTTCGAGGGCCGGCGCCGCGCCAACCAGGCCGAGGACGGCATCGCCGAACTGCGCGAAGAGGTCGACACCCTCATCGTCATCCCGAACGACCGGCTGCTGTCCATCTCGGACCGCCAGGTCTCGGTGCTCGACGCGTTCAAGTCGGCCGACCAGGTCCTGCTCTCCGGTGTCCAGGGCATCACCGACCTCATCACCACCCCCGGCCTGATCAACCTCGACTTCGCCGACGTCAAGTCGGTCATGTCCGAGGCCGGTTCGGCCCTCATGGGCATCGGCTCGGCCCGCGGCGACGACCGCGCGGTGGCCGCCGCCGAGATGGCGATCTCCTCGCCGCTCCTGGAGGCCTCCATCGACGGCGCCCGGGGCGTGCTGCTCTCCATCTCCGGCGGCTCCGACCTCGGCCTCTTCGAGATCAACGAGGCCGCCCAGCTGGTCAGCGAGGCCGCCCACCCCGAGGCCAACATCATCTTCGGCGCGGTCATCGACGACGCCCTCGGCGACGAGGTCCGCGTCACGGTCATCGCGGCCGGCTTCGACGGGGGCCAGCCCCCGGCCCGCCGGGACAACGTCCTCGGCTCGTCCTCGGCCGGCGCCCGCCGCGAGGAGCCCGCCCCGGCACGGCGGGAGCCCGAGCGCCCCTCCTTCGGCTCGCTCGGCAGCGTGACCCCCAAGGAGGAGCCGGAGCCGGCGCCCGAGCCGGTGGCCGACATCCCGGTCGCCCCGCCGGTCCCGCCGTCCCGTTCCTACACGGACAGCGCGGCCGAGGAACTGGACGTACCGGACTTCCTCAAGTGATCCTTACGACGTGATAGGACAGCGCGAGACCGTGAGCGGCGCGCACTTCGCCTTCACCGACAGGTGGGGCGGGGTGAGCGCCGCTCCGTACGAGGAGCTCAACCTGGGCGGGGCGGTCGGCGACGACCCCGGCGTGGTACGGACCAACCGGGAGATCGCCGCCAAGTCGCTCGGCCTGGACCCCGGCCGGGTGGTCTGGATGAACCAGGTCCACGGCAACGACGTGGCCGAGGTCGAAGGTCCGTGGACCACCCGGCTCACGCCCGAGGTGGACGGGCTGGTGACCGCGGCCCGGGGGCTTGCCCTCGCCGTTCTCACCGCCGACTGCGTGCCGGTCCTGCTGGCCGACCCGGTCGCCAAAGTGGTCGCGGCCGCCCATGCGGGCCGGCCGGGCATGGTGAAGGGGATCGTGCCCGCCGCGATCGACGCCATGGAGTCGCTCGGCGCCGACCCGGCCCGGATCGTCGCCCGCACCGGACCCGCCGTCTGCGGCCGGTGCTACGAGGTGCCGGAGGCGATGCGCGCCGAGGTGGCCGCCGTGGAGCCGGCGGCGCACGCAGAGACAAGCTGGGGCACTCCCGCGGTCGACGTCAGCGCCGGAGTGCACGCACAGCTCGCACGCGCCGGGGTGCACGACCGGGAGCAGTCGCCGGTGTGCACGCTGGAGTCGGACGATCACTTCTCGTACCGCCGGGAGCGCACCACCGGGCGGCTCGCCGGCTATGTGTGGCTGGACTGATGGGACATGACGGACCGTAACACCGAACTCGCCGCAAATCTGGCGAAAGTGGAGGAGCGCATCGCCGCCGCCTGTGCGGCGGCCGGGCGCAAGCGGGAGGAGGTGACCCTGATCGTGGTCACCAAGACCTATCCGGCGAGTGACGTGCGGATCCTGTCGGGGCTCGGAGTGCGCCATGTCGCCGAGAACCGAGACCAGGACGCGGCCCCCAAGGCTGCCGAATGTACGGATCTTCCCCTCAACTGGCACTTTGTTGGTCAATTGCAGACCAATAAAGTGCGATCCGTGGTGGGTTATGCGGATGTCGTGCAGTCGGTCGATCGCTCCAGGCTCGTGGACGCGCTGTCCAAGGAGGCGGTGCGGGCCGGGCGCGAGGTCGGGTGTCTCCTCCAGGTCGCGCTCGACGCGGGCGCGAGCGGAAGGGGGGAGCGCGGCGGCGTGGCGCCGGGCGGAATCGAAGGGTTGGCCGCCCTGGTCGCCGGATCGCCGGGACTGCGGCTCGACGGCCTCATGACCGTCGCTCCGCTCACCGGGGAGTACGCGGGGCGCCAACGCGAGGCGTTCGGGCGGTTGATGGATTTGTCGACTGACCTGCGCCGGGCCCATCCGGCTGCGAACATGGTCTCCGCAGGGATGAGTGCGGACCTTGAGGAAGCCGTGGCGGCCGGGGCGACACATGTACGCGTCGGCACTGCGGTACTCGGAGTCCGCCCCAGGCTCGGGTAACGTCGCCAGGAAGTCGGACCACAGCAGAAAATATGGTCAATGCCGCCCAGAGTGGGCACAACGACCGTGTGGATCGCGGGACTTGGCAGTCGTCACCGATCCACCACAGAGCGGAGGACTCAGAGCATGGCCGGCGCGATGCGCAAGATGGCGGTCTACCTCGGCCTCGTGGAGGACGATGGGTACGACGGCCGCGGATTCGACCCCGATGACGACTTCGAGCCCGAACTGGACCCGGAGCCCGAGCGGGACCATCGACGGCACGAGCCGTCACACCAGTCCCACGGCGCACACCAGTCCCAAAGGGACGATTCGGTACGAGTGGTACAGCCGTCGCCCCCGCGTGAGCCGATGTCGCATTCCGCTTCGCTCCCCGCGGAATCGGGGCGCCCGGCGCGCATCGCCCCCGTGGCGTCCATCACACAAGAACGCGCAAGCCTGGAGAAGAACGCACCGGTGATCATGCCCAAGGTCGTGTCGGAACGAGAGCCTTACCGGATCACCACGCTTCACCCCCGGACCTACAACGAGGCCCGTACCATCGGGGAACACTTCCGTGAGGGCACCCCGGTGATCATGAATCTGACTGAGATGGATGACACAGACGCGAAGCGACTTGTCGACTTTGCGGCTGGTTTGGTGTTTGGTCTTCACGGCAGCATCGAGCGGGTGACGCAGAAGGTGTTCCTGTTGTCGCCTGCTAACGTCGATGTCACGGCGGAGGACAAGGCCCGCATCGCAGAGGGCGGGTTCTTCAACCAGAGCTGAGACGCAAGACCGGTACAAGGCACGTAACAGGGGAGAGGGAAAGCACGGACCATGAGCGTGTTTCTGGATGTGATCTACATCGCGCTGATGTGCTTCCTCATCGTGCTCATCTTCCGGTTGGTCATGGACTACGTGTTCCAGTTCGCCCGCTCATGGCAACCCGGCAAGGCGATGGTGGTCGTACTTGAGGCCACCTACACTGTCACCGATCCACCGCTCAAGCTTCTGCGGCGGTTCATCCCGCCGCTGCGTCTCGGGGGCGTGGCGCTCGACCTGTCCTTCTTCGTGCTGATGATCATCGTCTACATCCTGATTGCGATCGTTGGTCGGCTGTGATGAGCGATGTGACCTACCGTCTTGCCGAACGCCGACGACTACGTTGAGGTGAAGAGATGCCGTTGACCCCCGAGGACGTGCGGAACAAGCAGTTCACGACCGTCCGCCTCCGAGAAGGCTATGACGAGGACGAGGTCGATGCCTTCCTCGATGAGGTCGAAGCCGAACTGACGCGCCTGCTCCGCGAGAACGAGGACCTGCGCGCCAAGCTGGCCGCGGCCACGCGCGCTGCTGCCCAGAACCAGCAGAACATGCGCAAGCCTCCGGAGCCGCAGGACCAGCAGCAGGGCGGTATGCCTCAGCAGGGCGGTATGCCTCAGGGCATGCCTCAGCAGGGCGGTATGCCTCAGGGCATGCCTCAGCAGGGCATGCCTCAGCAAGGTGGTATGCCCCAGCAGGGCATGCGAGGCCCCGGCGCTCCGGTGCCCGCCGGCATATCGGGCCCGCCGCAGCAGCAGATGGGTGGCCCCATGGGCGGTCCCCCGCAGCTGCCGAGCGGCGCCCCGCAGCTGCCGGCCGGTCCCAGTGGCCAGGGCGGTCCGCAGGGTCCCGGTCCGATGGGCCAGGGCCCGATGGGTCCCGGTCCGATGGGCCAGGGCTCGATGGGCCAGGGCCCGATGGGTCAGGGCATGGGTCAGGGCATGGGCCAGGGTCCCGGCCCGATGGGTCAGGGCATGGGCCCGATGGGCGGCCAGCCGCCCATGCAGCAGCAGATGGGTGGTCCGATGGGCGGCCCCATGGGCGGTCCGATGGGCGGCCCCGGTCAGGGCCCCGGTGGCGACAGCGCCGCCCGTGTCCTCTCGCTGGCCCAGCAGACCGCCGACCAGGCGATCGCCGAGGCCCGCTCCGAGGCCAACAAGATCGTCGGCGAGGCCCGCAGCCGCGCCGAGGGTCTGGAGCGTGACGCCCGTGCCAAGGCCGACGCGCTGGAGCGGGACGCGCAGGAGAAGCACCGCGTCGCCATGGGCTCCCTGGAGTCCGCGCGCGCCACGCTGGAGCGCAAGGTCGAGGACCTGCGCGGCTTCGAGCGCGAGTACCGCACGCGTCTGAAGTCGTACCTGGAGTCGCAGCTGCGTCAGCTGGAGACCCAGGCCGACGACTCCCTGGCGCCGCCGCGCACCCCGGCCGCGGCCTCCCTCCCGCCGTCCCCGGCGCCCTCCATGGCCCCGGCCGGCGCGAGCGCCCCGTCCTACGGCGGCAACCCGCCGATGGGCGGCGCCCCGTCCCCCGCTGGCCCGTCCTACGGCGGCCAGCAGCAGATGACGCCGGCGATGACCCAGCCGATGGCACCGGTACGCCCGCAGGGCCCGTCCCCGATGGGCCAGGCGCCGTCCCCGATGCGCGGCTTCCTCATCGACGAGGACGACAACTGACGGCGGGCGCGTAGTACGACGTCGGCGTCGGCAAGCGTTCACAAGGGCGGGGCCCCGGATTTCGATCCGGGGCCCCGCCCTTTTGCGCGGGTCCCACCCAGGGGCGCGGGGCTGTATCGATACGTGGCTGCCGCCGCGTGGGCGCACGCTCTGCAAGCCGACCCGCAGCTTGGGGAAGAGGCTCACGCATCAGGGGCGCGGGGAACCGCGCACGATGAGGACTCCGACCCGCACATACGAGAAGGGCCCGGTCCCCACCGCGGAGACCGGGCCCTTCTCGAACAGGCCGGCGCTTACGCCTTGCGCAGACGGAACGTCAGGGACAACCCTTCGTCGGTGAAGGGATCGCCGTAACCGTCATCCCCCTCGCCCTGCGAGAAGTCGGTCGCCAGAACTTCGTCGGCGATCAGCGAAGCGTGCTCCGCCAGCGCCGCGATCACCGCCGGGTCGGTCGACACCCACCTGAGCGCGATCCGGTCGGCCACGTCCAGCCCGCTGTTCTTGCGTGCCTCCTGGATCAGCCGGATCGCGTCCCGGGCCAGGCCGGCCTGGCGCAGCTCCTCGGTGATCTCCAGGTCGAGCGCGACGGTCGCACCGGAGTCCGACGCCACCGACCAGCCCTCACGAGGCGTCTCCGTGATGATCACCTCGTCCGGCGCCAGCGTCACCGTCTCGCCGTCGACCTCCACGGACGCCGTGCCCTCACGCAGCGCCAGCGACAGCGCGGCCGCGTCGGCCGCGGCGACCGCCTTGGCCACGTCCTGCACCCGCTTGCCGAACCGCTTGCCCAGCGCCCGGAAGTTGGCCTTGGCCGTGGTGTCCACCAGCGAACCGCCCACCTCGGACAGCGACGCCAGCGAGGACACGTTCAGCTCGTCGGTGATCTGCGTGTGCAGCTCCGGGTCGAGCGCGTCGAAGCCCACCGCCGCGACCAGCGCCCGGGACAGCGGCTGCCGCGTCTTCACGCCCGACTCCGCGCGCGTGGCCCGGCCCAGCTCCACGAGCCGTCGTACCAGAACCATCTGCTTGGACAGCTCCGGGTCGATCGCGGCCAGGTCGGCCTCCGGCCACGCCGCCAGGTGCACCGACTCCGGGGCGCCCGGGGTCACCGGCGCCACCAGGTCCTGCCACACCCGCTCGGTGATGAACGGGGTCAGCGGGGCCATCAGCTTGGTGACCGTCTCCACGACCTCGTGCAGCGTGCGCAGCGCGGCCTTCTCGCCCTGCCAGAAACGGCGCCGCGAACGGCGGACGTACCAGTTGGACAGGTCGTCGACGAACGCCGAGAGCAGCTTGCCGGCGCGCTGGGTGTCGTACGCCTCCAGCGCCTGGGTCACCTGGTCGGTGAGCGCGTGCAGTTCGGAGAGCAGCCAGCGGTCCAGGACCGGGCGGTCGGCCGGGGCCGGGTCGGCCGCGGACGGCGCCCAGTTCGACGTACGGGCGTACAGCGCCTGGAAGGCGACCGTGTTCCAGTACGTCAGCAGCGTCTTGCGGACGACCTCCTGGATGGTGCCGTGGCCCACCCGGCGGGCCGCCCACGGCGAACCGCCGGCCGCCATGAACCAGCGCACCGCGTCCGCCCCGTGCCGGTCCATCAGCGGGATCGGCTCCAGGGTGTTGCCCAGGTGCTTGGACATCTTGCGGCCGTCCTCGGCGAGGATGTGACCGAGGCAGACCACGTTCTCGTACGACGACTTGTCGAAGACCAGTGTGCCGACGGCCATGAGGGTGTAGAACCACCCTCGCGTCTGGTCGATCGCCTCGGAGATGAACTGCGCCGGGTAACGGCTCTCGAACAGCTCCTTGTTCTTGTGCGGGTAGCCCCACTGCGCGAACGGCATAGAACCCGAGTCGTACCAGGCGTCGATGACCTCCGGCACGCGCGTGGCCGTCTTCGCGCACTGCGGGCAGGCGAAGGTGACGTCGTCGATGAACGGGCGGTGCGGGTCCAGCTCCGACTGGTCGGTGCCGGTCAGCTCGGTCAGCTCCGCGCGGGAGCCGACGCAGGTGAGGTGGTCGTCCTCGCAGCGCCAGATCGGCAGCGGGGTGCCCCAGTAGCGGTTGCGGGACAGCGCCCAGTCGATGTTGTTGTTCAGCCAGTCGCCGTACCGGCCGTGCTTGACCGTGTCCGGGAACCAGTTGGTGTTCTCGTTCTCCGCGAGGAGACGGTCCTTGATCGCCGTCGTGCGGATGTACCAGGACGGCTGCGCGTAGTAGAGCAGCGCGGTGTGGCACCGCCAGCAGTGCGGGTAGCTGTGTTCGTACGGAAGGTGCTTGAAGAGGAGGCCGCGCTGCAACAGGTCCTCGGTGAGCCGTTCGTCGGCCTTCTTGAAGAAGACGCCGCCGACCAGCGGCACGTCCTCCTCGAAGGTGCCGTCCGGGCGGACCGGGTTCACCACCGGCAGGCCGTAGGCGCGGCAGACCTTGAGGTCGTCCTCGCCGAAGGCGGGGGACTGGTGGACCAGACCCGTACCGTCCTCGGTCGTGACGTACTCCGCGTTCACGACGTAGTGCGCCGGTTCCGGGAACTCCACGAGCTCGAACGGACGTTGATAGGTCCAGCGCTCCATTTCGGCGCCGGTGAAGGTCTGGCCCGTGGTCTCCCAGCCCTCGCCGAGCGCCTTGGCGACCAGCGGCTCGGCCACCACCAGCTGCTCTTCGCCATTGGTCGCGACGACGTAGGCGACCTCGGGGTGCGCGGCGACCGCCGTGTTGGACACCAGGGTCCACGGGGTCGTCGTCCACACCAGGAGCGCGGCCTGGCCGGCGAGCGGACCGGAGGTGAGCGGGAAACGGACGTACACGGAGGGGTCGACGACCGTCTCGTAGCCCTGCGCCAGCTCGTGGTCGGACAGGCCGGTGCCGCAGCGCGGGCACCAGGGGGCGACGCGGTGGTCCTGGACCAGCAGATCCTTGTCGAAGATCGTCTTCAGCGACCACCAGACCGACTCGATGTACTCGGGGTCCATCGTGCGGTAGGCGTCGTCCAGGTCGGTCCAGTACCCCATGCGGGTCGTCAGCGCCTCGAAGGCATCGGTGTGGCGGGTCACCGACTCACGGCACTTGGCGTTGAACTCGGCGATGCCGTACTTCTCGATGTCCGGCTTGCCGCTGAAGCCCAGCTCCTTCTCGACCGCGAGCTCCACGGGCAGGCCGTGGCAGTCCCAGCCGGCCTTGCGGGCCACGTGGTAGCCGCGCATGGTGCGGAAGCGGGGGAAGACGTCCTTGAAGACGCGCGCCTCGATGTGGTGGGCGCCGGGCATGCCGTTGGCGGTGGGCGGGCCCTCGTAGAACACCCACTCGGGGCGGCCCTCGGACTGCTCCAGGGTCTTGGCGAAGATCTTCTGCTCGCGCCAGAAGTCGAGCACGGCGTGCTCGAGGGCGGGCAGGTCGACCTGTGCGGGCACCTGGCGGTACGTCGGCGCTGTCATCTGCGAGCTTCCTCCAACGGACTTGCTGCCTTCCGTCGGAGGGACGAGAGCCTTGCCTTCCGTACGCCGTGTGCGGCGCGCTCCCGCGGTACCACCCTCCTTGGCCCTCCGGTCGCCGTACGCGCCGGTGAGCCCCCTCATTGGGGTCGCGAAGCCGGTTCTACTCGCCCCAGCCTCTCGGCTGCGGCTTTCCTCCGGCGGCTCCGGGGTGATCTTCACGTCGCGCTCGCCCCCGGGCTTCCACCGTCCCCGGGTCGCTCTGGGCTGCGTACGCCGCTACTCGTCCCCATCCACGCTTCTCGCTCCGCCCAGTGTACGGCGCCGCGCGGACAGCGGCCGACCCGTTTTCGGGGCGCCCGTCCCGGCGCGGTCGGCGCCCGGTGGCCGTCCGGCAGGGATGACCCGAATGGCGCGGTACGCGTGTTCGCATCCTGGGATGTCCGGCTCGGCGGATTACCGCGCGGGGAGCTGGGCACAACGCATGCATACCTGCTGCGTGGGGGGTGCGGGGCAGGCGGATCGGGCGGCGTGCCCCGTTGCCGCGGGACTCAAGTCGATTTATCGTCCCAGCACGATTCGCGTGCAAGATCACAATATGTGAAGGGGCCGCGGCCATGGTGGCGAAGAAGACCGCCGTTAAGCAGTCGGCGTCCGGCCGGTCCAGAGGCGCGGCTGCCTCCGACGGCGACACCAAGGGGGACGGCGAAGAGCAGGGCACGCGCGCGACAGCGGCGGATCCTTCCGGGAAGACCCCAGGTGAAAAGGGCTCCGCCAAGAACTCGGCCGCGAAGAGGGCACCGGTGAGGAAGGCGGCGGAGAAGAGGGCCGCGGCGAAGAAGGCCGACGGGGAGAAGGCGGCCGGGAAGGCGGCCGCGGTGGTGAAGCACACCGTGGACAGGTCGGAGATGCCGGAGAAGAGCGCGTCCAGGGCCGCGGCGACGAAGACCGCGGCGGAGAAGGGCACGGCCAAGAAGAGCACGGCCAAGAAAGCGGGCGCGGCGCGGGCCGCGAAGCAGACGGGAGCCACGACGGTGGTTGCGAAGAAGACTCCTGGCACGGCCGCAGCGGCGGAGAGCGCCGTCCCCAAGGCGCGGGTCGCCACGGCGGCTCCGGGCGAACTCGCGGTGCGTCCCGGCGAGGACCCGTGGACGCCACAGGAGGTCGAGGAGGCGCGCACCGAGCTGATGGCCGAGGCGATCCGGCTGCGGGCCGAGATCGAGGCGTCCGAGAGCGCCCTGGCCGGGCTGATGCGGGACTCCGGCGACGGCGCCGGTGACGACCAGGCCGACACCGGCACCAAGAACATCACCCGCGAGCACGAACTGGCACTGGCCGCCAACGCGCGCGAGATGCTCGAACAGACCGAGCGCGCCCTGCAGAGGCTGGACGCGGGCACCTACGGGCTCTGCGAGAACTGCGGGAACGCCATCGGGAAGGCCCGGATGCAGGCCTTCCCGAGGGCCACCCTGTGCGTGGAGTGCAAGCAGAAGCAGGAACGCCGCTACTGAGCATCGGGGTCCCCTGGGGCGTGCCGTAGTCTCGTCCCGAGGCAGGCACCTAGGTTGAGGGACTCACGTGGCAGAGGCGGAACGCATCATCGGTACGCCGGGTACCCCGGACGACGACGGCGAGCGGACGGCGGCGCCCGGCGCGTCGGACGCGTCCGGTGCGGATCAGCAGTCCACCGCCGACCGGCGGCCCGGGCGCGGGCGCCGTATCGCCGTGCTGTTCGCGGTGGCCGCCTTCGCGTACGCCCTCGACCTGGTCAGCAAGATGATCGTGGTCGCGAAGCTGGAGCACCACGCGCCGATCGAGGTCATCGGCGACTGGCTGGAGTTCCACGCGATCCGCAACCCGGGCGCGGCCTTCGGATTCGGCGGCGCCTTCACGATCATCTTCACGGTGATCGCGGCGGCCGTGATCGTCGTGATCTTCCGGCTGGCGCGCAAGCTGTACAGCTTCCCCTGGGCGGTCGCGCTCGGCCTGCTCCTCGGTGGCGCGCTCGGCAACCTCACCGACCGGATCTTCCGCTCGCCGGGGATCTTCGAGGGCCAGGTCGTCGACTTCATCGCGCCCAAGGGCTTCGCGGTGTTCAACCTGGCCGACTCGGCGATCGTCTGCGGCGGCATCCTGATCGTGCTGCTCTCCTTCCGCGGCCTGGACCCGGACGGGACCGTCCACAAGGACTGAGCGGCCCTGGGGCTCGCGTGCGTACGGGGCTGTCGGCGCGGTCCGGCATACTCGACGGGTGACCACGATTCCCGAGATCCGTACCCTGCCCGTGCCCGACGGCCTGGAGGGCGAGCGCGTCGACGCCGCCATCTCCCGCATGTTCGGCTTCTCCCGCACCAAGGCGGCCGAGCTGGCCGCGGCGGGCAAGGTCCAGGTCGACGGCTCGGTGGTCGGCAAGTCCGAGCGGGTGCGCGGCGGGGCCTGGCTGGAGGTCGAGATGCCGGGGGCGCCCGCGCCCGTGCAGATCGTCGCGGAGCCCGTCGAGGGCATGGAGATCGTGCACGACGACGATGACGTGGTCGTGATCGTCAAGCCGGTCGGCGTCGCCGCGCACCCCAGCCCCGGCTGGACCGGCCCGACCGTGATCGGCGGTCTCGCGGCCGCCGGCTACCGGATCTCCACCTCCGGTGCCGCCGAGCGCCAGGGCATCGTGCACCGCCTCGACGTCGGCACGTCGGGCCTGATGGTGGTCGCCAAGTCGGAGCGGGCGTACACGTCGCTGAAGCGCCAGTTCAAGGAGCGCACGGTCGACAAGCGCTACCACACGCTCGTGCAGGGCCACCCCGACCCGACCAGCGGCACCATCGACGCCCCCATCGGCCGCCACCCGCAGCACGACTACAAATGGGCGGTCACGGCCGACGGCAAGCCCTCCGTGACCCACTACGACCTCATCGAGGCGTTCCGCGCGGCCTCCCTGCTCGACGTGAAGCTGGAGACCGGCCGCACCCACCAGATCCGCGTCCACATGGCCGCCCACCGCCACCCCTGCGTCGGCGACCTGACCTACGGCGCCGACCCGACGCTCGCCAAGCGGCTGCGTCTCACCCGCCAGTGGCTGCACGCGGTCCGGCTCGGTTTCGAGCACCCCGGGGACGGCGAGTGGGCCGAGTTCGAGAGCGAGTACCCGGCGGACCTGCAGGAGGCGCTCGACCAGGTCCGCGAGGAGACGTACGGATGAGCACGCGCGCGTACACGGTGCGGGTCGCCGGGGACCCCGCCGACCTGGAGGCGTGCTTCGCGGTGCGCAAGCAGGTCTTCGTGGTCGAGCAGGGCGTCCCCGAGGACCTGGAGTACGACGAGTACGACCCTGTCGCCGTGCATGTCCTGGCGGTCCGCGAGGACGGCGTACCGCTCGGCACCGGCCGGCTGCTGTACGGCGAGGTGGCCGCGGCGAAGACCGGCGGCGACCTGTCCCTCGGCTCGCTGGGCCGGCTCGCGGTCTCCCAGGAGGCCCGCGGCCTCGGTATCGGGGTCGCCCTCGTCCGGGCCATCGAGGAGGCCGCACGCGCGCGTGGCCTGACCGCCGTGGACCTGCACGCGCAGACCCACGCGCTGGGCTTCTACGAGCGGCTGGGCTACGAGCCCTACGGCCCGGAGTACGAGGAGGCGGGTATCCCGCACCAGGGGATGCGCAGGGCTCTGTAGCCGAGGGTCGGCGCGGGACGGCGAGGGACGGCGGCGGTCGTCCGGCACCGCCGGGCTGCGGCGCCGTGGCCGATCACCGCCGTGGCGGACGAAAGCCGATCGCGGTCGTGGCGGACCAGAGCTGATCGCCGTTGCGGCAGACAAAAAGGGCGCGCCGCAGATACGTGGGCCGGAAGGCCGCCGTGGCACGCTTGAGGCTGCCGTTGCGTCGTCGATCTTCCCGGAGCGCTGGCCGTGGATCAGTTGGCCCTGTTGTTCGTGCTGCTGCTCGGGGCCCTGGTGAGCGTTCCGGTGGGGGACCGGTTCGGACTGCCGGCGCCTGTGCTGATGACGCTGTTCGGGATCGTCCTGGCGGTGGCCGACTTCGTGCCGAACGTGAACATCCCGCCCGAGCTGATCCTGCCCGGCCTGCTGCCGCCGCTGCTCTACGCCGCCGTACGGCGGACCTCCTGGCGGCAGTTCGCGGCCAACAAACGGCCGATCTTCCTGCTCGCCGTGGCCCTGGTCTTCGTCACGACGCTGTGCGTGGCCGTCGTCGCCAACGCGATCGTGCCCGGACTGCCGATCGCCGCCGCGGTCGCGCTGGGCGCGCTGGTCGCCCCGCCCGACCCGGTCGCCGCGACGGCCGTCGCCGGACAGCTCGGACTGCCGCGCCGGCTGGTGTCGATCCTGGAGGGCGAGGGCCTCTTCAACGACGTCACGGCCATCGTTCTCTACCACGTGGCCATCGCCGCCGTGGTCAGCGGCACGTTCTCGCCGTGGCGGGCCGGGCTGGACTTCCTGCTGTCCGCCGTGGTCGCGGTCGTCGTGGGGCTGGTGCTCGGCTGGGGTGCGAACCGGCTGATGGACATCCTCGGCGACGCGACCCTGCAGATCGGCCTGACCCTGATCGTCCCGTACGCCTCCTACGTCATCGCCGAGGAACTGCACGGTTCCGGGGTGCTCGCCGTGCTCACCACAGCGCTTTTCATCGCCGAGTACGCCACCGACGCCGACGACGTGATGACCCGGCTGGCCGGCTACACCTTCTGGGACATCGTCGACACGCTCGTCACCGGGGTCGCCTTCGGGCTGATCGGCCTGGAGCTGCACAACGCGATCCGTACGGCGGCCGGCCGCTGGAGCGAGATGCTCGGCTGGGCGGCCACGATCGTCGGCGTGGTCGTCGTGGTCCGGCTGGTGTGGCTGCTGCCGGCGACCTGGCTGACCAAGCGGCTGCACGCCCGGCGGGACTACGACGAGGAGATCCCGACCAGCTGGCGGGAGACCATCGTGATGTGGTGGGCCGGGATGCGCGGGGTGGCGTCGGTGGCGCTGGCCCTGGCCATCCCCCTGAAGACGGACGACGGGTCGGCGTTCCCGGACCGGGACGAGATCGTCTTCATCGCCTTCGGCGTGATCATGGCGACGCTGGTGCTCCAGGGGCTGACCCTGCCGTGGCTGGTGAGGCGGCTGGGGGTACGGGCCGACACCGACCGCGAGAAGGAGATCGAGAAGGAGCTGGCGGTACGGGCGGCGAAGGCGGCACGGCGGCGCCTGAAGGAGATCGAGCAGGTCGAGGAGTTGCCGGAGGACGTGACGGAGCAGATGCTGCGGCGGGCCTTCGAGATCGGGTTCCGGATCAGTCCCGACGTGGTGGAGGACGAGCGGCGGGAGGGCCACGAGAAGCGGATGCGGCGGCTGAAGAGGTTGCGGCGGATCCAGCAGGAGATGCTGAGCGCGGCGCGGCACGAGGTGCTGGCGGCGCGGAGCGAGCCGGGGGCGGATCCGGAGATCGTGGACCGGGTGCTGCGGCATCTGGACGTCCGCAGCCTGCGCTAGTTCGCCCACCCGCGCAACGCCCGTTCGGTTGCTCGAAGGGCGGGCGTCTCCCGCGGGGCTGAGCACCGTCGGCGGCCGGCCGTGGGCGGTCCGCCGTGGTCGGTCGGCCCTGCGTGGTCTGCCGGGCGTGTGTGGCGGCGGTCATACAAACACATGGCGGCTGTGGACAGCCACAGGCGCCGTCGGCTTTCCGCTCGTAGTCTCGGATCATGGCTCGGAACATTGTGATCAGTGGTGGAGGGACCGGGATCGGGCTCGCGGCGGCGCGGGTGTTCGCCGGGGACGGGGATCGGGTGCTGCTGCTCGGGCGGCGCAGAGAGGTGCTGGAGAAGGCGGGGGTGCCGGGGGCGGAGGTGTACGCCGCCGATCTGGCCGAACCGGAGCAGGTACGCGGAGTCGCGCGGTTCGTCGCCGAGGAGTTCGGGACCGTCGATGTGCTCGTCCACAGCGCCGGAGGGAACGCGGCGCGCACGGCCGACGCGGATGCCGGCGATCCGCTCGACGCCGCCGCGCGTACCTGGACCGGTAACTTCCGGCAGAACACGCTGACCTCCGTCCTGCTCACGGAGGCGTTGAAGGACCGGCTCGCCGACCCCGGCGGGCGGGTGCTGTTCATCAGTTCCATAGCGGCCTTCCGGGGCTCGGGGACCGGGTCGTACGCCGCTTCCAAGGCCGCTCTGCATCCCTATGCCCATGACCTGGCCCGGCAGTTGGGGCCGCGCGGGGTCACCGTGAACGTGGTCGCGCCCGGGTACGTCGAGGACACCGACTTCTTCGGCGGGCCGGTGGAGGAGGCGCGGCGGGAGCAGCTTGTCGCCGAGACGTCGACCGGGCGGGCCGGCACACCCGGTGACGTCGCCGCCACCCTGCACTGGCTGGCGTCCCAGGCCGCCGGGCACGTCACCTCGCAGATCATCCAGGTCAACGGCGGCGCCGAGCGCGGCCACTGAGGTACGGCCTCAGCCGCGGCCGGTGCGGGGCGGTTCGTGCAGCCGCCGGTTGGCCGCGGCCGCCGCCCCGTCCTGGGCGGAGACGATCCCGCCGGGTGGCAGGACGGCGTCGGCCGTGTTGACCCGGGGCAGGGCGTACGGGTGCTCCGCGTTCAGCCAGGTGATCATCTGCTCGCGGACGGTCACCCGGACCTTCCAGACGTCGTCCGCGTCCTTGGCGGTCACCAGCGCGCGTACCTGGATGGTGTTCGGTGTGCTGTCGGTGACCACCAGGCCGTGGTCCCGCCCGTCCCAGGCCGGGCACTCCCGCAGGATGTCCCGGAGCTTCTCGCGCATCGGCTCGATCGGCGCCGAGTGGTCGAGGTGCCAGAAGACGGTCCCGGTCATCTGCGGGGTGCCCCGCGACCAGTTCTCGAAGGGTTTGGAGGTGAAGTACGACACCGGCATGGTGATCCGGCGCTCGTCCCAGGTCCGTACCGTCAGAAAGGTCAGGGTGATCTCTTCGACCGTGCCCCACTCGCCGTCGACCACGACCGTGTCACCGAGGCGCACCATGTCGCCGAAGGCGATCTGCAGACCGGCGAACAGGTTCGCCAGCGTGGACTGGGCGGCCACACCGGCGACGATGCCGAGGATTCCGGCGGAGGCCAGCAGCGAGGCTCCGGCCGCGCGCATCGCCGGGAAGGTCAGCAGCATCGCCGCCACGGCCATCACGCCGACGATCGCCGTCACCACCCGCATGATCAGCGACACCTGGGTGCGCACCCGGCGGACCCGGGCCGCGTCGTGGTGGGCGCGGGCGTAGCGGGTGTAGGTCGACTCCACGACGGCCCCGGCGATCCGCACCACCAGCCAGGCGGCCGACCCGATCAGCACCAGGGTCAGGACCTGGCCGACGGCGACCCGGTGCTCCAGGATCAGCTCGGCCTGGTCGTAGGACCCTCTGAGCAGGGCCGCGCACAGCACCAGCTGGTAGGGGACGCGGCCGCGGCGCAGCAGGCCCCACAGGGGCGTCTCGCTGTGCCGTGCGTCGGCCTTGCGCAGCAGCAGGTCGGTCGCCCAGCCGATCAGCAGGGTGAGGACGACGGCGCCGCCGACCACGATCAGCGGGCGGAGTACGTTCTCCATCTCCATGGATCCGAACGTAACCGGATCTGCGGGGTCCTGAACATGCCGTCCGGTGACAAGGGCGTCACGGTCGTGGCCGGAGCCGTCGGCGCGCCGGGGCCGGCGGGCGTCGCCGGTGGTGGCTGGCACCATGGGCGCATGAACATCATGCTCTTTCACTCGACCTATGGCCTCAGGCCCGCGGTGCGTGCGGCCGCCGACCGGCTGCGTGCCGCCGGGCACGAGGTGTGGACGCCGGACCTGTTCGAGGGACGCACGTTCGACACGGTCGAGGAGGGCATGGAGTTCAACGAGTCGATCGGCAAGGACGAGCTGCTGAAGCGGGCCGTGCTGGCGGCGGCGCCGTACTCGGAGCGCGGGCTGGTGTACGCGGGGTTCTCGCTGGGCGCCTCGATCGCACAGACGCTGGCGCTGGGTGACGAGCGGGCGCGGGGGCTGCTGCTTCTGCACGGCACGTCGGACATCGCGCCGAACGCCTCGGTCGACGACCTGCCGGTGCAGCTGCACGTGGCCGAGCCGGACGCCTTCGAGACGGACGACTGGCTGAGCGCCTGGTATCTGCAGATGGGCCGGGCCGGCGCCGATGTGGAGATCTACCGGTACGAGGGGGCCGGTCACCTCTACACCGACCCCGGTCTGCCGGACTACGACGAGGAGGCCGCCGAGGCCACCTGGCGGGTGGCACTCGGCTTCCTCGACACGCTGTAGGACTTTTCTGCAGCCGCTGGCTAGACCGGGTCGTAGGTGCGCTCGACCTTCTGGGTGCCGCTGCGCGTGCGGTACGACCGCTCCCAGGACGAGGTGGCGTCGGCCTTCGTCTTGTCGGAGAGGACGTAGTAGTCCATCTGCGCCCGGTCGGCGGTGATGTCCAGGACGCCGTAGCCGTGCCGGTCGGTGTCGACCCAGTGGACATGCCGGTTGGCCAGCTGGATGACCGGCGCGGCGAGCGTGGAGACGACGCCCGGGGAGACCTTGAGGATGTCGTCCAGGTTGTCGGAGGTCACCGAGGTGACCACGAACTCCGTGGCGGCGGAGGCCGACAGCGGGTACGTACCGGCGTCCACCGGCACATCGTTGGCCCAGGCCATGTGGATGTCGCCGGTCAGGAAGACGGTGTTGGAGATCGCGTTGGAGCGCAGGTGGGCCAGCAGCTCGCGGCGGTCGTCTGTGTAGCCGTCCCACTGGTCGGTGTTGAGGGCGAGGCCGTCCTGGGGCAGCCCGAGCAGCTTGGCGAGCGGCTTGAGCAGGTCGGCGGAGAGCGAGCCGATGGCGAACGGCGAGATCATCACCGAGTTGCCGACCAGCCGCCAGGTGGTGTCGGAGGCCTTGAGTCCGGCCTTCAGCCAGTCGAGCTGGGCGCGGCCGGTGATGGTGCGGTCCGGGTCGTCGACCGAGCCGCTGCCCGTGGACACCTGCTGGGAGCGGAAGGAGCGCAGATCGAGCAGGGAGAGGTCGGCGAGCTTGCCGAAGCGCAGCCGGCGGTAGGTGGTGCCGGCGATGGCCGGGCGGACCGGCATCCACTCGAAGTAGGCCTGCTTGGCGGCGGCCTGACGGGCCGTCCAGGTGCCTTCGGTGCCCTCGGTGTGGTTCTCGGCGCCGCCGGACCAGGAGTCGTTGGCGAACTCGTGGTCGTCCCAGATCGCGATGACCGGGGCCTTGGTGTGCAGGGCCTGCAGGTCGGTGTCGGTCTTGTACTTGCCGTGCCGTATGCGGTAGTCGGCGAGGGTGATGATCTCGTGGGTGGGCGCGTGCTCACGGACGACGGTGTCGCGGGTGCCGTACTCGCCGGTGCCGTACTCGTAGATGTAGTCGCCCAGGTGCAGCCAGGCGTCCAGGTCGTTGCGGGCGGCCAGATGGCGGTAGGAGGCGAAGTAGCCGGCTTCCCAGTTGGCGCAGGAGACCACGCCGAAGCGCAGGCCCGAGACGGTGGCGTCCGTCGCCGGCGCGGTGCGGGTGCGCGCCACCGGGGAGTCCGTGGAGCCGGCCGAGAAGCGGAACCAGTAGTCGGTGGCCGGGGCCAGGCCGCGGATGTCGGCCTTGACGGTGTGGTCGGAGGCGGCGGTGGCGGTGGTGGAGCCCTTCGAGACGACGTTCGTGAGCGCCTTGTCGGTGGCGACGACCCAGCTGACCTCGGTGTCCGGGCCGACCCCGGAGCCGGGTGTCGCGTCGGCGGTCGGCGTCACCCGGGTCCACAGCAGGACGCCGTCGGGCAGCGGGTCGCCGGAGGCGATGCCGTGCAGGAAGGCGGGCGCGTCCGAGGCGGCCCGGGCCGGCAGCGCGGCGGCCAGCGGGGCGGCCAGGACAGCGGTCGCCGCCGCGGCCTTGACGACCGTGCGGCGGCGGGGGGAGAGGGAGTTGGCACCCTCGGAGGCCTGAGTTGATCGGTATCGACTGGTCACGTCCGATGAGGTTACTGACCAGTATGAACAAGAGCAGGCGAACAAATAAAAGTTCGCCTGCTCTTCACGCGGAGGTGATCCGGGCCCTGTGCACAGGGACCCGGGTCACGCCTTGAGCGCCGCGTCCACCACGGTGTTGAAGGCGTCGACCGTCATCGGCGGGTTGCCGCTGGAGTCGGCCGTCAGCATCTTGCCGTTCATGACGAAGCTCGGGGTGCCCGTCACGCCGTCCTTGTTGGTGTTGAAGAGGTTCGACATGGCCATCGCCCAGGCGTCGTAGGTGCCCTTCTTGACGGCGTCGTCGAACTTCGCGTTGTTCTTCAGCGCGGGGACCGTGTTCGCGACCTTGATGAGGTACGAGTCGTCCTTGAACTTGTCGGTGGTCTCGTCCGGGTGCCACTTGGTCGAGTACAGCGCGGTCTTGTACTCGAGGAACGCCTCGGGGCTGATGTTCAGCGCGGCGCCCATGGCGCTCAGCGCGTTCTTGGAGCCCTCGCCGTTGTCCTTGTCGTCGATGAACGTGCCACCGATGTACTCGATCTTGAACTTGCCGTCGTCGATGTCCTTCTTCACGGTCGAGCCGACGGTCTGCTCGAACTGGGCACAGATCGGGCAGCGCGGGTCCTCGTAGATCTTGAGGGTCTTCGTGGCGCTGGCCTTGCCGATGACGACCGTGGTGCCCTTGGTGCCGGTGGTGTTGGCCGGGGTGACGACCTTGGCGTCCTTCAGGCCGTTCCAGTAGCTGGGCTTGTTGGCCTGGACGACGGCGTAGCCTATGCCGCCCGCCGCAGCCAGCACGGCCACGACCGAGCTGGCCACGATGAGCTGCCGCCTGACCTTGGCGCGCTTGGCCTGCTTCTCGCGCTCGGCGCGCAGTCGCTCCCGGGCCGCGTTCTTGGCAGCTGCGCTGTTCCGCTGGCTCATGTTGGTGATCTCCATAGGGGACGCGCACATGTCGTACGCGGGATACGTGTGGGGGACTCGTCGTACTCGGAGTACTCGGACGAGGGGCGTGCTCGGGTGGGAGGGGCGCTCAGGCGAAGGGCAGGGCGAGCGCCCCGGAGCACGGCGGTCCGCGCCGTCCCAGGGAGTGCACGAGGAGCAGGCCGCGGGCGGCGGCCGGGCGCGGCGCCGGGCGCGGCAGCCGTCGTACCGGAGCCTGCCGGACCGTGCCCGCGGCGACCGCGAGGAGCAGCGGGCGGAAGGTGGTGGCGGCGACGGCGCGCAGCAGCTGGGTCAGGGCGCGCTCGCCACGGCGCAGCCAGGCGGCGGCGAGCAGGCCGACGCCGACGTGCGCGGCGAGCAGCAGCCAGGCGGCGGCCGGGTCGGCGTGCGCGAGGGCCGTGGCGGCGCGGGAGCCACCGGTCATCCGGGCCAGCGGGGTACCGACCATGCCGCCGTGACACAGCACGTCGAGGCCGACCGCGCGCAGCGGGCCGGCCACGGGGCCGCCCGCCCGGCCGTAACAGGCGTGCTGGCCGGTGGTGAAGACCGTGTCGGCGGCCAGCTCCAGCGGGATCAGCAGGGCCGCGATCCGGCCGAAGCCGCGCTCGCGGCCCGCCAGCGCGTAAGCCGCGACGAACACGCCGGCGGCGACCGCGGCCACCGTCGTGAACGGCAGCGGGGCCCGGGACAGCAGCACGTGCGACGCGGTGCTGAGCGTCACGACGAAGGCCGTGAACAGCGCCGCGCGCACGGCTCTGAGCTGGGTCCCGGATATGTCCATAGCGGTGGAGAGTCTGTCACGTACTCATGTAAGGGACCCCTAAAAGGGACCTGAGAATTGGCGAAGGTTACAGCCCTGGAATGCGGCCGTTGCGGAAGAGGTCGACGAAGATCTGGTGGTCGGCACGCGCGCGTGCGCCATAGCTGTGCGCGAAGTCGGTGAGCAGGCCCGCGAAGCCGTCCTCGTCGGCGGCGATCGCCGCGTCGATGGCCCGCTCGGTGGAGAACGGCACCAGGGACTCGCCGGACTGGTCGTCGGCCGCCGAGTGCATGGACGCCGTGGCCCGGCCGAGGTCGGCGACGACCGCCGCGATCTCCTCCGGGTCGTCGAGGTCGCTCCAGTCCAGGTCCACCGCGTACGGCGACACCTCGGCGACCAGCTGTCCCGCGCCGTCCAGCTCGGTCCAGCCCAGCCACGGGTCGGCGTGCGCCTGCAGGGCGCGCTGCGAGATCACCGTGCGGTGGCCCTCGTGCTGGAAGTAGTCCCGGATCGCCGGGTCCGTGACGTGCCGGGAGACGGCCGGGGTCTGCGCCTGCTTGATGTAGATCACCACGTCGTTCTCCAGGGCGTCCGTGGCGCCCT
This sequence comes from Streptomyces sp. GbtcB6, assembly GCF_019091475.1. Taxonomy (NCBI): domain Bacteria; kingdom Bacillati; phylum Actinomycetota; class Actinomycetes; order Kitasatosporales; family Streptomycetaceae; genus Streptomyces; species Streptomyces sp. GbtcB6. The sequence goes on along the minus strand of NZ_JAGXJL010000001.1, from coordinate 356,001 downwards.
CCAGGAGGATGTTGTACGACGGCAGGCCGGCCGAGCCGATGCCGATCCCGCGGCGGCCCACGACGTCCTTCACACGGTAGGAGTCCGGGCGGGACAGGGACGACTCGGGGAGGGTCTCCAGGTAGCCGTCGAAGGCGGCCAGGACCTTGTAGCGGGTGGCGGCGTCCAGCTCGATGGAGCCGCCGCCGGAGGCGAAGCGACGCTCCCAGTCGCGGATCTCCGTCATCGAGTCCAGCAGCTCGAAACGGGTCAGCGAGCGGGCCGCGCGGAGCGCGCCGAGCAGCGGGCCCTCGGCGGTGTCCAGGGTGAACGGCGGCACCTCGTCGCTCTTCGCGCCCGTCGCCAGCGCGTGGATGCGCTCGCGGTACGCCTCCGCGTACACCTCGACCAGCTCGGTGATCTGCTCGTCGCTGAGCGCCTTCGCGTACCCGACCAGCGCGATGGAGGCGGCGAAGCGCTTCAGGTCCCAGGTGAACGGGCCGACGTAGGCCTCGTCGAAGTCGTTGACGTTGAAGACCAGACGGCCGTTGGAGTCCATGTACGTGCCGAAGTTCTCCGCGTGCAGGTCGCCGTGGATCCACACGCGCGAGGTGCGCTCGTCCAGGTAGGGGCCGGTGTATATCCGCCCACCGCCCAGTCCGGCGTTCTCCGCGTCCAGGTCGTGGTAGAAGAGCGCGGCCGTGCCCCGGTAGAAGGCGAAGGCCGAGGCCGCCATCTTCCGGAACTTCACGCGGAACGCGGCCGGGTCGGCGGCCAGGAGCTCGCCGAAGGCGGTGTCGAAGACGGCGAGGATCTCCTCGCCGCGCTGCTCGCCGTTGAGCTGGGGGACCGGCATCGCTGGGTGCCTCCTGGTACGGGTGGTGCCTGACATGTGGCGCGGATCTCTCGCCCGGACCAACGTGCGAAGGTCCCCGGGAGTGCCCGCTTTCTCCGCACGAAGGTACGCGGGGGAGCCCGTCGGGTGTCAGTGCCGAGGCATAGGATTCCGCTGTCCCACCAGACTGTCCGCAGTCGGTCGGGAGATCGTCGACGCCAGTTTCCTTTGGAGGCCGAAACCGTGTCAAAGCCGCCCTTCACGCACCTGCACGTCCACACCCAGTACTCGCTGCTGGACGGTGCCGCGCGGCTCAAGGACATGTTCAACGCCTGCAACGAGATGGGCATGACGCACATCGCCATGTCCGACCACGGCAACCTCCACGGGGCGTACGACTTCTTCCACACGGCGAAGAAGGCCGGGGTCACCCCGATCATCGGGATCGAGGCGTACGTCGCCCCCGAGTCCCGGCGCAACAAGCGCAAGATCCAGTGGGGCCAGCCGCACCAGAAGCGGGACGACGTCTCCGGTTCCGGCGGTTACACCCACAAGACGATGTGGGCCGTGAACAGCACGGGCCTGCACAACCTCTTCCGGCTCTCCTCGGACGCGTACGCCGAGGGCTGGCTGCAGAAGTGGCCCCGGATGGACAAGGAGACGATCGCCCAGTGGTCCGAGGGGATCGTGGCCTCCACCGGCTGCCCCTCCGGCGAGCTCCAGACCCGGCTGCGCCTCGGCCAGTACGACGAGGCGCTGAAGGCCGCCGCCGACTACCAGGACATCTTCGGCAAGGACCGCTACTTCCTGGAGCTGATGGACCACGGCATCGAGATCGAGCACCGGGTCCGCGACGGCCTCCTTGAGATCGGCAAGAAGCTCGGCATCCCGCCGCTGGTGACGAACGACTCGCACTACACGTACGCGCACGAGGCGACCGCCCACGACGCCCTGCTGTGCATCCAGACCGGCAAGAACCTCTCCGACCCGGACCGCTTCAAGTTCGACGGCACCGGCTACTACCTGAAGTCCACGGACGAGATGTACGCCGTCGACTCCTCGGACGCCTGGCAGGAGGGCTGCGCCAACACCCTCCTGGTCGCAGAGATGGTCGACACCACCGGCATGTTCGAGGCCAAGAACCTCATGCCGAAGTTCGACATCCCGGAGGGCTTCACCGAGGTCACCTGGTTCAAGGAGGAGGTCCGCCGGGGCATGGACCGCCGCTTCCCCGGCGGGGTCCCGGACGACCGGCAGAAGCAGGTCGAGTACGAGATGGACGTCATCATCCAGATGGGGTTCCCGGGCTACTTCCTCGTGGTCGCCGACTTCATCATGTGGGCCAAGAAGAACGGCATCGCGGTCGGTCCCGGCCGAGGTTCCGCGGCCGGTTCGATCGTCGCCTACGCCATGGGCATCACCGACCTGGACCCGATCCCGCACGGCCTGATCTTCGAGCGGTTCCTCAACCCCGAGCGCGTCTCCATGCCCGATGTCGACATCGACTTCGACGAGCGTCGGCGCGTCGAGGTGATCAGGTACGTGACCGAGAAGTACGGCGCCGACAAGGTCGCCATGATCGGCACCTACGGCAAGATCAAGGCCAAGAACGCGATCAAGGACTCCGCGCGCGTGCTGGGCTACCCGTACGCGATGGGCGACCGCCTCACCAAGGCGATGCCCGCCGACGTCCTCGGCAAGGGCATCGACCTCGACGGCATCACCAACCCCTCGCACCCGCGCTACAACGAGGCGGGCGAGATCCGCGGGATGTACGAGAACGAGCCGGACGTCAAGAAGGTCATCGACACCGCGAAGGGCGTCGAGGGCCTGGTGCGGCAGATGGGTGTGCACGCCGCCGGCGTGATCATGTCCAGCGAGCCCATCGTCGACCACGCCCCGATCTGGGTGCGGCACACGGACGGCGTGACCATCACGCAGTGGGACTACCCGCAGTGCGAGTCGCTCGGCCTGCTGAAGATGGACTTCCTCGGCCTGCGCAACCTGACGATCATGGACGACGCCGTCAAGATGGTGAAGTCCAACAAGGGCATCGACCTCGACCTGCTGGCCCTGCCGCTCGACGATCCGAAGACCTTCGAACTGCTCCAGCGCGGCGACACCCTCGGCGTCTTCCAGTTCGACGGCGGCCCCATGCGCTCCCTGCTGCGCCTGATGAAGCCCGACAACTTCGAAGACATCTCCGCCGTATCGGCCCTGTACCGTCCGGGCCCGATGGGCATGGACTCGCACACGAACTACGCCCTGCGCAAGAACAAGCTCCAGGAGATCACCCCGATCCACAAGGAGCTGGAGGAGCCCCTGGAGGAGGTCCTGGCCGTCACCTACGGCCTGATCGTCTACCAGGAGCAGGTGCAGAAGGCCGCCCAGATCATCGCCGGCTACTCGCTCGGCGAGGCCGACATCCTGCGCCGCGTGATGGGCAAGAAGAAGCCCGACGAACTGGCCAAGAACTTCACGATCTTCCAGGCCGGCGCCAAGAAGAACGGCTACAGCGACGAGGCGATCCAGGCCCTGTGGGACGTGCTGGTCCCGTTCGCCGGCTACGCGTTCAACAAGGCGCACTCCGCCGCGTACGGGCTGGTCTCCTACTGGACCGCCTACCTCAAGGCGAACTACCCCGCCGAGTACATGGCCGGTCTGCTCACCTCGGTCAAGGACGACAAGGACAAGTCGGCCGTCTACCTCAACGAGTGCCGGCGCATGGGCATCAAGGTGCTCCCGCCGAACGTCAACGAGTCGGTGCACAACTTCGCCGCCCAGGGCGACGACGTGATCCTCTTCGGCCTCGAAGCCGTACGCAACGTCGGCACGAACGTGGTGGAGTCGATCATCAGGAGCCGCAAGGCCAAGGGCAAGTACGGCTCCTTCCCCGACTACCTCGACAAGGTCGAGGCGGTCGCCTGCAACAAGCGGACCACGGAGTCGCTGATCAAGGCGGGCGCCTTCGATGCCCTGGGACACACCCGCAAGGGCCTCACCGCGCACTTCGACTCGATGATCGACAACGTCGTCGCGGTCAAGCGCAAGGAGGCCGAGGGCCAGTTCGACCTCTTCGGCGGGATGGGCGAGGAGGAGAGCAACGAGCCCGGCTTCGGACTGGACGTCGAGTTCACCACCGAGGAGTGGGACAAGACCTATCTGCTCGCCCAGGAGCGGGAGATGCTCGGTCTGTACGTCTCCGACCACCCGCTCTTCGGCCTGGAGCACGTGCTCTCCGACAAGGCCGACGCGGGCATCGCCCAGCTCACCGGCGGCGAGCACGCCGACGGGGCCGTGGTCACCATCGGCGGCATCATCTCGGGCCTGCAGCGCAAGATGACCAAGCAGGGCAACGCCTGGGCGATCGCCACCGTCGAGGACCTCGCGGGTTCCATCGAGTGCATGTTCTTCCCGGCGAGCTACCAGCTCATCTCGACCCAACTGATCGAGGACGCGGTGGTGTTCGTCAAGGGCCGCCTCGACAAGCGCGAGGACGTGCCCCGGCTGGTGGGGATGGAGCTGGCGGTCCCGGATCTCTCCAACGCCGGCACCAACGCGCCCGTGATCCTCACCATCCCGGCCACCCGGGTCACCCCGCCGATGGTCAGCCGCCTCGGCGAGATCCTCAGCCACCACAAGGGCGACAGCGAGGTCCGGATCAAGCTCCAGGGCCCGACCAAGACCACCGTGCTGCGCCTCGACCGGCACCGGGTGAAGCCGGATCCGGCGCTCTTCGGCGACCTGAAGGTGCTGCTCGGCCCGTCCTGCCTGGCCGGCTAGGTCCTCACCCCGTACGGACGGTCGTACGCGCGCGGAAGGGGCGCACCCGCAACGGGTGCGCCCCTCCTGCGTGCCTGGGCTTCAACAGCCCGGTGGGACCTGGTCAGTCCGCTCAGTTGTGGCCGAAGCTCTTCTGCTTCTTCTTCGCGACGTCCGCAGGGCTGCCCTGGATGTGCGACACCGGTGAGTCCTGGGACTCCGTCGACGTACGCTGCGGGTGCTCGTGGGTCTGCTCGGTCTGCGAGGTGCGGTTCTGAGAGCCACCCTTGCGGTTCTTGTTCTTGGCCATGGTGATCTGCCTCCTGTGGGGGATCTAGGGGCCGAATTCAGATTCACATAGGCTGACAACAGACGCATTTCGGATAATTACCGTGTGTGACAGGGCTTGTCGGAGAGCGAGGTCCCGAAACGCCACGCCGAAGATCGAGTTCGGGCCGTTAACCCCCGCGTGGTCGGGCAGACTCGAAGGAAGCCCCGAAAGCAAACCTCCCGGAAAGAGGGTGAGTCGCGTGGACCGCTGCATCGTCCTGGTGGACGCCGGGTATCTGCTGGGTGCCGCCGCCAGTCTCCTCGCCGGTGAGCCCTCCCGATCCCGGATCACCGTCGACCACGCCGCGCTGATCCAGGCGCTGCGCGACCGCGCGGAGTCCGACACCGAGCGTCCACTGCTGCGCATCTACTGGTTCGACGGCGCCCCCGACCGTGTTCCCCAGCCGGAACACCGTCGGCTGCGCGTGATGCCCCGGGTGACCGTCCGGCTCGGCGCGCTGACCCGCAGCGACGGACGCTGGGCGCAGAAGGGCGTGGACGCGGCCATGCACGCCGAGCTGACCGAGCTGGCCAGGAACCGCGCCTGCTCCGACGTCGTCCTTGTGACCGGCGACGGGGACCTGCTGCCGGGCATGATGGCCGCCAAGGAGCACGGGGTCGCCGTACACCTGTGGGCCGTGCAGGCCGCCGACGGGGACTACAACCAGTCCGAGGACCTGGTCGCCGAGGCCGACGAGCGGCGGGTCCTGGACCGGGCGTGGATCACCCAGGCGGTACGGGCCAAGGAGCTGACCGCGGTCTGTGCGCCGCCGCCGGTGCCGCGGCCGGAGATCGCCGCGATTCTCTCGGCGCCGCTGCCCGAGTCCTCGCTGGCGGCAGCGGCGGAGGCGGTGCCCGAGGACGCCGACCGGGCGCCTGCGGCGAGCGGGGCGGAGAACGGGGCGCCGGAGCGGATGCCGACGCCGAAGGGGGTGCCGACGCCCAAGGATCTCGCCGCGCTGCGCGCGCCGGGCGCGCCCGGCGCGCAGCCGGTCCAGCATCCGGCGACGGCCACCCTGCGGTGGTCCTCCGACAAGGGGTGGGTGGACCGGCAGGGGGGTGCGGCGGAGTCGGCGGAGGCGTCCTCCATGCCGACGCTGGCGCAGCTGACCACTGCGGAGCAGCGGTGGGCCGACCGGGAGGAGGACATCACGACCGTCGGCGGGGATCCGTATGAGGTCGGACAGGTGTTCGCCAAGCGGTGGATGTCGCGGCTCGGGGACCAGAACCATCTGCACAAGCTGTCGGGGATGTATCCGCGGATTCCGCACCGGATCGACGGGGAGCTGCTGCGGTACGCGGCGCGGTTCGGGCTGCTGGCGCACAAGGACGACCAGATCGACGAGCACGACCGGTACGCCATTCGGGCGGGGTTCTGGAGAGAGTTCGATGTGCCGGCGGGGGCCGGGGAGCATGCGTCGGCGGAGTGACCTGGGGGACTGCGGGAGGTGACTTCGGGTGCGGGCCGGTGGGGGTTGCTCGCGCCCACGCGGCGGCAGCCGCAAATTGACACGGCCCCGCGCCCCTTTCAGGGGCGCTGCTCTTACGGAGTCAGGAAGCTGGGCGCCCCAAAGGCGAGTAAACGGGGGCGACCCCGTAGTCTCGTCCCTTGTGAGTACGGGCGTGGGTCGGGCACTTCGGCAGCAGGGTGACGTCGTGTGTGCCGTGCGTGGGCTGACCAAGACCTACGCCGCGGTCAGAGGGCGGCGTGGCGCCCCCGCCGTGCCCGAGGTGCGGGCCACCGACGGGGTGGAGCTCGATGTCCGGCGTGGGGAGATCTTCGGGCTGCTCGGGCCGAACGGGGCCGGTAAGTCGACGCTCGTACGGCAGCTCACCGGGCTGCTGCGGCCGGACGCGGGCAGCGTCGAGATCCTCGGGCACGACATCGTGCGGCACCCGGAGCGGGCCGCGCGGATCCTCGCCTACCTCGGGCAGGAGTCCAGCGCCCTCGACGAGCTGACCGTGTCCCTCGCGGCCGAGACCACCGGGCGGCTGCGCGGACTGGACGTGCGGCAGGCGCGGAGCGAGCGCGACGCCGTACTGGAGGAACTGGGCCTGACGCCGATCGCCGGGCGGGCGCTCAAGAAGCTCTCCGGAGGACAGCGGCGGCTGGCCTGTTTCGCCGCCGCGCTGGTCGGGGAGCGGCCGTTGCTCGTGCTCGACGAGCCGACGACCGGGATGGACCCGGTGGCCAGGCGGGCCGTGTGGGCCGCCGTGGACCGGCGGCGGGCCGAGCAGGGGGCCACCGTGGTGCTGGTCACCCACAACGTCATCGAGGCCGAGACGGTCCTCGACCGGGTCGCCGTCCTCGACCAGGGACGGGTCATCGCCTGCGACACCCCCGCCGGGCTCAAGGAACGCGTCGCCGGCGAGGTCCGGGTCGAGCTGGTGTGGCGCGAGCGGGCGCCGCTGGAGGTGCCCGAGGTGGCCGTCCTTCGGGAGGGTGCCGTCGAGTCCGGCCGGCGCTGGACGCTGCGGCTCGCGCCCGAGGAGGCGCGTGCCGTCGTCGCCACGGTGACCGGCGGGGCCGCCTTCGCCGCCCTCGACGACTTCACCCTCGCCACGCCCAGCCTGGAGGACGTATACCTGGCGCTGGGCGGCGCCGCACGGCAGGGGCTGGTGAAGGCGTGAGGGTGAACAGGACGGCGGCCAGGCGCGTACGGAAAGACGCGGCAGCGGTACGGGCCGCAGGTGCCGCACGGAAAGGGAGCAGCGCGACGTGAGTGTCGTACCCGCGGAGGTTCTGCCGGGCGGTGCCCTGGCCGTGGAGGAGACGGCGCCGGGCGCTCCGGCGGCCGAGCTGGGCCCGCGTGCGCGGCTGTGGCCGTCGCTGGCGGCCGTCTACCGTGCGCAGCTGTCCCGGGCCCGGGTGGCGCGGATCCCGCTGCTGTTCGTCGCGACCTTCCAGTCCGTCGGCATCATGATCATGATGCGCGGGGTGGTGGACTCGCGGGGCGAGGCCCAGTCCGTGGTGGCGGGCTCGGCGGTGGTCGTGGTGGCCTACGTCGCGCTGAACCTGCTCGCGCAGTACTTCGGACAGCTGCGGGCGAGCGGCGGGCTCGACCACTACGCCACGCTGCCCGTGCCGCCGGCCTCGGTGGTGCTCGGGGCGGCCGCGGCGTACGCCTCCTTCACCGTGCCGGGGACGCTGGTGACCGCCGTCTTCGGATGCGTGCTGTTCGGGCTGCCGCTGGGGAACCTGTGGATCCTCGTCGCCGTGATCCCGCTCGCCGGGGCCGCCCTGGCGGGGCTCGGCGCGGCCTGTGGACTGCTTGCGCCCCGTCCCGAAATCGCCACACTGCTCGGGCAGTTGGGCATGTCCGCGGCGCTGCTGCTCGGGGTGCTGCCGCCGGACCGGATGCCGGGGATCATCCAGTTCGCGCGCGACCTGCTGCCTTCGACGTACGGCGTCGAGGCCTTCGCCCGGACCTTCGGGTCGCAGCCCGACTGGGCCGTCGTCCTCGCTGACCTGGGGGTGTGCGCCGGGGTGGGGGTCGTCTCGCTGGCCGTCGCCACCTGGGCGTACCGCCGGGCTGCCGTCCGGTGACGCGCCCCACAGGCCGACCTGGCACGATGGCATCGTGACCGCACCGCTGACGCCGCCTCCGCCGCCGCACGACCAGCCCTCGCACCAGGCCTGGCAGGCGCCGCCGCCTGCCGGGGAGGCCGCGGGGGAGTACGGACAGTACGCAGCGTACGGACAGGACGGTCCCGGGATGAAGACCGAACTGCGGGAGGGCGCCGTGATCGCCGTCGCGGTCGCGGTGAGCGGTGTGCTGCTCGGGCTGCTGTGGCTGTGGCTGGCGCCGCATGTACCGCTGGTGGGGGACCAGTCCGGCAAGAGCTGGGCGGTCTACCTCAAGGACAGCGAGGGGGAGCAGGCGGCGGGGGTGGACGGAACGTTCACGTTGCTGGCGCTGGCCCTCGGGGTCGTGAGCGCGGTCGTGGTGTTTCTGTGGCGGCGGCGTGGGGGTGTGCCGCTGGTGGTGGGGCTGGGGGTCGGGGGGCTGCTCGCGTCTGTGCTGGCCTGGCGGCTGGGGGTGTGGCTGGGGCCGGAGCAGGATGTGATCGCCCATGCGAAGGCTGTGGGCAAGGGGGTGACGTTCTCGGCGCCGCTGAAGCTCGGGGCGAGGGGGGCGTTGCTGGCGTGGTCGTTGTCGGCGTTGGTGGTGCATCTGGGGTTGACGGCGCTGTTCGGTCCGCGGGATCCGGAGCCGCCGTACGAGGACGGACCGTACGCCGCTCCGCCGGCGTAGGTTTTCTCGCCCCCGCCGCCCCTACCCGTCCCGTCCTCCAGGGGGTGGGCCCCCTTCGACCGCCCGTTCCGGGGGCTGCCGCCCCCGCACCCCCGCTTCGGCCTGAACGGCCTCGTCCTCAAACGCCGGACGGGCTGAGAGGGCGGGGGTGCGGACCGGCTTTCGTCCTCAGACGCCGGACGGGCTGGTGGGTGGGGGTGCGGACCGGTTCTCGGCCTCAAACGGTGCATGGGCTGGGTGGTCGGGTGCGGGCTGCGTTCGGTGGCTGGGAAGTGAGGGCGGCTGCAGAAGAGTCAGGGGCGCGGGGAACTGCGCGACCGGCCCACGACGGCCCGCAGCCGACCTGTCACCTGGCGCCCACGACGGCCCGCAGTCGGCCTGTCACCTGGCGCTCATGACGGCCCGCAGCCGACCTGCCGCCTGGCGCTCATGACGGCCCGCAGTCGGCCTGTCATCTGGTGCCCGCGACGGCCCGCAGTCGGCCTGCCTCCTGGTGCCCGCGGTGGTCCGTGGTCGGGCTGGCAGCTGGCGTGTTGCGGGCAGACACCGTCAGGGGCGCGGGGAACTGTGCGGTCAGGCTTTTGTGTTGCCCGCGCCCCGCGTGTTCCTATGCCGGACGGCGACCGTGGTTCGAGCGGGCCTTCTTCAGGCGCCACTTCCTTTTCCGTGTCCTCTTCGACATGTCTTCCGTACTTAACCGAGCACGGAGACTTCGTCGAGAGGTCACGCACGTCCGATGGGGGCCAGGGTCGCGTTCGTGAGGGTGGCGAGGGCGGTCGGGGTGAGCTCCACCTCCAGGCCACGGCGGCCTGCCGACACGCAGATGGTGGTGTGGGCCGAGGCCGACGCGTCCAGGACCGTGGGGAGTTTCCTGCGCTGGCCGAGCGGGGAGATGCCGCCGCGGACGTAGCCCGTGGTGCGCTCGGCGAGGGCCGGGTCTGCCATCGCCGCGCGTTTGCCGCCGACCGCAGTCGCCAGGGCTTTGAGGTCCAGGCTGCCGGCCACCGGGACCACCGCCACCGTGAGCGCGCCGTCCACGTCCGCGACCAGGGTCTTGAAGACACGGTCGGGGGACACGCCCATCGCCTCCGCCGCCTCCTCGCCGTAGGACGGGTGGGCGGGGTCGTGGTCGTAGGAGTGGACCGTGAAGTCCACCCCCGCCGTGGTCAGGGCCACCGTGGCCGGGGTGCCGCCGCCCCCGGACTGCTGCTGCTTCTTCGGCTTCTTCGGCATGTCAGGAAAACCCCGGCTCAGTTCAGACTCGTCGGCGCCCGCGTCAGCTCCGCCGCGGGCAGTGACGGCAGGTTACGGATGATCGCCGTCTCGGTGCGAAGGAGCTTCAGCTCGTCGCGGAGGCGGGAGGCGGTGTCGGGGGCCTGGAGCAGGCGCTGCTTGGTGGGGATGTCGTGCATTATCGCGGCCGCGACCAGGTAGGAGACCACGGACGGTTCGTCGGGGAGGTCCACGCCGGACGACAGTGAGCGCTCACGTGCGCCCGCCAGGCGCTTCTGGTACTGGCGGAAGGCCCGCAGGACCCCCTCGGCCAGTGCGCCCGCCTCGTCGCCCTGCTCCTCGGACAGCTCCTCCAGCTCCGCCGTCAGGAACGGGCCCGACGTGTCGACGGAGAGCAGCCGCACCCGGTTCGTACCCGTGGCCAGCACCTCGAAGGTGCCGTTCGCCCGCTCCCGGATCGTCGCCGCGTCCGCCACACAGCCCACCCGATGGAGGGACTTGAGCGGGTCGGGTCCGAAGCCGGCCGCCGAGCCCTTCTCGGGCTGGGCCGTCGGGTCCGGCATGCCCGGCGCGCTCGGTGCCACTTCGTGGCCGTCGCGGATCGCCACGACGGCGAACCGGCGTGGTTCCTCCTCGGGCGTCTTCAGCAGATCGCGCATCATGGCGCGATAGCGCTCCTCGAAGACGTTCAGCGGCAGCACCAGCCCCGGGAACAGCACCGAGTTCAGTGGGAAGAGAGGGAGACGGACGGTGGTCACGGCGCCACAGCCTAGTGGTCATCGGCGGTGGCATGTCCGCCGTGCTCGGTCCGTGGGCGCCCCGCGGCCCTCGGCGAGGCGATCAGTTCGGCCTCGGGCGGTGGTTCCGTACCGGCCAGCAGATGGGTGCGCAGGCGTAGAAAATGGCCCAGCGGGTCGTCGGAGAGGCGGTCCCAGGGGAAGGACGTGACGTACGGGCCGATCAGGTGCAGCTGGGTGCGGGCCGCCTCCCGGCGTTCCAGGCGGACCAGCAGGTACATCAGCTGGTTGCGGACCTCGGCCGGCCAGAGATCGGCCGCCGGGAACCGCGCGGAGAGGGCGATCGCCCGGTCGGCCGCCGCGTCCAGGCGGGCGCGCGGCACCTCGGGGCCGCAGCTGTCCGTGAGGTAGGTGAAGGCGGCGCGGGCCGGCAGGGCCTGGACCAGCGAGTCCGGCGGGGCGTCCTGCGCGGCCAGGTCGGCGAAGTCGAAGCACTCGTGGTGCGAGCCGTGCCAGTACGTGGCCAGATAGCGCAGCGCCGCCACATGGCAGCCGGAGTGGTGCGGGGCGCGGCGGACCGCCGCCTCCCACAGCTCCTCGAAGTACTTGTGGCCGGCGTTCGTCCCGCGGGCGTGGTCGAGCGCGATCCGCCACGGCACCGGGTCCCGGTCGTCGCCGCGCGCGGCCGCCGTGATCAGCGGGCTGAGCGGGCGCAGGAGTTCCGCGCGGGCGGGGGAGTCCCAGGCGTGGTCGACCGCGAGCTGGGCCTGGACCGGAAGCAGGTCCGGGTCGTGGGCGGCGGCCGCGGCCCACTGTTCGAGCCACTCGGCGCGGGAGCGCGCGAAGAGGGCGAGCCGGCGCACGTACCGGTCCCGTTCCTCCCACTCGGCCGCGTCCCTGGTGCCGGCCAGCAGCTTCGCGGCGGGTTCGTACTCGCCCCGGCCGGCCGCGACCAGCGCGGGCGCGAGCCGTTCGTCGGGCGCGTCGAGGAACACCTCGTCGTCGGCCGGGAGCGGTCCGGCGCCGAGAGGCGAAGCGGTCGTTGCCCTCCGTGCGGAACGGAAGAGCGCGCGCAGCGAAGCCATGGTGTCGACCATTGAAAGTCCGCAGGTCGGCGCAGCGCCAGACGGTATGGCCAACTCCACGAAAGTTGTACGGCCACCGGTCAAGGGCGGGTAAAAGGTGACTGTTGCTCATCTGTTCGGTACCTGTCAGAGGCGGCGGCAGGCAACGGCTCAGGTCGCTCGGGAGCCTCCGTGGCCTCCATGGCCTCCGTGGCACCGGTCGTCACCCCCGCCTCAGCAGCCTCGTCGCCCCCGCCGCCACCGTCGTCGCCAGGATCCAGCCCAGCAGGATCATCACCGCCGCCGCCCACTGCCAGCCGCCGGTGAGCCGCCACTGGCCGACCTGGCCCAGGTCGATCACCGGCAGCAGCAGGTCCAGGACGAACAGCGCCGGATCCCAGGCCGGGTGGCCGCCGGAGGTCATCGGCGGATGCGGGGCGTGCGTGAACGCGAGCGTGCCCGCCGCCCACAGCACCGCCATCCACACCGCCGCCCGGCCCGGCCGGTAGCCGTAGGCCACGGTCAGGTCCTGCGCGTACCCCCAGAGCTTGGCGGCCGGCGGCAGCGTCTCGCGCCGCCGCCGCTGCTTGGCGAGCAGTACCTCGCGCGCGTCCTCGTCCTCGCCGGCGGCCCGCAGCACGGTCGCGAGCCGCTCGTAGGGCTCCGGGTTGTACTCGGCGGTCGCCGCCGCCACCCAGTCCAGCCGCCGGGTCAGCGGGAACGGGCCCTGCGGCACCAGGTTCTCGTAGACGAACCCGCCCATGTGCAGCCGCCCCGGGCCCGGCCAGCTGGTCGCCCGGTCGACCAGGTTGGTGGTCCGGGCGCCCGACAGCAGCACCGCTCCGCGCTGCGGCTCCTCCCCGAGGAACCGCAGCTCCGGCGCCTGCACCCGGCGCAGCGACAGCTCCTGGACGTCCGTGAAGGTGAACCTCGCCCGCTCCAGGTCCACCGCGTCCCCGAACCGCCCGTCGTCCAGCCGGATCCCGCCCTGGCACTCGAACCGCTGGATCCGCGTGCCGCGCGCCGGGGTCGTCCCGCTCTGCCAGGGGCCGCCCACCCCGGCCGGGGTCAGGTACAGGGTCCGGCCGACGGTCAGCTGGGGCGCGTTCAGCGCGAACCGCCCGTCGGGGTTGCGCAGCCGCGCCCCGCGCAGGCTCAGCGAGACGCCCACCTTGGCGCTGCGCAGGCTCAGCTCCCCGTGCGACTCCAGGAGCTCCGCCTGCAGGTCCTGGCCGACGGTCATGCCGTCCGCCGCGATCGACCGCCCGCTGCGGTCCCGGTACACCACCGCCTGGTTCAGCAGCAGGTCGGTGCCGATGTGCGCGTCGGTCAGCCGGACCCCGCCGAGGAAACGGCAGCGCGGCAGGTGCAGGTCACCCTCCGTGTGCACCCGGGCGGCCTCGAGGCGCGGCGCCGCACAGTCGATCAGCCGCACGGTCGTGAAATGCGCCTCCGGCAGCAGGATCTCGTCGTCGAACCGGCAGCCGCGCAGCTCCACGTACGGTGTGACCGTGCCGCCCGCCAGGTCCAGGGGGCCGGTGATCCGCACGCCGACCAGCTTCAGCGAGGCCACCCGGCCCGCCAGCGCCGGCGGCCCGTCGAGCAGCAGCCAGCAGACGATCCGGGCCCGCACGGTCCGCTCGGGCCCCCACGGGTGGCCGCCGTGCGGATCGTCCACATGCATGTCGCCGCTGCTCAGGTCGTACGCACTGCCGTTGCGGAACGCCTGCCACATACCGGCCTCGGCGGCGGTCAGATCGTCCGGCAGGTCCCCGTCCCGGACGTCGTCCCCCTCGGTCACGGCATTTCCTTCTTCCTCTGCTACTCGTCAGTCATGTGTTCGCCAAGCGGTGATGCCCGGTCCGTCACGCCTCGAACACAGGAAGTGAAGGTGATCTTCCGGGTTCCGGCCAGGCTATGTACCGGCCGTTGCCCCGCGTTCTGTATCAGCCATTGATACGCGCGGACGGGCCGTGAGTGCCGTCTGAGAGAATTGATTCCGTGATCTCCCGAATCGATCTGCGCGGCGACGCCCTCCCCGAGGGCCCCGCCCTGCGCGACCTGCTGCCCCGAGCCGACTTCGACGTCTCGGCCGCCCTGGAGAAGGTGCGTCCGATCTGCGAGGCCGTGCATCATCGGGGCGACGCGGCGCTGATCGACTTCGCGGAGAAGTTCGACGGGGTGCGGCTGGACCAGGTGCGGGTGCCCGCCGAGGCGCTCGACAAGGCCCTGGCGGAACTCGACCCGGCCGTGCGCGCGGCCCTGGAGGAGTCCATCCGGCGCGCCCGCCTCGTCCACCGCGAGCAGCGCCGTACGAACCACACGACCCAGGTCGTGCCCGGCGGGTCGGTGACCGAGAAGTGGGTGCCGGTCGAGCGGGTCGGGCTCTACGCACCCGGCGGCCGGTCCGTCTACCCCTCGTCCGTGGTCATGAACGTGGTGCCCGCGCAGGAGGCCGGCGTCGAGTCCATCGCCCTCGCCTCCCCGCCGCAGGCCGAGTTCGGGGGCCTGCCGCACCCGACCATCCTCGCCGCCTGCGCCCTGCTCAGCGTCGACGAGGTGTACGCGGCCGGCGGCGCCACCGCCGTCGCGATGTTCGCCTACGGCACCGAGTCCTGCCCGCCCGCCAACATGGTCACCGGCCCGGGCAACATCTGGGTGGCCGCCGCGAAGCGCTACTTCACCGGCAGGATCGGCATCGACGCCGAGGCGGGACCCACCGAGATCGCCGTCCTCGCCGACTCCACCGCCGACCCCGTGCACGTCGCCGCCGACCTGATCAGCCAGGCCGAGCACGACCCGCTGGCCGCCGCCGTCCTGGTCACCCACTCGGCCGAGCTGGCGGACGCGGTCGAGAAGGAGCTGGCGCCGCAGGTCGCGGCCACCAAGCACGTCGACGACCGGATCGTCCCGGCGCTCGCGGGCCGGCAGTCCGCGATCGTCCTGGTCGACGGCGTCGAGGAGGGCCTGAGGGTCGTCGACGCGTACGGCGCCGAGCACCTGGAGATCCAGACCGCCGACGCCGCCGCCGTGGCCGACCGGGTCAGGAACGCGGGCGCGATCTTCATCGGCCCCTGGGCGCCGGTCTCCCTCGGCGACTACGCCGCCGGATCCAACCACGTGCTGCCCACCGGCGGCTGCGCCTGCCACTCCTCCGGGCTGTCCGTCCAGTCCTTCCTGCGCGGCATCCACGTCGTCGACTACACGAAGGACGCGCTGGCCGAGGTCGCGCACCACGTGGTCACGCTGGCGGAGGCGGAGGACCTGCCCGCGCACGGCGCGGCGATCAAGGCAAGGTTCGGGTGGAAGGTACCGGCGAGCAAGTGAACCTCGGAATCGACGATCTCCCCGTACGGGACGAGCTGCGTGGCAAGTCCCCCTACGGCGCGCCCCAACTGGACGTCCCGGTACGGCTGAACACCAACGAGAACCCGTACCCGCTGCCCGAACCGCTGGTCGAGCGGATCACGGAGCGGGTGCGCGAGGCCGCCCGCGACCTGAACCGCTACCCCGACCGGGACGCGGTCCAGCTCCGCACGGAACTGGCCAAGTACCTGACGAAGACCGGCAACCACCCGCTCTCCGTCGAGAACGTGTGGGCGGCCAACGGCTCCAACGAGGTCATCCAGCAGCTGCTGCAGACCTTCGGCGGCCCCGGCCGCACGGCGATCGGCTTCGAGCCGTCGTACTCGATGCACTCGCTCATCTCGCGCGGCACCGGCACCGGCTGGATCTCCGGTCCCCGGAACGAGGACTTCACGCTCGACGTCGAGGCCGCCTCGCGCGCCATCGCCGAGCACCGGCCGGACGTCGTCTTCATCACCACCCCCAACAACCCCACCGGCAACGCGGTGCCGGCCGAGACGGTCCTCGCGCTCTACGAGGCCGCCCAGGCCGCCAAGCCCTCGATGGTGGTGGTCGACGAGGCCTACATCGAGTTCAGCCACGGCGCCTCGCTGCTGCCCCTGCTCGAAGGTCGGCCGAATCTCGTCGTCTCCCGGACCATGTCGAAGGCCTTCGGCGCGGCCGGCCTGCGCCTGGGCTACCTCGCCGCGCACCCCGCGGTGGTGGACGCCGTCCAGCTCGTACGGCTGCCGTACCACCTGTCGGCGATCACCCAGGCGACCGCGCTGGCAGCCCTGGAGCACACCGACACGCTGCTGAAGTACGTCGAGCAGCTGAAGGCCGAGCGGGACCGGCTGGTCGCCGAGCTGCGGGCGGCGGGCCTCGAAGTCACCGAGTCGGACGCCAACTTCGTGCAGTTCGGGCGGTTCGCGGACCCGCACGCGGTGTGGCAGAAGATCCTCGACCGGGGAGTCCTCGTCCGGGACAACGGCGTGCCCGGGTTCCTGCGGGTGTCCGCCGGAACCCCCGAAGAGAACGACGCGTTCCTCGACGCGGTACGTGAAGTCAAGAAGGAGCTGGACGCATGACCCGCGTAGGGCGCGTGGAGCGCACCACCAAGGAGACCTCGGTCCTCGTCGAGATCGACCTCGACGGCACCGGCAAGACCGACGTCAAGACCGGCGTCGGCTTCTACGACCACATGCTCGACCAGCTCGGCCGGCACGGTCTGTTCGACCTCACCGTGAAGACCGACGGCGACCTGCACATCGACTCGCACCACACCATCGAGGACACCGCCCTCGCCCTCGGCGCCGCCTTCAAGCAGGCCCTCGGCGACAAGGTGGGCATCTACCGCTTCGGCAACTGCACGGTCCCGCTGGACGAGTCCCTCGCCCAGGTCACGGTCGACCTGTCCGGCCGCCCGTACCTCGTGCACACGGAGCCGGAGAAGATGGCGCCGATGATCGGCGAGTACGACACCACGATGACCCGGCACATCCTGGAGTCCTTCGTCGCCCAGGCGCAGATCGCCCTGCACGTGCACGTGCCGTACGGGCGCAACGCGCACCACATCGTGGAGTGCCAGTTCAAGGCGCTCGCGAGGGCGCTGCGCTACGCCTCCGAGCGCGACCCGCGCGCGGCCGGCATCCTCCCGTCGACGAAGGGCGCGCTGTAAAGCCATGAACAGTCTGTCCTCCCTGCTGATCGTCGTCGGCCTCTTCCTGGTCGGCGGCATCGTCTCCTTCGTCAAGCAGAAGATGCCCACCAGCCTGATCGTGCTGCTCTCGATCGGCGCCGCGATGTGCCTGGTGGCGGGTGTCATGAGGCTGGAGGTGTGGAATTGAGCGCAGCTTCCGCGGCTTCCAAGAAGGTCGTCGTCTTCGACTACGGCTTCGGCAACGTCCGGTCGGCCGAGCGCGCCCTCGCCCGTGCCGGGGCCGACGTCGAGATCACCCGTGACTTCGACAGGGCCATGAACGCGGACGGCCTGCTGGTGCCCGGCGTGGGCGCCTTCGCCGCCTGCATGGAGGGCCTGCGCGGGGCGCGCGGGGACTGGATCATCGACCGCCGGCTGTCCGGCGGACGGCCCGTGATGGGCATCTGCGTCGGCATGCAGATCCTGTTCGCGCGCGGCATCGAGCACGGCGTGGAGACCGACGGCCTCGACGAGTGGCCCGGCTCGGTCGAGCCGCTCCAGGCCGAGATCGTCCCGCACATGGGCTGGAACACCGTGGACGCACCGGCCGGCTCCGAGCTGTTCGCCGGCCTGGACGCCGACGCGCGCTTCTACTTCGTGCACTCCTACGCCGTCCACGACTGGTCGCTGGAGACGCACAACGCGGCGCTGCGGGCCCCGCTGGTGACCTGGTCGACGCACGGCAAGCCGTTCGTGGCCGCCGTGGAGAACGGCGCCCTGTGGGCCACCCAGTTCCACCCCGAGAAGTCCGGCGACGCCGGCGCCCAGCTCCTCACCAACTGGATCGGAACACTGTGAGCAAGCTCGAACTCCTCCCCGCCGTCGACGTCCGCGACGGCCAGGCCGTCCGCCTCGTGCACGGCGAGTCCGGGACCGAGACCTCCTACGGCTCCCCTCTGGAGGCCGCCCTCGCCTGGCAGCGGTCGGGCGCCGAGTGGCTGCACCTGGTCGACCTGGACGCGGCGTTCGGCACCGGCGACAACCGTGCGCTGGTCGCCGAGGTCACCCGGGCGATGGACATCAAGGTCGAGCTCTCCGGCGGCATCCGCGACGACGCCACCCTCGCCGCGGCCCTCGCCACCGGCTGCACCCGGGTGAACCTGGGCACGGCCGCCCTGGAGACCCCGGAATGGGTCGCCAAGGTCATCGCCGAGCACGGCGACCAGATCGCGGTCGGCCTGGACGTGCGCGGTACGACCCTGCGGGGCCGCGGCTGGACCCGCGACGGCGGCGACCTCTACGAGACGCTCGCCCGCCTCGACCAGGAGGGCTGCGCCCGCTACGTCGTCACCGACATCGCCAAGGACGGCACCCTCCAGGGCCCGAACCTGGAGCTCCTGAAGAACGTGTGCGGCGCGACGGACCGGCCGGTCGTGGCCTCCGGCGGCGTGTCGTCGCTGGACGACCTCCGCGCGCTGGCCGGCCTGGTACCCCTCGGTGTCGAGGGCGCCATCGTCGGAAAGGCGCTGTACGCCAAGGCGTTCACCTTGGAAGAAGCACTGGAGGCAGTGTCACCATGACGTCCGATGCCGTACGGCGCGTGCAGAGCGGAAGTCCCTGGGAGGAGGCCTTCGGTTTCGCCCGCGCCGTCGCGGCGGGCGACCGCGTGCTGGTGGGCGGTACGACGTCCTTCAAGGGCTCCGTGCTGTACGGGGAGGGCGACCCGTACGAGCAGGCCAGGGTGGCCTTCGCCACCGCCCTGGAGGCGCTCGCCGAGTTCGGGCTGGGACCCGAGTCGGTGATCCGCACCCGCCTGTTCCTCACGCACGCGCGCGACATGGACGCGGTGGGACGCGCCCACAAGGAGGTCTTCGACCAGGTGCGCCCGGTGACCACGTTCGTTGTGGTGACCGGCTTCGTCGACCCGCGCATCCTGGTCGAGGCAGAGCTAGAGGCATACAGAGGAGCCGTGGATTCATGACCCTGGCGGTCCGAGTCATCCCCTGCCTGGACGTGGACAACGGCCGGGTCGTCAAGGGTGTCAACTTCCAGAACCTGCGCGACGCGGGCGACCCGGTCGAGATGGCCAAGGTGTACGACGCGGAGGGCGCCGACGAGCTGACCTTCCTGGACATCACCGCGTCCTCCGGCAACCGGGAGACCACCTACGACGTGGTGCGCCGCACCGCCGAGCAGGTCTTCATCCCCCTGACGGTCGGCGGCGGCGTCCGCACCGCCGACGACGTCGACAAGCTGCTCCGCGCCGGCGCCGACAAGGTGGGCGTCAACACGGCGGCGATCGCCCGCCCGGACCTGATCCGCGAGATCGCGGAACGCTTCGGCCGCCAGGTCCTGGTCCTGTCGGTCGACGCCCGCCGCACCGAGTCGGGTTCCTTCGAGGTCACCACCCACGGCGGCCGCCGCGGCACCGGCATCGACGCGGTCGAGTGGGCACACCGGGCCGCCGAGCTGGGCGCGGGCGAGATCCTGCTCAACTCGATGGACGCGGACGGCACCAAGGACGGCTACGACCTGGAGATGATCACCGCCGTCCGCAAGCACGTCACGGTCCCGGTCATCGCCTCCGGCGGCGCCGGCGCTCTCGCCCACTTCCCCCCGGCCGTCAGCGCGGGCGCCGACGCGGTCCTCGCGGCCTCCGTCTTCCACTTCGGCGACCTGAGGATCGGCGAGGTGAAGCAGACCCTGCGCGAGGCAGGACACCCGGTGCGGTGACGCTGCGCTGAGCTTCGGCCCCGGTGCCCTGGAGACAGGGGGCCGGGGCCTCCCTTTCCCTAGATGCGAAAGAGAAGTTGCGCAAAATATATTGTGCAATATTTCTTTTGCATCTATCGTCGGCGGTATGACGGACAAGGAGCGGGACCGCCGGATCACCGATGTGGGCACCCTCAAGGCGCTTGCCCACCCGCTGCGCATGAAGCTCTACCGAGGCCTGTGCGTGGTCGGCAAGGCGACGGCCTCGCACCTCGCCGAGCAGGTCGACGAGGCCGTCTCACTGGTCAGCTACCACCTGCGCAAGCTCGCCGAGCACGGCCTGATCGAGGAGGCCGACCCGCAGAGCGCGGACGGTCGGGAGCGCTGGTGGCAGCCCGCGTCGGACGGCATCAGCATCCGGGACCGGGACTTCCGTGACGCACCCGAGAAGGCCGCCGCCCACCTCGCCGCCACCCGGCTCTTCCACGAGCAGCGGGCCGACATGTACCGCCGCTACCTCGATGAGCGCGCCACCTGGAGCGCCGAGTGGAACGCCGCCGCGCCCGACAGCGAGTCCCTGCTCCGCCTGACCGCGGCCGAACTGGACGAACTCCGCGAGGAACTGGTCGCGCTGGCCAGGAAGTACGACGCGAAAGGCCGGTCCGCCGAGGCGAACGGCGACACCGAAGGGCGCGAGCACGTGGCGCTGTACGTGTACGGCTTCCCGTTCCGCCTCTGAGAAGGGCTCGCCTCCGTGACCGCCTCCCTCACGGCCACCGCCGCCGTCACCGCCGCGCCGCGCCCCGCCCACCGCGACCCCAACGTCCTGCGCTGGCTCGGCGCCTACACCTCCTCCATGGTCGGCGACAGCGTCTACTACATCGCCCTCTCCTGGGCCGCCGTACAGGGCGGCTCGCCCGCGCAGGCCGGCGCCGTCATGTCCGTGAGCGCACTGCCCAGGGCCGTGCTGATGCTGTTCGGCGGAGTGGTCGCCGACCGGCTCGGGCCGCGCCGGGTCGTCATCGGCAGCGACGCGGTGCGCTGCGCGGCCGTCCTCGCCGTGGCCGCGCTGCTCTTCCTGACCAGCCCCGGCCTGTGGCCCCTCGCCGCACTGGCCCTGGTCTTCGGCATCGTGGACGCCGTGTTCATGCCCGCCGTGGGCGCCCTTCCCGCGCGCGTGACGAGCCGTGACCAACTCGCGCGCGTGCAGGGCATGCGCGGTCTCGCCATCCGCGTCGCGAGCATCCTCGGCGCCCCGCTGGGCGGCCTCGGCGTGGCGGTCGGCGGCGCGGCGGCCGCCTTCGGCCTCGCCGGACTGCTCATCGCCGTGTCGGTACCCCTGCTGATGTCCCTGCGGGTGCGGGAACTCCCGGCCGACGACCGCGCGGCCGCCCCCACCCCCTGGCAGGACCTGCGGGCCGGCCTCGCCCACGTCCGCCGCCACCGCGTCCTGGCTCCGCTGATGCTGGCCATCGCCCTCGGCGACCTGGGCTTCGTCAGCCCCCTCAACGTCGGCCTGACCCTGCTCGCCGACCGGCGCGGCTGGGGTGCGGCCGGTGTGGGCTGGGTGCTCGCGGGGTTCGGCGTCGGCGCCGGGGCCGCCTCACTGCTGCTGACCGTGCGCGGGCGGCTGCCGCGCGCGGGTCTGGTCGCGGGCGTCTCGATCCTCGCCGGGTCCGTCGCGATCGGCGCCCTCGCCTTCGTACCGGGCCTCGTCGGCGCGATCGGCGTCGCCCTGCTGATCGGCCTGCTCGCCGGGCTCAGCGGCGCCATGTGCGGGGCGCTGGTGCAGACCCAGGCCGACCCCGCCTGCCTGGGCCGGGTCACCGCCGTCTCCGGCCTGATCAGCCTGGGCCTCACCCCGCTCAGCATGCCCTTCACGGCCGCCGCGATCGGCGCCTTCGGGCTCGGCCCGGTCTACGTGGTCAGCGCCGTCGTCTGCGGACTCGGCGGAGTCGTCGCCCTGGCCGTGCCCGCGCTGCGCCGGGCCGAGCTGCCCCGCTGAGGGCGGTCAGCCCTTCGGCTGGGTCAGCTGGATCAGGTTGCCGACCGTGTCGTCCAGGACGGCGGCGACCACCGGGCCCTGGTCCTGCGGCTCGTGCGGGAAGCGGACGCCCAGGGCGCGCAGGCGGTCGTACTCCGAACGGATGTCGTCCACGGAGAAGACGATGGCCGGCAGGCCCGCCTCGTACACGGCCCTGCGGTACGGGTCCGCGATGGGGCCCTGGCCGGGCTCCAGCAGGAGCTGGAGGTCGGGCTGGGCGCCCTGCGGGGCGCCGACCGTGATGAACAGGGTGCCGCCGCCCAGGTCCAGCCGGGTGCGGGTCTCGAAGCCGAGGACGCCCGTGTAGAAGGCGTGCGCCTTCGGCACGTCGTCCACGTAGACGCTGGTCATCGCGACCCTGATCACCGCGGGCTCCTCAGAGGCCCAGCGTCCTGGACTCCTGCAGCTTGGCGATCGCGTTCTCGTCGCCGGCCACCTCGACCTTCGCCGTGCTCTGCCGGCCGAACGCGAACATCAGCAGTTCGGAGGGCTCGCCGGTCACCGTCACCACCGGGGCACCGCGATGGGCGACCGCCGTCTGGCCGTCCGGGCGGCGCAGCACCAGGCCCGTCGGCACGCCCCGGCCGAGCAGCCGGGCGGTGCGCTCCAGGCGGGACCACAGGGCGTCCTGGAAGACCGGGTCCAGCTCCCGCGCCGACCAGTCCGGCTGGGCCCGCCGGACGTCCTCGGTGTGCACGTAGAACTCGACCGTGTTGGCCGCCTCGTCCACCTGCTTGAGCTGGAACGGCGAGAACCGCGGCGGACCGGTGCGGATCAGCTGGATCAGCTCCTCGTACGGCTTCGCCGCGAACTCGGCCGTCACCTTCTCGAGGCGTGGCGCCAGCTGCTTGATCATCGTGCCCCCGGCCGCGTCCGGCCGGCGTTCCCGCACCACCACGTGCGCGGCCAGATCACGGGTCAGCCAGCCCTCGCAGAGGGTCGGTGCCTCGGGACCGGCGGTCTCCAAGAGGTCGGCGAGCAGAAGCCGTTCACGCTTGGCGAAGGTCGACATACCGCCAGCCTAAGGCCACACCCACCGTCCGGACAGTGGACACGGACCGTGACTGTCGGTGCCGCGCGGCACAATGGCACCCATGACCAGTACGACCGGTACGACGGATACGCCCCCGTCCAGTGGCCTCGCCCCGGAGATCGCCGCCCGCCTCAAGCGCAGCGCCGACGGACTCCTCCCCGCCATCGCCCAGCAGTACGACACCGGCGAGGTGCTGATGCTCGGCTGGATGGACGACGAGGCACTGCACCGGACCCTCACCACCGGCCGCTGCACCTACTGGTCGCGCAGCCGCCAGGAGTACTGGGTCAAGGGCGACACCTCGGGCCACTTCCAGTGGGTGAAGTCGGTCGCCCTGGACTGCGACGCCGACACCCTGCTGGTCAAGGTCGACCAGGTGGGCGCCGCCTGCCACACCGGCGACCGCACCTGCTTCGACGCCGACGTGCTGCTGAAGGACGCCGAGCACGGTCATGAAGGCGCCGATTCCGGCGTCCCGGCCTCCGGTCAGTAAGGTCTGCCGCCATGGACCTCGAGACCTTCCGCAAGCTCGCGACCGACCGGCGTGTCATCCCGGTCACCCGCAAGCTCCTCGCCGACGGCGACACCCCGGTCGCGCTCTACCGCAAACTCGCCGCCGAGCGCCCCGGCACCTTCCTGCTGGAGTCCGCCGAGAACGGCCGCTCCTGGTCCCGGTACTCGTTCGTGGGCGTCCGCTCCGCCGCCACCCTCACCGCCCGCGACGGCCAGGCCCACTGGCTCGGCACCCCGCCCGTCGGCGTGCCCGTCGACGGCGACCCGCTGGCCGCCCTGCGGGCCACCATCGAGGCCCTGCACACCCCGCACGACCAGGACCTGCCCCCCTTCACCGGCGGCATGGTCGGCTACCTCGGCTACGACATCGTGCGCCGCCTGGAGAAGATCGGCCCGGGGGAGCACGACGACCTGCAGCTGCCCGAGCTGACCATGCTCCTCACCAGCGACCTCGCCGTCATGGACCACTGGGAGGGCTCGGTCCTGCTGATCGCCAACGCGATCAACCACAACGACCTCGACACGGGCGTCGACGAGGCCCACGCGGACGCCGTGGCCCGTCTGGACGCGATGGAGGCGGACCTCTCCCGCCCGGTCGCCCAGCCGCCCGCCGTCCTGCCGCCCTCCGAGCTCCCCGAGTACACCGCCCTGTGGGGCGGCCCCGACTTCCAGGTGGCCGTCGAGGACATCAAGGAGCGCATCCGCGCGGGCGAGGCCTTCCAGGTCGTCCCCTCCCAGCGGTTCGAGACCCCCTGCACGGCGAGCGCGCTGGACGTGTACCGGGTCCTCAGGGCCACCAACCCGTCCCCGTACATGTACCTGTTCCGCTTCGAGGGCTTCGACGTCGTCGGCTCGTCCCCGGAGGCCCTGGTCAAGGTCGAGGACGGGCAGGCCATGGTGCACCCCATCGCCGGCACCCGGCCGCGGGGGGCCACCCCGCAGGAGGACCAGGCCCTCGCCGACGAGCTGATGGCCGACCCCAAGGAGCGCGCCGAGCACCTCATGCTCGTCGACCTCGGGCGCAACGACCTGGGGCGGGTCTGCGAACCCGGCTCCGTCGAGGTCGTCGACTTCATGTCCGTCGAGCGGTACTCGCACGTCATGCACATCGTCTCGACGGTCACCGGAAAGGTCGCCGAGGGCCGCACCGCCTTCGACGTCCTCACCGCCTGCTTCCCGGCCGGCACCCTCTCCGGCGCCCCCAAGCCCCGGGCGATGCAGATCATCGACGAACTGGAACCGTCGAGGCGGGGGCTGTACGGCGGCTGCGTCGGCTACCTCGACTTCGCCGGCGACTCCGACACGGCCATCGCCATCCGCACCGCCCTGCTCCGCGACGGCACGGCGTACGTCCAGGCGGGCGCCGGCATCGTCGCCGACTCCAACCCGGTCGCCGAGGACCAGGAGTGCCGGAACAAGGCGGCGGCGGTCCTGCGGGCGGTGCACACGGCCAACAGGCTGGGCAAGTAGGGCGCTTCTCACCCGACCCCGGGTGACCGTTCGCCCGGGGTTCAAGCGATAGTGGAGTACGTGACTGCTGTTCCTCACCCCCGTTCCGAAGCCGGCGAACCCACCGGGTCCGGCCGCCGCAGCCTCGCCGTCGCGCTGCTGTTCGGCGCGCTCGGCGCGGCCGTTGCCCTGCTGTCCAGCCGACAGCGCTGGGCGGAGGGCACCGCGACGGTGGCCGGTGGCGACTTCCCGCTGACCGCCAGGGGCAGCGACGTCACGGGCGTCCCCGCGGCCCTCGCCATAGTGGGCCTCGCCGCGCTCGTCGCCGTCTTCGCCGTCCGCAGGGCCGGCCGCTTCCTGGTCTCCGGGCTGCTCGCGCTCTCCGGCGCCGGCATCGCCGCCGCGGCCCTGCTCGGCGCCTCCGACGGCTCCGCGCTCGACGAGAAGGCCGCCGAGGCCAGCGGCGACACGTCCGCCACGGTCGACGCCCTCAGCCATACCGGCTGGCCGTACGTCGCCGCGGCCGGCGGCGTGCTCATCCTGGTCGCCGGGCTGCTGGCGCTGCGCTACGGCCGGCTGTGGCCCGCCATGTCCGGCCGCTACGAACGCGGCACGGGGGCGGAGCGGCCGCGCCGCGCGCCGAAGCCGGTGGATCCGGACCGGCCCGAGGACATCTGGAAGGCGCTGGACCGGGGTGAGGATCCCACCGGCGCGTGACGCTTCGCTGGGGGCGCCGAAGAGGGGGTGGTCGGGCGCGGTGGGCGTGTGCGGCACCGTCGTGGTTGCGCGCGCAGTTCCCCGCGCCCCTTTCGGGGCGCTGAACTTCGGGGCGCTGAATTTGGGGCGATCAATAGTGATGTGGCGTATCAGACGCGTGTGATGGGCCACCCCCCGCCCCACGCACCCGGGGGCGTGCGGGACAATCGGGAGTGAGCGTCCGGAAGGACACGTACGAGCAACGAGGAGCAAGTCATGGCGGGCAACAGCCACGGTCACACCCCGGCCGCCTGGACCGGCGTCACCATCGCCTTCATCGGTTTCTGCGTCGCGGGCGCCTTCATGGTGATGGCGCAGCCGGTGGGTTTCTGGGCCGGTATGGCGATCGTGGTCCTCGGTGGTGTGGTGGGCGGCATCATGCGTGCCATGGGCCTCGGGATGCCGAAGCAGGCCCCCCTGGTGACGTCCCACAGCGCCGCCCCGGTCGCGACCCGGGAGCCGGTCGGCGCCGAGAGCTGACCGCCCGCGCTTTTCGAGGGGCGCCCCGGACCAGGTCCGGGGCGCCCCTCGCGCGCGTGTGCCGACCGTACGGGGCACAATGCGAGGCGTGAACGCCGACAGCCACAGCGCAGCCGTACCACCGGTGACGGCCTCCCTCCGGGGCCGGCTGGCCGTGCCCGTCTCCGTGCTGGGCGCCGTCGTCGGGGCCTTCGCCTACGTCGGCACCGTCGACCCCAACCAGCCCGGCCACTACCCGGTCTGCCCGCTCTACCGGCTCACCGGCCTGTACTGCCCCGGCTGCGGGGGCCTGCGCAGCGCACACGCGTTCGTCCACGGCGACCTTCTGGCCGCGCTGCGGGACAACGCCGCGGGCGTGATCGCCTATCTGGCCTTCGCCGTGGTGTGGACCGTCTGGGTGGTGCGCGCGGCACGCGGCCGACCTGCCCGGATCGAGCTCAGGCCGGTGGGGATGTGGAGCCTCGGCGCGTTGCTGCTGGTCTTCACCGTTGTCCGGAACCTGCCCTTCGGCGGCTGGTTGCATCCTTGATCAACTGGTGAACGTCCAGGTAGTGGGACCGGCGTCAACCGGATGCGAGGCCTGCGCCGTCCTGCGGATACCATCGATATGACCATGGGTTTTGACCCGACTGGAAGAACCGTCCGGAACCGGAAGGGGACCGCTCGCGTGAGTGTGCTCGACGAGATCATCGACGGAGTCCGTGCCGACCTCGCGGAGCGGCAGGCGCGCGTCAGCCTCGACGAGCTCAAGGAGCGCGCGGCGCAGGCACGGGCCGCCAAGGACGGCGTGGCCGCGCTGCGCGGTGAGGGCGTCAAGGTCATCTGTGAGGTCAAGCGCTCCAGCCCGTCCAAGGGCGCGCTGGCCGCGATCGCCGACCCGGCCGGGCTCGCCGCGGACTACGAGGCGGGTGGCGCGGCCGTCATCTCGGTCCTGACCGAGCAGCGCCGCTTCGGCGGCTCGCTGGCCGACCTGGAGGCGGTCCGGGCCCGGGTGGACATCCCGGTGCTGCGCAAGGACTTCATCGTCACGTCGTACCAGCTGTGGGAGGCCCGTGCGTACGGTGCCGACCTCGCGCTGCTGATCGTCGCCGCCCTCGACCAGCCGGCCCTGGAGTCGCTGATCGAGCGCGCCGAGTCGATCGGCCTCACCCCGCTCGTCGAGGTCCATGACGAGGACGAGGCCGAGCGCGCGGTGGACGCGGGCGCCAAGGTGATCGGTGTCAACGCGCGCAACCTGAAGACCCTGGAGGTCGACCGCTCCACCTTCGAGCGGGTCGCCCCCGAGATCCCCGACCACATCGTCAAGGTCGCCGAGTCCGGCGTCCGCGGCCCGCACGACCTGATCGCGTACGCCAACGCGGGCGCCGACGCGGTCCTGGTCGGCGAGTCCCTGGTGACGGGCCGCGACCCCAAGTCGGCGGTGGCCGACCTGGTGGCGGCGGGCGAACACCCCGCACTCCGGCACGGCAGGCCCTGATCACCCGGTAGGCTGATCCCGATGACTCCCACCGTGACGACCGTGGACCGGTACGCCCGCCTCGCGCGCGGCTGCCGCCCGAGGGGCTGCCGAGCCCCGGCGAGGCGTGTCCACGGCCGCCGGGTGCGGTACGTCATCGGTGACGAACCGGGACAGGTGAACGGACGTCGATGGCAGCGCGCCCCCCAGGGGCGCGGGGCTGTATCTGACTGTGCGACTCCGTCGCGCGAGAGCGACCGGCCACACACGGCCTGAGGTCGTACGACGAGCCCCGCCCCCACGGCGAACAGTGTCTTTTCCACACACTCACCGTGAGGTTTTCGCATGCCCAGCGATTTCTTCTTCCCTGACCCGACCGGTCAGGTGCCCAGCGCCGAGGGCTACTTCGGCGCCTTCGGCGGCAAGTTCATCCCGGAGGCCCTCGTCGCCGCCGTGGACGAGGTCGCCGTCGAGTACGACAAGGCCAAGCACGACCCCGAGTTCGCCCGCGAACTCGACGACCTGATGGTCAACTACACCGGCCGCCCCAGCTCCCTCACCGAGGTGCCCCGTTTCGCGGAGCACGCGGGCGGCGCCCGGATCTTCCTCAAGCGCGAGGACCTGAACCACACCGGCTCGCACAAGATCAACAACGTGCTCGGCCAGGCCCTGCTCACCAAGCGCATGGGCAAGACCCGCGTGATCGCGGAGACCGGCGCCGGCCAGCACGGCGTGGCGACGGCCACCGCCTGCGCGCTGTTCGGCCTCGACTGCACCATCTACATGGGCGAGATCGACACCCAGCGCCAGGCCCTCAACGTGGCCCGGATGCGCATCCTCGGCGCCGAGGTCATCGCCGTGAAGTCCGGCAGCCGCACGCTCAAGGACGCCATCAACGAGGCGTTCCGCGACTGGGTGGCCAACGTCGACCACACCCACTACCTGTTCGGTACGGTCGCCGGCCCGCACCCCTTCCCGGCGATGGTCCGCGACTTCCACCGAGTGATCGGCGTCGAGGCCCGCCGCCAGATCCTGGAGCGGGCCGGCCGGCTCCCCGACGCCGCGATCGCCTGCGTCGGCGGCGGCTCCAACGCCATCGGCCTCTTCCACGCCTTCATCCCCGACGAGGGCGTCCGCCTCATCGGCTGCGAGCCCGCGGGGCACGGCATCGAGACCGGCGAGCACGCGGCCACCCTCACCGCCGGCGAGCCCGGCATCCTGCACGGCTCCCGGTCGTACGTCCTCCAGGACGACGAGGGCCAGATCACCGAGCCGTACTCGATCTCGGCCGGTCTGGACTACCCCGGCATCGGCCCCGAGCACTCCTACCTCAAGGACTCCGGCCGCGGCGAGTACCGCGCGGTCACCGACGACGCGGCCATGCAGGCCCTGCGCCTGCTCTCCCGCACCGAGGGCATCATCCCGGCCATCGAGAGCGCCCACGCCCTCGCGGGTGCCCTTGAGGTCGGCAGGGAGCTCGGCAAGGACGGGCTGATCGTCGTCAACCTGTCCGGCCGCGGCGACAAGGACATGGACACCGCCGCGCGCTACTTCGGCCTGTACGACACCGACGCCGAGGTGGCCGCCGACGCCGCCGCCACCGCCGAGATCGAGGGGGACGCCAAGTGAGCGGGAACATTCAGCTGCTGTCCGGCACCCTCGCCGGTGCCAAGGCCGAGGGCCGTAGCGCCCTGATCGCCTACCTCCCGGCCGGGTTCCCGACCGTGGACGGCGGCATCGAGGCGATCAAGGCCGTGCTCGACGGCGGCGCGGACGTCGTCGAGGTCGGACTGCCGCACAGCGACCCGGTCCTCGACGGCCCGGTCATCCAGACCGCCGACGACATCGCCCTGCGCGGCGGCGTGCGGATCGCGGACGTCATGCGCACGGTCAAGGAGGCCTACGAGGCCACCGGCAGGCCGATCCTCGTCATGACGTACTGGAACCCCATCGACCGCTACGGCGTCGAGCGCTTCACCGCGGAGCTCGCCGAGGCGGGCGGCGCGGGCTGCATCCTGCCCGACCTGCCGGTGCAGGAGTCGGCCCTGTGGAGGGAGCACGCCGAGAAGCACGGTCTCGCGACGGTCTTCGTGGTGGCGCCGAGCAGCAAGGACGAGCGGCTCGCGAAGATCACCGCGGCGGGCAGCGGCTTCGTCTACGCGGCCTCGCTGATGGGCGTCACCGGTACGCGTGAATCGGTCGGGACGCAGGCCCAGGACCTGGTGGAGCGCACCAGGGCCACCGGCACCGGCCTGCCCGTCTGCGTCGGCCTAGGCGTCTCCGACGCGGCCCAGGCCGCCGAGGTCGCCGGCTTCGCCGACGGCGTGATCGTCGGTTCGGCCTTCGTGAAGCGGATGCTGGACGCGCCGGACCACGCGGCCGGCGTCGCGGCCGTCCGCGAGCTCGCCGGGGACCTGGCGAAGGGCGTGCGCGGACAGGCGTAGACCCGCAGGCGTAGACCTACCGGGGTACCGCCGGACACAACAGAACATTCGGTCACTCGAACGGGTGGACCTGGGACCGGGGAGGCGCGGTGCGCCTCCCCGGTTCGTTCTGGGGGTGTGAGCGAGAAGAATCGTGACGGAAAGCGGATGGCCCGTGAGCGGCTGGCGGCCGAGCGCGAGAAGCAGCGGGCCGCGGACAAGCGGCGGCGCGCGCTGATCGTGGGCGCGAGCGTCGTCTGCGTCCTGGGCCTGGCGGCTGTGATCGGCGTGGTCGCCGCGAACGCGGGCAAGGACAAGAGCAGCGAGAGCTCGGGCCCGGTCGTGGCGCCCTCCGGCGCGCAGGGCAAGGACAGCCTCGCGATCCCGGTCGGCAAGGACGACGCCAAGGCGACGCTCACCGTCTGGGAGGACTTCCGCTGCCCGGCCTGCCAGGCCTTCGAGACGGCGTACCGCCCGACGCTCCACGAGCTGGTCGACGCCGGCAAGCTCAGAATCGAGTACCACCTGGTCACGCTGATCGACGGCAACCTCGGCGGCAGCGGCTCCCGGAACGCGGCCAACGCGGCGGCCTGCGCCCAGGACGCCGGGAAGTTCCGCGACTTCCACGACGTGCTGTACGAGAACCAGCCGAAGGAGACCGACGACGCGTTCGCCGGCAACGACAAGCTGATCGAGCTGGCCGGCAAGGTCGAAGGGCTGAACACGCCGGCGTTCCAGAAGTGCGTCAAGAACGGCACGCACAACTCCTGGGTCGTGAAATCCAACCAGGCCTTCCAGGCGGGCAAGTTCAACGGCACCCCGACCGTCCTGCTCGGCGGCAAGAACATCTACGAGGACCAGACCATGACCCCGGCCAAGCTGAAGCAGCTGGTCGAGGACGCGAACAAGCAGTAAGCGGGGGTAAGCGTTTCTCACGTCCCCGTTATGGAGCCGTAGCCGGGCTGGTTGCCGTCGGCCCGGTCCGGCACGGTAGCGTCGACCCTGCCATGGAAGAACTTGCCTACATTCCCAGCCCGTCGCGCGGAGTGATCCACCTCGGACCCATCCCGCTGCGCGGCTACGCGTTCTGCATCATCATCGGTGTCTTCGTAGCCGTCTGGCTCGGCAACAAGCGCTGGATCGCCCGGGGCGGGCGGGCCGGCACCGTGGCCGACATCGCGGTCTGGGCCGTACCGTTCGGCCTCGTCGGCGGGCGCCTCTACCACGTGATCACGGACTACGAGCTGTACTTCAGCTCGGGCCGCGACTGGGTCGACGCGTTCAAGGTCTGGCAGGGCGGCCTCGGCATCTGGGGCGCGATCGCGCTCGGTGCGGTGGGTGCGTGGATCGGCTGCCGGCGCCGGGGCATCCCACTGCCCGCCTACGCCGACGCCATCGCCCCCGGCATCGCCTTCGCCCAGGCGATCGGCCGCTGGGGCAACTGGTTCAACCAGGAGCTCTACGGCCGCGAGACCCACGTTCCGTGGGCCCTGCACATCACCTCCTCCGAGGGCGGCCGGATCCCGGGCTACTACCACCCGACCTTCCTCTACGAGTCGCTGTGGTGCATCGGCGTCGGCTTCCTGGTCATCTGGGCCGACCGCCGCTTCAAGCTCGGACACGGCCGCGCCTTCGCCCTGTACGTCGCCGCGTACTGCGTGGGCCGCGGCTGGATCGAGTACATGCGCGTCGACGACGCCCACCACATCCTCGGCCTGCGCCTCAACGACTGGACCGCGATGATCGTGTTCCTGCTCGCGGTGCTGTACATGGTGCTCTCGGCGAAGAAGCGGCCGGGCCGGGAGACGGTGGTCGAGCCGGGCGCCTCCGACGATGCCGTCGAGGCCGGCGGTGACACCGAGGCCGGCGGTGCCGGTGAGGCCGTTGAGGCGAAGGGCACCGAGGCCTCCGGCGACGAGGCCGAAGCCGAAGCCGAGTCCAAGGCCGAGGATGACGCCGACGACGAGGCCAAGGACGAGGTCAAGGACGAGGCCGGGTCGGGGACCAAGAAGAGCTGACCTGCTGCCGTACGACGAAGAGGGCGCCCGGGATCGAACCGGGCGCCCTCTTCGTGTGCGGACCGACGGGTCGCGCCGAGTCCGGCACCGCCGGACAACGCCGTTGTGGGTCTCGCCGTTGCGGCGGAAGAAAATGCCGGCGAAGGGGGTCGCCTGCGGAAGGGGTCAGCGGCGGTTCACCAGGGAGAGGGTTCTGCGGGCCGCTGCTACCACCGCTGCGTCGATGAAGCTGCCGTCGGGGAGGGCCTGGGCGCCCTGTTCCGTGGTGGCCGCCTTGATGACCGTCTCCGCCTGTTCCAGTTCGGCCTCCGTGGGGAGGTAGGCCCGTTCGATGATCGGGAGCTGGCGGGGGTGGATCGCGGCGCGGCCCAGGAAGCCCAGGGCGCGGCCGTGCGCGCAGGAGGCGGCGAGGCCGTTGAGGTCGCGGGTGTCGGGGTGGACCGACTGGGGCGGTGGGGCGAGACCCGCGGCCCGCGCGGCGACGACGATCCGGGACCGGGACCAGTCGAGGCCGATGTCGTCCCGTACCCCCAGGTCGGCCCGTAGGTCCGCCTCGCCCAGGGAGATGCCCCGCAGGGCGGGGTGGGCGCCGGCGATGGCGTAGGCGTGTTCGATGCCGAGGGCCGATTCGAGCAGGGCGTAGAGAGGGAGGACGGCGGTCCGGGTGGCCAGGTGGCGGATGTCTTCGGGGCTCGTCACTTTCGGGAGGCGCAGCCCGTCGAGGCCGGGGAGGCCGAGCAGGGCCTGGACGTCGGCCTGTGCCCAGGGCGTGTCCAGGCCGTTGATCCGGACGTGGACCGGGACCGGCTGGTGGTGGGTGAGGAGGTCGGCGGTGGCCGCGCGGGCGTAGTCCTTGCGGTCGGGGGCGACCGCGTCCTCCAGGTCGATCACCACCACGTCGGTTCCGGAGGCCAGCGCCTTGGCGACGACGTGCGGCCGGTCGCCGGGGACGTACAGCCAGGTCAGGGGGAAGGGCACGGTGGTCATACGGCGCCCTCCGCGCGCAGGGCCCGTACCTGGGCCGGGGTCAGGCCCAGCTCGGTCAGGACCTCGTCCGTGTCGGCGCCGTGCGGGCGGCCGGTCCAGCGGATCGCGCCGGGGGTGGCCGAGAGCCGGAAGAGGACGTTCTGCATGCGCAGCGGGCCCAGTTCGGGGTCGGGGACGGTGGTGATCGTGTTGAGGGCCTGGTACTGGGGGTCCTCCATGACGTCCCGTACGTCCTGGATCGGCGCGACCGCCGCCTCCGCCTTCTCGAACTCGGCCAGCACCTCGGCACGGGAGCGGGTGGCGACCCAGCCGCCGACGGCCGCGTCGAGGACGTCGGCGTGCGCGGCCCGGCCGGCACCGGTCGCGAACCACGGCTCGTCGATCAGCTCCGGGCGCCCGACCAGCCGCAGCACGCGTTCCGCGATCGACTGGGCCGAGGTGGACACCGCGACCCAGCTCCCGTCCGCCGTGCGGTAGGTGTTGCGCGGGGCGTTGTTGGCGGACCGGTTGCCGGTGCGTGCCTGGACGTAGCCGAGCTGGTCGTACCAGGTGGGCTGGGGGCCGAGGACGGCCAGGATCGGCTCGATGATCGCCATGTCGACGACCTGGCCCTCGCCGGTGCGGTCCCGGGCCGCGAGCGCGGTCATGACGGCGTACGCGGTCGCCAGCGCCGCGATGGAGTCGGCGAGCCCGAACGGGGGCAGGGTCGGCGGGGCGTCCGGCTCGCCGGTGATCGCCGCGAAGCCGCTCATCGCCTCGGCGAGGGTGCCGAAGCCGGGGCGGTGGGCGTAGGGGCCGAACTGGCCGAAGGCGGTGACCCGGGTCAGGACCAGCCGGGGGTTGGCGGCGGACAGCTCCTCCCACCCCAGGTCCCACTTCTCCAGGGTGCCGGGGCGGAAGTTCTCGATGATCACGTCGGCGGTGGCGGCGAGCCGGAGCAGGGTGGCTCGGCCGCCGGGCTTGGACAGGTCGAGGGTGAGGGTGCGCTTGTTGCGGCCGAGCAGCTTCCACCACAGGCCGACGCCCTGTTTGGCCGGGCCGTGGCCCCGGGAGGGGTCGGGTTTGGCGGGGTGCTCGACCTTGATGACCTCGGCGCCGAAGTCACCGAGCAGGGTGGCGGCGAGCGGGCCGGCGAAGAGGGTGGCGAGATCGAGGACGCGCAGACCGGTGAGGGGCGGCGGAGGGGGCGGGGACTCGGGGTGCACCGCCGTACTCGTGGCTGTCGTGGCTGTCGTGGCTGTCGTGGCTGTCGTGGCTGTCGTGGGTGTCGTGGGTGTCGTGGGTGTCGTGGGTGTCGTGGGTGTCGTACTCATGCGGTGTACTGGGCCTCGATCTCCGGGCGGTACGGCATCGACTCCGTCGCCCCCTCCCGTTGTACGGAGATCGCCGCCGCGGCGGCCGCCCAGGACAGGGCCTCGCGGATCGGCTTCTCCTCGGCCAGGGCCACCGCGAGGGCGCCGACGAAGGTGTCGCCCGCGCCCGTCGAGTCGACGGCGGTCACCCGGGGTGCGGGGATGACGAGGGGGACGGCGTCGCGGGTGAGGTAGAGGCTGCCGGCCGCGCCGAGCGTGACCACGACCTGCGGTACCCGGTCGAGGAGCGCGGCCGCCGCGTCGCGCGGGTCACCGCGGTCGGTGAGGGTGGCCGCCTCCCGCTCGTTGGGCACCAGCAGGTCGATGTTGTGGAGGAGTTCGAACGGGAGCGGGTGGGCGGGGGACGGAGTGAGGATGGTCCGGACGCCGTGGCGGCGGGCGGCCTGCGCACCGGCCACCACCGCGGCGAGGGGGATCTCCAGCTGGAGCAGGAGCGTGTCGGCGGAGGCGATGACGCCCTCGTCGCCGGGCGCCAGGTGGTCGACGGTGCCGTTCGCGCCGGGGACCACCACGATCGCGTTGCCGCCCTCGTCGTCCACGACGATGTGCGCGGTGCCGGAGGGGCCCTCGATCGTGCGCAGCGAGTCCGTGTCCACGCCGGAGTGTTCGAGGGTCTCGCGCATCCGGGCGCCGTAGACGTCGTGGCCGACCGCGCCGATCATCGAGACGGTGGCGCCGGCGCGGGCGGCGGCGATCGCCTGGTTGGCTCCCTTGCCGCCGGGGATCGTGCGGAACGCCCGTCCCGTCACGGTCTCGCCGAGCTGCGGGGCCTTCTCGGCGTACGCGACGAGGTCCATGTTCATGCTGCCGAGTACGGCGATGTGGGTCATGAGCGGGTCGCCTCCAGGTGGGTGAGGTGGGCGAGGGTGTCGAAGCCGGTGCTGTCGAAGCCGGCGACGGAGGTGGCGAGTCGGTTCTTGAGCGGGGTCGTCCAGCGGTCGGGGAGCGCGTCGGGGTCGCCCGCGAGCAGACCGGCGACGGAGCCGGCGGTCGCCCCGTTCGAGTCGGTGTCCCAACCGCCGCTCACCGCGCGGCAGACGGAGCCGGTGAAGTCGCCGTCGGCGTGGGTGAGGGCGGCGGCGATCAGAGCGGTGTTGGGGATGGCGTGCACCCAGTGGTGGGTGGGGGAGTGGGCGGCGTGGAGTTCGTCCACGACGGTGTCGAAGTCGTCGTGTTCTTCGGCGAGCCGGATCGCGTGGTCGACGGCGTGGGCCAGCCGGGAGCGGGGCGGGATCACCGTGCGGCCGGTGCGCAGACAGGCGTGGACGTCGTGGGTGCCGGTGGCGGCGGTGGCGATGACGGCCGCCGTGAACATCGCCGCGTAGACGCCGTTGGCCGTGTGGGTGAGGGTGGCGTCGCGGTGGGCCTGTTCGGCCGCGGCGGCCGGGTCGCCGGGGTTGGTCCAGCCGTGCACGTCGGCGCGGATGAGGGCGCCGATCCACTCCCGGAAGGGGTTGCGGTGGCGGGCGGTGTGCGGGGGCTCGATGCCGGTGAGGAGGTTGCGGTAGGCGATGCGTTCGGCGGTGAAGGTACAGCCGGCGGGGAGTTCGTCGAGCCAGAGCGCGGCGACGTCGGTGGTGGTGAAGTCCTTGCTGTGGCGTTGGAGCAGGAGGAGGTTGAGGAGGGGGTAGTTGAGGTCGTCGTCCTCGGGCATGCCGTCGATGTTCTCGGCGAGGGAGGTGAGGGCCGAGCGGCGGTTCCAGGGGTGGGCGGAGAGGAGTTCGGCCGGGACGCCGTGGGCGGTGAAGTACTGGTTCAGAGGCCAGTTGCCGGTGGCGCGGGCGAGTTCGCGGATGGCGTGCAGGGGGAGCTTCTCTACGGGCTTGCCGAGAAGACAGCCGACGGCTCTGCCGAGCCAGGCGGCGTGATAGGCGCGGGCGGGTGGGGGCTGGGGCGGGGTGGGGACGCTTGCCGGCGCTGGCCGGGTGCCGCTGCGCCCACCCGTGCCGCCCTGCGGCACGCCTGCCCGCAGCTGTGGAGCTGAAAGGGGGCGGCTGGACAGCGCCCCTTCAGGGGCGCGGGGCTGAGACATCTGCGGCTCCGCCGCGTGGGCGCGATCAGCCCCCACCGGGCCGCAGCTGTACGACGGCCACTGCGGACACAGCGCCTTGATGTCGTCCAGATCCGTCGGCTCGTTCAATCTGCTCGGCAGGTCCGCGAGTTCGTCGAGCAGGTCCTCCGCCAGCTGGCGGAGATAGCGCGAGGCCCGCCGCTCCGACGCACCGGCCCGGCTCGGTGCGTCCGTGCCCCCCGCCGCCCGCCACCTCGCCTCGACGGCCGAGGGCTCCCGGCCGTCCTGCCGGGCCTGGCGCAGCTCATGGCCCAGCAGATCCTCCGGCTGGACCCAGGTCAGACGGAGCAACTCGGGCCTCCGAGGCGGGCGAAGGACTCCTCGTGGGCGCGGCGGCGTTCCCTGTCGAGGGTGAAGATCTCGCGGGTCACGGCGGCCAGCGTGCGGGGCGGTTCCCAGAGGTCGAGGCGGCTGGCCTCCGCGACCCGCTTCGACCAGTCCTCCGGAACCGGCGAGCCCAGCGCGCCGGCGATCGCGCCCGCCATCGTCGCGATGGAGTCGCAGTCCCGGCCGTAGTTGACGGAACCGAGCACGGCCTGGCGGTAGTCGCCGTCGGCCACCAGCAACATGCCCAGGGCGACGGGGAGTTCCTCGATGGCGTGGAGGCGGGAGGGGCGGCGGGCGCCGAGGGAGGGGGCGCGGTAGTCCGGGCCGACCGTGTCGTAGGGGGCGACGGCGGCGCGGAGCGGGACGAGCGCGGACTCGAAGTCGGAGTGCTGTGCCGCCGTTTCACAGACGTGTTCGATCGCCTCGCGGGTGCCGTCCTTCGCCAGGGACAGACAGGCCGTGACGACCGAGTCCGGTGTCGCGCCGGGCGCCGCTGCCGCCGCCACCGCCGCCGCGAAGACGCCCGCCGCCTCCCTGCCGTACGACGACTGGTGGGCGCCCGTGATGTCCAGCGCCTCGGCGTACGCGGCCCGCGGGTGTGCCGCGTTGACCAGGCCGACCGGGGCCATGTACATCGCCGCACCGCAGTTGACGATGTTGCCGACGCCGGCTTCCCGGGGGTCGGTATGGCCGTAGTGGAGGCGGGTCGCCAGCCACTTCTCCGCGAGGAAGATCCGGTGGAGGGGGATGGTCTCCGTCTCCAGTTCCGGGATCCAGCGGGGGTTGGTCATCAGGTCGGGGACCAGGTGGTCGGCGATCGCGTACGCGTCGAGATGGTCGCGGACCCGGCCGTACACCCGGACCAGCGCATGGGTCATCAAGGTGTCGTCGGTGACGTGCCCGTCGCCCTTGTGGTACGGCGCGATGGGGCGGGCGGTGCGCCAGTCGTCGCCGTTCCAGGGGCCGACGATGCCGTGGACGCGGCCGCCGTGGCGTTCGAGGATCTGGTCGGGGGAGTAGCCCTCGACCGGACCGCCGAGGGCGTCACCGACCGCGGCCCCGACCAGTGCTCCGGTGATCCGGTCGTCGAGCGAAGCTCCGGCGCTTTCTTCTCCTTTGGGCGTCATGCACCGAATCATCCACCTGGACGGGCCGGTTGTGTGGCTTCCAGGAGTTCGGCGAGTTCCACGAGGTCCGTGCCGGTGAGGCGGGGGAGGGCGCAGCCGGAGAGGGTGCGGCAGGCGTCCCGCCAGGACGGCGGGATCGAATCGGCGCCGCCGAGGGCGCCGGTGAGGGCGCCGGCGAGGGCGGGGGCCGAGTCGGCGACCCGGGAGAGGCAGGCGGCGGCGGGTACGGCCTCGGCGATCCGGCCGCGCGCGGCGGTGGCGAGGGCGAGGGCGACCGGGACGGTTTCGGCGGCGGCGATGCCGTAGCTGTAGACGTGGTCGACGATTTGGTGTTCGAGGAGGGGGACGAGGGCGAATGCCGTGTCCGTGGCGCCGGTGAGGGTCAGGGCGTGGCGGGCGTTGCGGCCGATCTCGGTGGACTCGGGGAGTTCGGTGAGGGCTGCGGCCACGCAGGTCTCGACCTCGGCGCCGACGAGGGCGAGCGCGAGGGCCGCGGCCATGGCACGGGCGCCGTGCACGCCGTCGCCGTCCTGGGTGTAGCGGGCGTCGAACTCGGCGAGGTCGGCGGCGCGTTGGGGGTCGCCGGGGTGGGCGACGGCGAGCGCGCAGGCGCGGACGCAGGCGGCGTCGTCGAAGTAGTGCGGGTTGTCGTGGCCGGTGGCGGGCGGGCGCAGGCCGGCGGCGAGGTTGCCGAGACCGGCGCGGACGGAGATGCGGGCACGCAGGGGGAGTACGGCCGACTCGACCTCTGGGGCGCGTTCGGCCGCGGCGGCGACCTCGGAGGCGACCGCGGTCCAGGTGAGGTCGATGGCGGCACGGGTGCGGAGCTCACGGCTGAGGTCGCCGAGGGCGGTGTCGTCGCCGGCGCGCAGGACGGCTTCAGCGGCGAAGGCCGCCCACTCGGCGTCGTCGGAGGGGCCGAGGCGGAGGGGCTCGGGGGGTTGGTTGAGGGCGATGGGGACGGGGAGGGTGGTGGTCGCGTTCTGTTCGGCGAAGGTGTCGAGTTCGCGGGTGAGGCGGCGGGTCCATTCCGGCATGCGGGATGCGCGGTGCCGCGCGGAAGGCCAGCCGGCGGCGTCGCCCGCGGCGAGGCCGAGGAGAAGCCCCTCGATGTGCCGCCGGTTCACCGGAGCCCCTCGCTGCAGCCGGCCCCCAGGGGGCTCCGCCCCCTGGACCCCCGGGACCTCGCCCACCCACCACCCGACTCGGTGGGCAGAGAGGCTGGTGCGGAGGGTTGTGGCTCGGTGGGCAGAGAGGCTGGTGCGCAGGGTTGTGGCTCGGTCTGTGGCGAAGCCGAACCCGTCAGGAGTTCCGCCACCTCCAGCACATGCTGCCCCGCCATCGACGGCAGGCAGCTGCCGCGCGCCGGGCCGATCGCCGCTGCCCACTCCGGCGGGATCGACGTCTCTCCCATCGTCGCGCCCGCCAGCGCGCCGGCCACCGCGGCCGTCGTGTCCGCGTCGCGCCCCATGTTCACGGCTGTCAGCACCGCGTCCCGGAAGTCGCCGTCCGCCGCCGCGTACGCGCCGAAGGCCAGGGCCACCGCCTCCGGGGCCAGGTCGGTCCACGGGTAGCCGCCGATGACCACCGCGGAGCGCACCGCCCGTTCGCCGCGGTGGGCCACCGACACCGCGCGGCGCAGGGAGCGGGCGGTCCAGGAGTCGTCCGGGATCACCGCGAGCGCCGCCGCGACCACCGCCGTGGGCGGGGCTCCCGCCATCGCCGCCGCGACCCCCGCCGCCACCGCCTGGCCGCCGTAGATGCCCTCGCCCTCGTGGCTCACCGAGCCGTCGACGGCGACGAGCCGGGCCGCCTCGGCGGGGCGGCCCGCCGCGAAGACGCCGAAGGGGGCCGCCCGCATGGCCAGGCCGTCGCTCCAGGCGTGCCGGTGCTGGGCGGAGATGGGGGCGGCCAGGCCCCGCCGGAGGTTCTCCAGGGTGCCGCGTTCGCTGAAGCCCGCGCCCTTGAAGGGGCCCTCGGCGCGGTCGGCGATCCACTCGTGCCAGGCCGCCTCGGCATGGGCCGGGGTGAGGGCCGAGCCGTGCCGGGCGAGGAGGAGGCCGGAGAAGATCGCGTACTCGGTGTCGTCCGTACCGGCGGGGCGGTCGGTCACGTATCCCGTGATGCGGCCCCAGCGGGCGCGGATCTCGGAGGGCTTCATGTTCTCCGCCGGCGCCCCGAGCGCGTCGCCCACGGCCAGGCCCAGCAGCGCGCCCCGAGCCCGGTCGCGCAGTTCGGGGGCGGGCTCCCCGGGAGCGGGGACCGGTGGGGTGCAGGTGATCGAGGACATGGGCGGGCCTCTCCGGGAGGGGTTTCGCGCGGGGACGCGGAACCGTTTGCGGATGTGTCCCACCAACGGCGGTTGACCGCAGCCTGACGGGCCTCCACATC
This sequence comes from Streptomyces sp. GbtcB6, assembly GCF_019091475.1. NCBI lineage: Bacteria > Bacillati > Actinomycetota > Actinomycetes > Kitasatosporales > Streptomycetaceae > Streptomyces > Streptomyces sp. GbtcB6. The sequence goes on along the minus strand of NZ_JAGXJL010000001.1, from coordinate 315,661 downwards.
ACCCGGTCGACATCTGTGCAGTACCTCGCGCGTGTGAGCGGGGAGGGATAAAACCGCAGGTTAGCCCAGCCTTTCCTTGCTGGCGGCGCGGAATGCCCCGGCGTAGTGTCAGCGTTGTCAAAAGATAGAACTTGTCCAAAGTTAGCTTTGCCTCAGCTTATCCGGGGCGCGCTGAGAGACCTTTTGGGGGACCCCTCATGGCCGTGATCGAGACCCAGGCGACCCTGCACGAAGCCCACCGCGACAACCACACCCACCGGGACGTCAACGGCGGATGGCTGCGGCCCGCCGTCTTCGGTGCCATGGACGGGCTGGTCTCCAACCTCGCCCTGATGACCGGTGTGGCGGGCGGGGCCGTCGGTCATCAGACCATCGTCATCACCGGACTCGCGGGCCTGGCCGCCGGCGCCTTCTCGATGGCCGCCGGCGAGTACACCTCCGTCGCCTCGCAGCGCGAGCTCGTCGAGGCCGAGCTGGACGTGGAGCGCGGCGAGCTGCGCAGGCACCCGCAGGACGAGGAGGCCGAGCTGGCCGCGCTGTACGAGGCGAGGGGCGTCGAGCCGGAGCTGGCCCGGGAGGTCGCCCGGCAGCTGTCCGCCGACCCCGAGCAGGCGTTGGAGATACACGCCCGCGAGGAGCTCGGGATCGACCCCGGTGACCTGCCCTCGCCGCTGGTCGCCGCCGTCTCGTCCTTCGGGTCGTTCGCGCTGGGCGCGCTGCTGCCCGTGCTGCCGTTCCTGCTCGGCGCGACCGCGCTCTGGCCCGCCCTGCTGCTGGCGCTCGCCGGACTGTTCGGGTGCGGTGCCGTGGTGGCCAGGGTGACCGCGCGGAGCTGGTGGTTCAGCGGTCTGCGGCAGCTCGCGCTGGGTGGCGCGGCGGCCGGTGTGACGTACGCCCTGGGCACCCTGTTCGGGACGGTCGTAGGATAGTGCGACTGGTAGCTATGCGTTGGGCCGCATAAGTACCCGTTACTCGCTGGTTTCGAATGCTTAACCACTGGGCATGAGCCGTAAGCGCCGCAGGCAATGAGGCCTGCCATGCACCTGTGGGGTGGCGCGACGCTCACCCCCGCCCCTGCGGACCGATGGACACGGATCTGTCCGGATCGGTCCCCCACCACCTTCACCGCTTTGAGCGGTACGTCGCCGTAAACCCCTGCGGCGTCCGCATGTTGGAACGGTGTATCCAGTTCCCGAGAACCGCTCCATCATGTAACCTGCGTGAAATTTCGCAACAAAAACGCAGAGGGCCAGCGTCGTCCCTCGGCACCTGCTATACGCCACTGACGACGACGGGAGAGCCGATGCGTACGCCGCGCCAGCCGTCCCAGCACTCCACGAACGGCCGAAACTGGTCGTTCATGGATGCTCGCCCTGCTGCGCAGGGTATGTACGACCCCCGCAACGAACGCGACGCCTGTGGCGTCGGCTTCGTGGCCACCCTCACCGGCGAGGCGAGCCATGCGCTGGTCGAGCAGGCGCTCACGGTTCTGCGCAACCTTGAGCACCGCGGCGCGACCGGCTCCGAGCCCGACTCCGGTGACGGCGCGGGCCTGCTCTCCCAGGTGCCCGACGCCTTCTTCCGCGAGGTGTCCGGATTCGAGCTGCCGGCGGCCGGTTCGTACGCCGTGGGTATCGCCTTCCTCCCGGAGGACGGCACCGAGAACGCCGTCTCGCAGATCGAGACGATCGCGGACGAGGAGGGCCTCACCGTCCTCGGCTGGCGCGAGGTTCCGGTCGCACCGGGGCTGCTCGGCGCCACCGCCCGCTCCACCATGCCGGTCTTCCGGCAGGTTTTCGTCACCGACGGCGCCAGCGAGGGCATCGCGCTGGACCGCAAGGCCTTCGTGCTGCGCAAGCGCGCCGAGCGCGAGGCCGACGTCTACTTCCCGTCGCTGTCCGCGCGGACCATCGTCTACAAGGGCATGCTGACCACGGGCCAGCTGGAGCCCTTCTTCCCGGACCTGTCCGACCGCCGCTTCGCGTCCGCGATCGCGCTCGTGCACTCCCGGTTCTCCACGAACACCTTCCCGTCGTGGCCGCTCGCCCACCCCTACCGCTTCGTCGCCCACAACGGTGAGATCAACACCGTCAAGGGCAACCGGAACTGGATGGTCGCCCGCGAGTCCCAGCTGGTCTCCGACCTGTTCGGCCCGCAGGACAAGCTGGACCGGGTCTTCCCGATCTGTACGCCCGACGCCTCCGACTCGGCCTCCTTCGACGAGGTGCTGGAGCTCCTGCACCTGGGCGGGCGTTCGCTGCCGCACTCCGTGCTGATGATGATCCCGGAGGCGTGGGAGAACCACGACTCCATGGACCCGGCCCGCCGCGCCTTCTACGGCTTCCACTCCACGATGATGGAGCCCTGGGACGGCCCCGCCTGCGTCACCTTCACCGACGGCTCCCAGGTCGGCGCCGTTCTCGACCGCAACGGTCTGCGTCCCGGTCGCTACTGGGTCACCGACGAGGGCCTGGTCGTCCTCGGCTCCGAGGTCGGCGTCCTCGACATCGACCCCGCCAGGGTCGTCCGCAAGGGCCGCCTGCAGCCCGGCAAGATGTTCCTCGTCGACACCGTCGAGCACCGCATCATCGAGGACGACGAGATCAAGGCCGGCCTCGCCGCCGCGCAGCCCTACGCCGAGTGGCTGGAGGCCGGGGAGATCGAGCTCTCCGACCTGCCCGAGCGCGAGCACATCGTGCACACCCACGCCTCGGTCACCCGCCGCCAGCAGACCTTCGGCTACACCGAGGAAGAGCTGCGCGTCATCCTCGCGCCGATGGCCAAGGCCGGCGCCGAGCCGATCGGCTCCATGGGCACCGACTCGCCGATCGCCGCGCTGAGCGAGCGCCCGCGCCTGCTCTTCGACTACTTCACCCAGCTGTTCGCGCAGGTCACCAACCCGCCGCTGGACGCGATCCGGGAAGAGCTGGTGACGAGTCTGCGCTCGTCCCTCGGCCCCGCGGGCAACCTGCTCGACCCGAACGCCGCGTCCTGCCGCTCGGTCGTGCTGCCCTTCCCGGTGATCGACAACGACGAGCTGGCCAAGCTCATCCACATCAACGCCGACGGCGACATGCCCGGCTTCAAGGCCGCGACCCTGTCCGGCCTGTACCGGGTCTCCGGCGGCGGCGACACCCTCGCCGCGCGGATCGAGGAGATCTGCGCCGAGGCCGACGCGGCCATCGAGAACGGCGCCCGGCTGATCGTCCTCTCGGACCGGCACTCGGACGCCGAGCACGCGCCGATCCCCTCGCTGCTGCTCACCGCGGCCGTCCACCACCACCTCATCCGCACCAAGCAGCGCACCCAGGTGGGTCTGCTGGTCGAGGCCGGTGACGTCCGCGAGGTCCACCACGTCGCCCTGCTGATCGGCTTCGGCGCCGCCGCCGTCAACCCGTACCTGGCCATGGAGTCGGTCGAGGACCTGACCCGCGCGGGCACCTTCCTGCCGGGCATGGAGTCCGAGCAGGCCATCCGCAACCTGATCTACGCCCTCGGCAAGGGCGTCCTGAAGGTCATGTCCAAGATGGGCATCTCGACGGTCGCCTCCTACCGCGGCGCCCAGGTCTTCGAGGCCGTCGGTCTCGAAGCGGGCTTCGTCGACAAGTACTTCAACGGCACCGCCTCCAAGATCGGCGGCGTCGGCATCGACGTCATCGCCAAGGAGGTCGCCGCCCGCCACGCCAAGGCGTACCCGGCCTCCGGCATCGCCCCTGCGCACCGCGCCCTCGACATAGGCGGCGAGTACCAGTGGCGCCGCGAGGGCGAGCCGCACCTGTTCGACCCGGAGACGGTCTTCCGCCTCCAGCACTCGACCCGCGCGAACCGCTACGACATCTTCAAGAAGTACACGGACCGCGTGAACGAGCAGTCCGAGCGGCTGATGACGCTGCGCGGCCTCTTCGGCTTCAAGAGCGACCGGGAAGCCATCTCCGTCGACGAGGTCGAGCCGGTCTCCGAGATCGTCAAGCGGTTCTCGACCGGTGCCATGTCCTACGGCTCCATCTCGCGCGAGGCCCACGAGACCCTCGCCATCGCCATGAACCAGCTGGGCGGCAAGTCCAACACCGGTGAGGGCGGCGAGGACCCGGACCGCCTGTACGACCCGGCGCGGCGCAGCGCCATCAAGCAGGTCGCCTCCGGCCGCTTCGGCGTGACCTCGGAGTACCTGGTCAACGCGGACGACATCCAGATCAAGATGGCCCAGGGCGCCAAGCCCGGCGAGGGCGGCCAGCTGCCCGGCCACAAGGTCTACCCGTGGGTCGCCAAGACCCGGCACTCCACCCCGGGTGTCGGCCTGATCTCGCCGCCGCCGCACCACGACATCTACTCCATCGAGGACCTGGCCCAGCTGATCCACGACCTCAAGAACGCGAACCCGCAGGCGCGGATTCACGTCAAGCTGGTCTCCGAGGTCGGCGTCGGCACGGTCGCGGCCGGTGTGTCCAAGGCGCACGCGGACGTGGTGCTCATCTCCGGCCACGACGGCGGTACCGGTGCCTCCCCGCTGACCTCGCTGAAGCACGCGGGCGGCCCCTGGGAGCTCGGCCTCGCCGAGACCCAGCAGACCCTGCTGCTCAACGGCCTGCGCGACCGCATCGTCGTGCAGACCGACGGCCAGCTGAAGACCGGCCGTGACGTCGTCATCGCCGCGCTGCTCGGCGCCGAGGAGTTCGGTTTCGCGACCGCGCCGCTCGTCGTCTCCGGCTGCATCATGATGCGCGTCTGCCACCTCGACACCTGCCCCGTCGGCGTCGCCACCCAGAACCCGGTGCTGCGCGACCGCTTCTCCGGCAAGGCCGAGTACGTGGTGAACTTCTTCAGGTTCATCGCCGAGGAGGTCCGCGAGATCCTCGCCGAGCTGGGCTTCCGCTCCATCGAGGAGGCCGTCGGCCACGCCGGGACGCTCGACGTCACCCGTGCCGTCAACCACTGGAAGGCGCAGGGCCTGGACCTGGCCCCGCTCTTCCACGTGCCCGAGCTGCCCGAGGGCGCGGCGCTGCACCAGACCATCGCGCAGGACCACGGCCTGGAGAAGGCCCTGGACAACGAGCTGATCAAGCTCGCCTCCGACGCCCTGGCCGCCTCCAGCGCCACCGACGCCCAGCCGGTGCGCGCCCAGATCAAGGTGCGCAACATCAACCGCACGGTCGGCACCATGCTCGGCCACGAGGTGACGAAGAAGTTCGGCGGCGCGGGCCTGCCCGACGACACCATCGACATCACCTTCACCGGCTCGGCCGGCCAGTCCTTCGGCGCCTTCCTGCCGCGCGGTGTCACGCTCCGCCTGGAGGGCGACGCCAACGACTACGTCGGCAAGGGCCTCTCCGGCGGCCGTGTGATCGTGCGTCCCGACCGGGCCGCCGACCACCTCGCCGAGTTCTCGACGATCGCGGGCAACACCATCGCGTACGGCGCGACCGGTGGCGAGCTGTTCCTGCGCGGTCGTACGGGTGAACGATTCTGCGTCCGTAACTCCGGTGCGCTGGTGGTCTCGGAGGGCGTGGGCGACCACGGCTGCGAGTACATGACCGGCGGTCACGCGGTGGTCCTCGGCGAGACGGGCCGCAACTTCGCGGCCGGCATGTCGGGCGGTGTCGCCTACGTGATCGACCTGAACCGCGACAACGTCAACGTCGGCAACGTGGACGCGATCGAGGCCCTGGACGACGCGGACAAGCAGTGGCTGCACGAAGTGGTGCGCCGCCACGCCGAGGACACCGGCTCGACGGTCGCCGAGAAGCTGCTCGCCGACTGGGACACGGCCGTGCAGCGGTTCAGCAAGATCATCCCCAGCACGTACAAGGCAGTGCTCGCCGCCAAGGACGCCGCCGAGCGAGCGGGTCTCTCCGAGACCGAGACCCACGAGAAGATGATGGAGGCGGCGATCAATGGCTGACCCGAAGGGCTTCCTGAACCACGGCCGTGAGGTCGCCAAGACCCGTCCCGTCGCCGACCGCGTCAAGGACTGGAACGAGGTCTACGTCCCGGGCTCGCTGCTGCCGATCATCAGCAAGCAGGCCAGCAGGTGCATGGACTGCGGCATCCCGTTCTGCCACAACGGCTGTCCGCTCGGGAACCTGATCCCCGAGTGGAACGACTTCGCCTACCGCGAGGACTGGCCGGCCGCGTCGGAGCGCCTGCACGCCACGAACAACTTCCCGGAGTTCACGGGCCGCCTGTGCCCGGCGCCCTGCGAGTCGGCGTGCGTGCTCGGCATCAACCAGCCGGCCGTCACCATCAAGAACGTCGAGGTCTCCATCATCGACCAGGCGTGGGAGGCCGGGACCGTCGCCCCGCAAGCCCCCGAGCGCCTGTCCGGCAAGACCGTCGCCGTCATCGGCTCGGGCCCCGCGGGCCTGGCCGCCGCCCAGCAGCTGACCCGGGCCGGCCACACCGTCGCCGTCTACGAGCGCGCCGACCGCATCGGCGGCCTGCTCCGCTACGGCATCCCCGAGTTCAAGATGGAGAAGCGGCACATCAACCGCCGTATCGAGCAGATGCGCGCGGAGGGCACCCGCTTCCGTACCGGTATCGAGATCGGCATCGACCTCAAGGCGACCGACCTGAAGAAGCGGTACGACGCGGTCGTCATCGCCGCCGGTGCCACCACCGCCCGTGACCTCCCCGTCCCCGGGCGGGAGCTGAAGGGCGTGTACCAGGCGATGGAGTACCTCCCCCTGGCCAACAAGGTGCAGGAGGGCGACTACGTCACGTCCCCCGTCTCGGCCGAGGGCAAGCACGTGGTCGTGATCGGCGGCGGCGACACCGGCGCGGACTGCGTGGGCACCGCCCACCGCCAGGGCGCGGCCTCCGTCACCCAGCTGGAGATCATGCCCCGTCCGGGCGAGGACCGCGCGCCGAACCAGCCGTGGCCGACCTTCCCGATGCTCTACAAGGTCACCTCGGCGCACGAGGAGGGCGGCGAGCGGGTCTACTCCGTCTCCACCACCCACTTCGAGGGCGACGAGGACGGCAACGTCCAGTGGCTGCACCTCACCGAGGTGGAGTTCGTCGACGGCAAGCTGACCTCGAAGCCGGGCACCGAGCGCAGGATCCCGGCCCAGCTGGTCACCCTCGCCATGGGCTTCACCGGCACCGACCGGGTCAACGGCGTGGTCGAGCAGTTCGGTCTCGACCTCGACGAGCGCGGCAACGTCGCCCGCGACGCCGACTTCCAGACCAACGTCCCCGGTGTCTTCGTCGCCGGTGACGCCGGCCGCGGCCAGTCCCTGATCGTCTGGGCGATCGCCGAGGGCCGCTCGGCCGCCAAGGGCGTCGACCGCTTCCTCACCGGAGCGAGCGACCTCCCGGCCCCGATCCGCCCGACGGACCGCTCGCTGATGGTCTGACCCGTCACCCCACAGAACGTCCCGTACAACGGCGTACGGAACACTGACGGCGCCTGCCCCACAGTCCCCGACCGGACGACTGGGCAGGCGCCGCCGCCTTTCGCCGATCAAGTAACCTCGGCCTCCTGAACCACGGGTGAGGGGGAGCAGGGCATGGCCGCGATCAGTCTCAGCAAGGTGGAGCAGACCGCGCCCGCGCTGGTCGACGCATACAAGTCGGCCGGAATCTCCCTCACCAAGCACGGACTCGACGGACTCCGTGCCGCCGTCTACCTGGTCGTCGACTACTCCGGCTCGATGAAGCCGTACTACGCCGACGGCAGTGTGCAGGCCCTCGCGGACCGGGTGCTGGGGCTCTCCGCGCACCTGGACGACGACGGCCGGGTCCCTGTCGTCTTCTTCAGCACCGACATCGACGCGGTCACCGACATCGAGCTGGCCGGCCACACGGGCCGGATCGAGAAGATCGCGGCCGGGCTCGGGCACATGGGCAAGACCAGCTACCACCTGGCCATGGACGCCGTGATCGACCACTACCTCGACAGCGGCGCGACCGCCCCCGCCCTGGTCGTCTTCCAGACCGACGGCGGCCCGATCAACAAGCTCGCCGCGGAACGCTACCTGTGCAAGGCGGCCAGGCTGCCGCTGTTCTGGCAGTTCGTCGGCTTCGGCGACCCGCACAGCAAACAGTTCGACTTCCTGCGCAAGCTCGACGAACTGGCGGTGCCGGGCAGGCGGGCGGTGGACAACGCGGGCTTCTTCCACGCCGGCTCGGATCCGGCGAAGGTGCCGGACGGCGAGCTGTACGACCGTCTCGTCGGCGAGTTCCCGCAGTGGCTGGCGGCGGCGCGGGCGGCGGGGATCGTCGGGGCGGGCTGACTTTACGCGGCACCGTTGGCTGTAGCGCTCCGGCATGCCACCCTGAGGGGTGATCCGGCGGGGAGGCGACGCGACGTATGGACGACGCGGCACGAACGGTGAACGGTCAGGCACGGGTGGGGAGTTCGGCACAGCGAGCGGAGCCGCCCGGCAAGGGTGAGAAGCTCGCGGACTGGGCCGACAGCCGGCTGGGGATCTACGGCCTGGCCAAGGCGAACATGCGCAAGGTGTTCCCGGACCACTGGTCCTTCATGCTGGGCGAGATCTGCCTCTACAGCTTCCTCATCCTGATCCTCACGGGCATCTACCTCACCCTGTTCTTCGAGCCCAGCGGTGCCGAGGTCGTCTACCACGGCACCTACCAGCCGTTGAACGGCATCATCATGACCAAGGCGTACGAGTCGACGCTGCACATCAGCTTCGACGTGCGCGGCGGCCTGCTGATCCGGCAGATCCACCACTGGGCGGCGCTGGTCTTCGTGGCCGGCATGCTCGTCCACATGATGCGGGTGTTCTTCACCGGCGCCTTCCGCAAGCCCCGCGAGGTCAACTGGCTGTTCGGCTGGCTCCTGCTGTTCCTGGCCATCCTCACCGGCCTGACCGGCTACTCGCTCCCCGACGACCTGCTCTCCGGCACCGGCGTCCGGTTCGCCGACGGCGCGATCCTGTCGATCCCGATCGTCGGCTCGTACATCTCGATGTTCCTGTTCGGCGGGGAGTTCCCGGGCCACGACATCATCTCGCGGTTCTTCCCGATCCACGTGCTGCTGCTGCCCGGGATCATGCTGGGCCTGGTGGTCGCCCACCTGATCCTGGTCTTCTACCACAAGCACACCCAGTACCCGGCGCCCGGACGCGACCAGAAGAGCGTGGTCGGCATGCCCTTCCTGCCGGTCTACATGGCCAAGGCCGGCGGCTTCTTCTTCCTCGTCTTCGGCATCCTCGCGTTCATCGGCGGCATCGCCACCATCAACCCGGTGTGGGCCTTCGGCCCCTACCGCCCCGACCTGGTGACCACCGGTGCCCAGCCCGACTGGTACCTGGGCTTCTCCGAGGGCCTGATCCGCGTCATGCCCGGCTGGGAGATCAACGCCTGGGGCCACACCCTGGAACTGGGCGTCTTCATCCCCTTCTCGGTCTTCCCGCTGTTCCTGCTCGCCATCGGCGTCTACCCGTTCATCGAGGCGTGGATCACCGGCGACAAACGCGAGCACCACATCCTCGACCGCCCGCGCAACGCCCCCGTCCGCACCGCCCTCGGCGTGGCCTGGCTCAGCCTCTACTTCGTCCTCCTGATCGGCGGCGGCAACGACGTCGTGGCCACCCATCTCCATCTCTCCATCAACTCGATCACCTGGTTCGTCCGGATCTCCGTCTTCGTCGTCCCCGTCCTCGCCTTCATCGCCACCAAACGGATCTGCCTCGGCCTGCAGCGCCGGGACCGCGACAAGGTCCTGCACGGCAGGGAGACCGGCCTCATCAAGCTGCTCCCGCACGGCGAGTACATCGAGGTCCACGAACCCCTCAGCCAGGGAAGCCTGTTCGTCCTGACCCAGCACGAACAGAACCCGCCCTACGAGATAGGGCCGCTGGAGGACGCGAACGGCGTACGGCGCAAGGTCACCGTCGCACAGCGGGTACGGGCGAGCCTGGCGAAGGGGATGTTCGGTCCCGACACCCACATCCCGAAGCCGACGAAGGAGGAGTACCGGGAGATCACGAGCGGGGACCACCACTAGAACGCCCCGAGGGCAGGCGCCCCGGAAGGGGCGCGGGGAACTGCGCGACCAGCCCCCACCGGCCCGCAGCCTAACGACGACCGAGAACCGTCTCTCGGCACTCCTCCGGCGTCCCCCAGGCACCCCGCAACGTCCGCGCCTTGGTCACCCACAACGACAGGTCGTACTCCGCCGTGTAACCGATCGCCCCGTGCAGTTGCAGCGCGGCCCGCGCCCCGGCGTACGCCGCCTCGCACGCGCTGAGCTTCGCCGCGGCCACATCCGACGGAGTCATCGTCACCGCCGCCCCGAAGACCAGCGGACGGGCGAACTCCAGCGCGATCCTCACGTCGGCCAGCCGATGCCGGACCGCCTGGAACGACCCGACGGGCACGCCGAACTGAGTCCGCTGCCTCACGTACGCCACCGTTCTGTCGAGCAGGGCCAGCCCCACCCCCAGCGCCTGCGCGGCCGTGGCCAGCCGGGCCCAGGTCAGTGCCTCGGCCCACGGCGGCTCCGTGCTGATCAGGTCACCGACGGGAAAGAGCGGTGTGAGCCGGCGGGCGGGGTCCAGGGACCGGCGTACCGCCCCGGCGCCGGGGGACAGCCGCAGGCCCTCCGGTGTGGCCGCCAGCCGCACATCGGCCGCGTCCCCGTCCAGCCCGAACCCGTACCCGTGCCTCTCGAACGCGACCGTCGCCACCGTCTCTCCCGACGCGATCCCCGGCAGGAACCTCTTGGCGAGGCCCTCGCCGTCATCGAGCAGTACGGCCGCCGCCACCGTCTCCGCCACCGGCCCCGGCACCGCGAACCGCCCCAACTCGGTCAAGGCCACCGCGAGTTCGACAGGCCGGCGGCCCATCCCGCCGTACTCCTCCGGCACCGCCAGCCCGAACACCCCCGCCTCGCCGATACGACCCCACAACGCCCGCCCGCCCGCATGCTCGCCCCGGCTCCACTCGCGTACCACCCTCGGCGTGTCCGCTGCCGTCAGCAGCCCCCGCAGGGCGTCGGCGAAGTCCCGCTGCTCGGTGTCGAGGAGGAAACGCATGTCAGCGGCGTCCCTTCGGCAGGCCGAGCAGCCGCTCGGCGATGATGTCGCGCTGGATCTCGTTGGTGCCCGCGTAGATCGGGCCGGCGAGGGAGAAGACGTAGCCCTCCGACCACGGCGTGTCCGCCAGCTCGCCCTCGGCGCCCAGCAGATCGAGCGCCGTCTCGTGCAGCGCCAGGTCCAGCTCCGACCAGAACACCTTGTTCAGACTCGACTCCGGGCCGAGCGACTCGCCGTCCAGGAAGCGGGCCGCGGCCGCATAGGTGAACAGCTGGTACGCGCGGGCGCCGACGACCGCGTCGGCCACCCGGGCCGCGGCGGACTCCGGTTCGCCCCGGGCCTGCCAGAGGTCCCGCAACCGGTCGGCGGCGGCCAGGAACCGTCCCGGCGACCGCAGGGTCAGCCCCCGCTCGTTCCCCGCCGTCGACATCGCGATCCGCCAGCCCTGGCCCGGCTCGCCGATCACGTCCTCGTCGGGCACGAACACCTCGTCCAGGAACAGCTCCGCGAACGCCGGTTTCCCGTCCACGCGGCCGATCGGGCGGACGGTCACCCCCGGCGCGCGCAGATCGAACATCAGGTAGGTGAGCCCCTGATGCGGCTTGGGCAGGTGCGGCTCGCTGCGGAAGAGGCCGAACGCGCGGTCGGCGAAGGCCGCCCGTGACGACCAGGTCTTCTGGCCGGTCAGCAGCCAGCCGCCGTCCGTCCGCACGGCCCTGGAGGTGAGGGAGGCAAGGTCGGAACCGGCCCCGGGCTCGGACCACGCCTGCGCCCAGACCACCTCCCCGGTGGCCATCTGCGGCAGCACCCGCGCCCGCTGCTCCTCGGTCCCGTGCTCGAACAGGGTCGGGGCGAGCAGGCTGACGCCGTTCTGCCCTACTCGGCCCGGCGCGCCCGCCGCCCAGTACTCCTCCTCGAAGACCAGCCACCGCAGCAGCCCGGCGGCCCGGCCGCCGTACTCCTCGGGCCAGGACACCACCGACCAGCGGTCCACGGCCAGTTCGGCCTCCCAGGCGCGGTGCGCCGCGAAGCCCTCGGCCGTCTCCAGGGAGGGGAGCGGACCGCGCGGCACATGCGCCCGGAGCCAGCTGCGGGCCTCGGCGCGGAACTCCTCGTCCGCCGGGCTGTGGGTCAGGTCCACGGTCGCCGTCACCGTCCTTCCCTAACAAGTGTTTGGTAGGTTAGCGTGGGCCCATGACAGGCGTCGAGAGGCCGGAGTACGTGCCCGGGCACGGGCTGCTCAAGGGGCGCACCGCCGTCATCACGGCCGCGGCCGGGGCGGGGATCGGCGGGGCGACCGCGCGCCGTTTCCTGGAGGAGGGCGCCCGCGTGCTGATCAGTGACGCACACGCGCGGCGGCTGAAGGAGTACGAGGCCGAGCTGGCCGGCCGCCATCCGGGAGCCGTGACCGCCCTGCCCTGCGACGTCACCGACGAGACCCAGGTGCAGGCCCTGTTCGACACCGCCGTGCGGGCGCACGGACGGTTGGACATCGTCGTCAACAACGCCGGCCTCGGCGGGACCTCGGCGCTCGTCGACATGGGCGACGAACAATGGTCGCGGGTGCTCGACGTCACCCTCAACGGCACCTTCCGGTGCGTGCGCGCCGCCCTGCGGCTCTTCCGCGAGAGCGGGCACGGCGGGGTGATCGTCAACAACTCCTCCGTCGTCGGCTGGCGGGCCCAGGCCGGACAGGCCCACTACGCCGCCGCCAAGGCCGGGGTGATGGCGCTGACCCGGTGCGCGGCGATCGAGGCGGCCGGGTACGGCGTGCGGGTCAACGCCGTGGCACCGAGCCTCGCCATGCACCCGCACCTGGTGAAGGTGACGTCGGCCGAGCTGCTGGAGGAGCTCACCGCCCGCGAGGCCTTCGGGCGGTACGCCGAGCCGTGGGAGGTGGCCAACGCCATCGTCTTCCTGGCGTCCGGCTACTCCTCCTACCTCACCGGAGAGGTCCTCTCCGTCAGCAGCCAGCATCCGTAGGACGAGAATGTGCCCGTGCCGACCAAGAAGAAGCCCCAGGTGACCGCCGCGAGAAGGCCCGCGGCCGCCGCCGCTCAGGCTCGACGCCGCGAACTCCTCGAAACCGCCGCCGAGGTCTTCGCCGAGCAGGGCTACAACGCCACCACCGTACGCAAGATCGCGGACCACGCGGGCATGCTCGCGGGCAGCCTCTACTACCACTTCGACTCCAAGGAGTCGATGCTGGAGGAGATCCTGCGGACCTTCCTCGACGAGCTCTGGAACGGCTACGACACCGTCCTGGACGCCGGACTCGGTCCCCGCGAGACCCTCGAAGCCCTGGTCACCGAGTCCTTCCGGGAGATCGACCGGCACCGCGCCGCCGTCGCCATCTACCAGAAGGAGAGCAAGCAGCTGGTCGCGCAGGAGCGGTTCGGCTTCCTCGCCGAGTCGCAGCGCAGGTTCGAGAAGGCATGGCTGTCGACGCTGGAGCGCGGGGTCGCCGCGCACGTCTTCCGCGCCGACCTCGACGTCCGCCTCACCTACCGGTTCGTGCGCGACACGGTGTGGGTCGCCGCCTCCTGGTACCGGCCCGGCGGGCAGCACAGCCCGGAGGAGATCGCCCGGCAGTACCTGTCGATGGTGCTGGACGGGATCGCCGTCCGTGAGTAGCTCATCCATTCGTTGAAAGCCCCTTTCTGCCGAGGGAGTTGCTGACATGGCCGAGGCCTACATCGTCGAAGCGGTGCGCACGCCGGTCGGGCGGCGCAAGGGCGGACTGAGCGGGGTCCACCCGGCCGATCTGGGCGCCCATGTGCTGACCGCCCTGGTGGCACGGTCGGGCGTGGACCCGGCCGCCGTCGAGGACGTCGTCTTCGGCTGCCTCGACGCCGTGGGGCCGCAGGCCGGTGACATCGCCCGGACCTGCTGGCTCGCGGCCGGGCTGCCCGAGGAGGTGCCGGGCGTCACCGTCGACCGCCAGTGCGGCTCCTCGCAGCAGGCCGTGCACTTCGCCGCCCAGGCCGTCCTGTCCGGCACCCAGGACCTGGTGGTCGCCGGCGGTGTCCAGAACATGTCCCAGATCCCCATCGCCTTCGCCTCCCGGCAGGCCGCCGAGCCGCTGGGACTGACCGAGGGCCCCTTCCTGGGCAGCGAGGGCTGGCGGGCCCGGTACGGCAGGCAGCCCGTCAACCAGTTCGCCGGCGCCGAGATGATCGCCGCCAAGTGGGGCATCAGCCGCCGGGACCAGGAGGAGTTCGCCCTGCGCTCCCACCGGCGGGCGCTGCGCGCCATCGACGAGGGCCGCTTCGAGCGGGAGACGGTCCCCTACGGGCCGGTCGCGGTGGACGAGGGGCCGCGCCGGGACACCTCCCTGGAGAAGATGGCCGCCCTGAAACCGGTCCTCGACGGCGGCACCATCACCGCCGCCTGCTCCTCCCAGGTCTCCGACGGCGCCGCCGCCATGCTCCTCGCCTCCGAACGGGCGGTCCGCGAACACGGGCTGCGCCCCCGCGCCCGCGTCCACCACCTCTCCGTCCGCGGCGAGGACCCCATCCGGATGCTCTCCGCCCCGATCCCGGCCACCGCCCACGCCCTGAAGAAGACCGGCCTCACCATCGACGCCATCGACCTGGTCGAGATCAACGAGGCCTTCGCCCCGGTCGTCCTCGCCTGGCTCAAGGAGACCGGCGCCGACCCCGCCAAGGTCAACGTCAACGGCGGCGCGATAGCCCTCGGCCACCCGCTCGGCGCGACCGGCGTCAAGCTGATGACGACCCTCCTGCACGAACTGGAACGCACCGGCGGCCGGTACGGCCTCCAAACCATGTGCGAGGGCGGTGGGCAGGCGAACGTGACGATCATCGAGCGGCTGTGAGTCCTCACTTGAGGGCCATGAGCCGTTCCCGTGTCTCCTCCGCCTCCTTCATGATCCGGTCCACCAGTTCGGCGCACGACGGCAGGTCGTCGATCACCCCGGCGACCTGCCCGGACGCCATCACCCCGAGATCCGTACGGCCGTCCACCATCGCCGACCTGAGCAGCATCGGCGTGTTCGCGGCCAGCAGGACCTGACTCCAGGACAGCTCCTTCCCGTGCCGCAGGGCCAGGCCGTCCTGGACCAGCTGCCGCCAGGTGAGCCCGGACAGCTTCCGGAACCCCGCCGCACGGCGGATCGCGTGCAGCAGGCTCCGGGCCCGGCCCGAACGCTCCAGCCCGGCCACCAGATCGGTCCGCAGCATCCGGTGCGGCAGCCCGTCCACCGCCCTGGTCACCGTGACGTCCTTGACCGTCGCCGCCAGATACCTCGCCTTCACCGCGTCCGGCACCGTCGAGTCCGAGGTGAGCAGGAACCGCGTGCCCATCGCGACCCCCGCCGCCCCGTACGCCAGCGCCGCCACCAGCCCCCGGCCGTCGAAGAACCCCCCGGCGGCCACCACCGGTATCCGCACCGCGTCCACCACCTGCGGCAGCAGCACGCTGGTCGCCACCTCGCCGGTGTGCCCGCCGCCCTCGCCGCCCTGCACGATCACCGCGTCCGCGCCCCACGCCGCCACCTTCTCGGCGTGCCGCCGCGCCCCCACGGACGGGATCACCACCACACCCGCCGCCTTCAGCTCGGCGATCAGCTCGGGGGAGGGGGCGAGCGCGAAGGACGCCACCCGCACACCCCCGTCGATGATCAGCCGGACCCGGTCGCCGGCGTCGGCCGCGTCCGCCCGCAGGTTCACCCCGAACGGGGCCTCCGTACGGCAGCGCACCTCGGCTATCGCGGTACGCAACCGGTCGAGGGTCATCGTGGCGGAGGCCAGGATGCCGAGCGCTCCGGCGTTGGCGGTGGCCGAGACCAGGCGGGGGCCCGCCACCCAGCCCATCCCCGTCTGCACGATCGGATGCCGGACCCCGACCAGCCGGGTCAGTGCGGTGTCCATCAGCCGGCGACCTCCCTCGTCCGCGCACCGGCCGGATCGAGCACCTCGCGGATCAGCCGCAGCTCCGCCGCGCTCGGTTCGCGGGTGTACGGCACCTCGTCCGGGACGGCGAGCTCGAAGTCCGTCGCCTCCCGCACCTGGTCGACGCTCACCCCCGGATGCAGTGCGGCCAGCCGCATCGAGCGGTCGGGGGTCTCGAAGTCGAGGACGCCCAGATCGGTGACGACTCTCGGGATGCGGTGGAAGCGGTCCGTGCCGGGATGCGCGGCGACCCGGTCGTACCCCAGCCCGCACACCATGTCGACCTTCGCCACGAACACCCGCCGGGAGTGCTTCGGGACCCAGTAACTCGTCGGGTTGTTCAGCGTGTTGAGGGTCGCTCCGCGCACCCCGAGCAGTTGGCGGCGGGGCCGGGTCCAGTCGCCGATGCAGGAGATGTTCTGGTTGCCGTACCGGTCGAGCTGGCTCGCGCCCATCATCACGTGCCGCCGCCCGCCGGCCACCAGGGCGAGGTGCTGCCGGTAGGGCAGCCAGCCCTCGGGTGTCCCGTCCGGGCGGACCAGCAGGGCCTCGCCGTCGGTCAGCAGCAGGTCCGGTGTGAAGGTCAGCCGGGCCAGGCGTGCGCCCAGGGAGGGGATCAGGCCCATCGGGCTCGCCAGGATCTCACCGGAACCCCGCCAGGCCTCGGCGCAGGCGATGACGCAGTAGTCGGAGCGCAGTACCTCCATCAGCCCTGTCCCTCCTGCCAGTTCCGCACCGCCGACCGGTACGCCTCCTCGTCCCCGGCCAGGAACCGCCCGGAGAACTCTGCCCACGACGTCGTCGCGTACAGCCGCTGGAACTTCTCGTCCCGTCCGTAGTCGGGAGCGCAGGAGGTGAAGTGAGCGCCGCCCGGCGCCTCCACCACCCCCGTCACGTTCAGCCGCTTGACGAGCAGCGACTGCGGGGCCGCCTCCTTCGTCAGCTCGGCCGTGTCCACGATCCGTTCGCAGGAGACATAGGCTGCGTCCGCCGCCTCGCAGAACAGGTCGTCGAAGTACGGGTCCGGGCCCAGGTACTGGCCGTTGCCCAGCCGGTCGGCGCGGTTGACGTGGACCAGCGCTGCGTCCAGGCGCAGGGCGGGCATCGCCACGAACGTCTCCCCGTCGTCGTACGGCGAAGTGACCGTCCGCAGACCGGGGTTGACCCGCATGACGTCCGAGCCGATCCCGGCGCGCACCGGCAGGAAGGGCAGCCGGTTCGCGGCCGCGTGCAGGCCCCACATGAACATGCCCTCGTCGACCTCCATGAGCTCGAACGCCCCGCGTTCGCGTGCCGCGCGGTAGTGCGGTTCGAGCGGGACGGAGTCGAGGGTGACGAAGGCCGTCACCAGCTTGCGCACCCGGCCGGCGGCGACCAGCATCCCGACGTCCGGGCCGCCGTACGAGACCAGGGTGAGATCGTCGATGCCGCTCCGGAGCACTGCTCTGACCAGGGACATCGGCTTGCGCCGGGAACCCCAGCCGCCGACGCCGAGGGTCATGCCGCTCGCCAGCCCGGAGACGGCCTCGTCGGCGGTCATCGTCTTGTCAGTCACTCCCAGCACCCTCCTTCCCGAAGGTGTCGCGGACCCGGTCGGCCACCCCGCTGAGGGCGGCCTCGAAGGTGAAGCCCTGTTCGAAGCGGTAGCTCCGCCGCACGTCGACGGGGTCGATGCCGTTGATGGCGGCCTTGGCGAGGCGCAGCAGCCGGCCGTCCTTGGCGGCTATCTCCCGCGCCAGCTCCAGTGCCGCGGAGCCGAGGTCCTCGCGGGGCACGACCCGCCAGACCGAGCCGTGCGCATGCAGTTCGGCCGCGGTCGCCGTGCGCGAGGTGTAGTACAGCGTCCGCATCAGATGCGGCGGCACCAGACGGGCCAGATGGGTGGCCGCGCCCAGGGCGCCCCGGTCCAGCTCCGGCAGCCCGAAGACGGCGTCCTCGCTCGCCACGATCGCGTCCGCGTTGCCCACCAGGCCTATCCCGCCGCCCAGACAGAAACCGTGCACCGCGGCCACCACCGGGGTCTCGCACTCGTACACCGCCGCGAAGGCCTCCGCGCAGCCCCGGTTGGCGCCGAGCAGCGCCTCGTGCCCGTCCTGCTGTATCTCCTTGATGTCCACGCCCGCGTTGAAGCCCCGGCCTCGCGCGGTCAGCACGACGCACCGGGTCCCGGGGTCGCGGCCCGCCGCGCGCACCGCGTCCGCCAGCGCGAACCAGCCGTGCACCGGCAGTGCGTTCACCGGCGGGTGGTCGACCGTGACGAGCGCGATTCCCTTTTCCGGACACGAGGTGGAGACACCCATGGACGCATCAGCTACCTTCGCACTCAGCTGCCTTTCCACCAAACATTTGTTAGGTGTGAGGCTTCGAAGCTAGCAGTCGGCGCTGACAAGCGGGAGGCCCTGTGGATAACTCGCAGAGCGGCAGGACTGTCGTCGTCACCGGCGGTACCAGGGGCGTGGGCGCCGGGATCGCACGGGCCTTCGCCGAGGCCGGTGCCCACGTCGTGGCCTGTGCCCGCCGGCCACCCGAACAACACCTCGAAGGCGTCGAGTTCACCCCCCTCGACCTGCGCGACCCACCCGCCGTACGCGCCTTCTTCGACGCCCTGCCCCGGGTCGACGTGCTCGTCAACAACGCGGGCGGCACCCCCTACCGGCGGCTCGCCGACGCGGACCCCGAGCGGCACGCCCGGGTGATCGAGCTGAACCTCGTCACCCCGCTGACCGCCTCCCTCGCCGCGTACGAGCACCTCCGGCGGGCCCGGGGAGCGGTGGTGATGATCAGCAGCGTCAGCGGCGGCCGCCCCTCGCCGGGCTCCGCCGCCTACGGCGCGGCCAAGGCGGGGCTGGAGAACCTCGCCCGGTCCATGGCGGTGGAGTGGGCGCCGGAGGTCCGCGTCAACACCCTCGTGGTCGGCATGGTCCGCACCGAGCTGGCCCACCTCCACTACGGCGGCCCGGACGGTGTCGACGCCGTCTCCCGGACCGTCCCGCTCGGCCGCCTCGCCGCCCCGTCCGACGTCGGTGCCGCCGCCGTCTTCCTCGCCTCCGACGCGGCCGCCTACATCAGCGGGGCGAGTCTGCTCGTGCACGGAGGCGGGGAGCGGCCGCCCTTCCTGGACGCGGCGACTGCCAACAAGCCATCCGACAAGGAGGACTGAGATGAGCGGAATCTGCGCGGGCCGGGTCGTGGTCGTCACCGGCGCCGGGCGCGGGCTCGGCCGGGCCCATGCGCTGGCCTTCGCCGCCGAGGGCGCCCGGGTCGTCGTCAACGACCTCGGCGTCGGCCTCGACGGCGCGCCGGGCGCGGACGGTCCCGCCAGTCCCGCCACCCCTGCCGGCCCCGCCACCCCTGCCAGTCCCGCCGAGGCCGTCGTGGACGAGATCCGGGCGGCCGGCGGCGAGGCGGTGGCACACGGCGGCGACATCGCGACGGCCGCCGGTGCCGAGTCCCTGGTGGCGGCGGCCCTGGACGCGTACGGCCGCCTGGACACCCTCGTCAACAACGCCGGCTTCCTGCGCGACCGGATGCTGGTCAACCTCGCGGAGGACGACTGGGACGCGGTCATGCGGGTGCATCTCAAGGGCCACTTCCTGCCGCTGCGGCACGCGGCCGCGCACTGGCGGGCCGAGGCCAAGGCGGGCCGCACCCCGGTCGCCCGCATCGTCAACACCAGCAGCGGCGCGGGCCTGCTGGGCTCGGTCGGGCAGGGCAACTACAGCGCCGCCAAGGCCGGCATCATCGGTCTCACCCTGGTCGCGGCGGCCGAACTCGCCCGCTACGGCGTCCAGGTCAACGCCATCGCCCCGGCCGCCCGCACCCGGATGACCGAGCGCGCCTTCGCCGAGACCATGGCCGCCCCCGACACCGGCTTCGACGCCATGGCCCCCGGGAACGTCTCCCCGCTCGTCGTCTGGCTCGGCTCCGCCGCGAGCGCCGGCGTCACCGGGCGGGTGTTCGAGACGGAGGGCGGCCGGATCACCGTCATGGAGGGATGGCGGCCCGGCCCGACCGCCGACAAGGGGGCCCGGTGGACCCCGGCGGAGGCGGGGGAGACGGCGCTGAAACTGCTGGCCGGGGCGGGGGTGCCGGGAGCGGTGTACGGGGCGTGAGGCCGGGAGGGAGGGTCTAGGTGTCGCACTCCAGTACCGTCCGGCACAGCGAGCAGCGGGCCCGGACCCGGCCCCGTACCGGCACCCTGATCCGCTGGTGGCAGGTCGGGCACGGGAACGAGACCCGCAGCCGGCCGCCGCTGTCGGGGGTGAAGGCGTAGGAGGCGCCGGGCTGCGGGGGCGGCGCCGCGGGGGCGTGGCGGCGGTCGCGGGCGTAGCGGCGGCGGCCCGCCCAGCCGGCCGAGCTCAGCGGTGGCTGCTCCTCGTCCTGGCGGGCCCGGGCCATGCCCTTCTGGTACGCCGTGTAGGCCTGCGGGCTGGTGAACCACACCGACGGATCCTCGTGGAAGACGAGGGAGCGCTTGGCCAGCACGTAGCCGAACTCCTCCGGGGTGAGGTAGCCGAGCTTCTGGGACGCCTCGCCGTGCTCCCGGTAGGCGTCCAGGAGCAGCCAGCCGGCCCCCAGGTAGGTGGTCGCCGTGTCCGTGAGGATCTCGTTCTCCCGGACGCTCGGGAAGGACAGGTCCAGACGGTGCAGGTAGACGTGCATCACCTCGTGGGCGAGGGCCGCGCCGATGTCCCTGCGGTGGGTGCGGAAACGGTCGTTCAGCTCGACGAAGTACTCGGGGCCCGCGGTCAGTTCGACGTTCGCCGCGTGGGCCATGTCCTTGAAGCCGACGATCATGCGGGCGTCGGGCAGGCGGAAGTGCCGGACCATCTCGCGGGCGACGCGCTGCGAGCCGAGGTGGAGGTCGTCGGTGTCACAGAACGCGACGTCGGCGGGGAGCACGCTGGTGGCGAAGGTCTGGACGGTGTCGTACGAAAGGCGCCGGTACAACGCCGTGATGGCGGCCCGCACGGTGTCCAGGTGCGGGTAGCCGTGCTCTACCGGGCCGCCGTTCGCCACGTCCCTTACCCCCACAGACGCCGCTGGAGCTGTCTTTCACAGTATGCGGGGGATGGGGGAAATTGGGGGGCGGAAGGTTGTTCGGACACCGCGGGCCGGTGGGGGTTGATCGCGCCCACGCGGCGGCAGCCGCAAATCGATACAGCCCCGCGCCCCTAACGGGGCGCTAGCCGTACCGTTGCCTGATTCGATTCCTGGAGTTCCAGGACCCAGACCTCGTTCTCGCCCTCCTTCAGGACCGGGCCCGGTACGTACAGCGACTGCTGCGGGCCCGTCGACCAGTAGCGGCCCAGGTTGAAGCCGTTGATCCAGACGAAGCCCCTCGTCCAGCCGGGCAGTTCCAGGCGGGCGTCACCGGCCCCGCGTACCGTCACCGTGCCTCGGTACAGGCCCGGCGCGCCGTCCCCCGGAAGCGGAGCGAAGGGCACCTCACCCACGCCCCCCTCGAACGCGTCCAGATCGAGCCCCCGCGCGCGTACCCCGTGCAGGAACTGGCGTTCGTGCAGGAGGCCTCCGGTGATGCCCTTCGGCTCGCCGGAGCGGGGACCGTAGTTGACGCGGCCCAGGGACTCCACCCAGAGCTCCACGCGCGCGGGGCCGGCGACCGGCTTCTTGAGCTGGGGTTCCTCCTCGGTGAGGACCCCGGCCCGCTCGCCGTCGACGTACACGACCGCGAGGTCGCGCAGGCCCCGCGCGGTGAGCGGGTACGGCTGGCGCGGGCCCGGTACGTCCACCTCGTAGCGGACCAGGCCGCGGGCGATGTCCAGCTCCTCGAAGGTGGACGGGACCGGGTGGACGCGTTCCGGGGTGCCGAGGGTCTCCAGGACGCCGGCCAGGGATGCCCAGGCGGTCAGCTCCACGTCCGTGGGCGAAGCCAACGGGACGGGTGCCGACGGCGGTTCGGGCAGCGGGTCGGCATGGTATTCGGCGAGCACCTCACGGAAGCGCCAGAACTTCTCCGTGGGGCGGCCGTACTCGTCGATCGGCGCGTCGTAGTCGTACGACGTCACGTCCGCCTCCAGCGGGCCCTCGTGCAGCTCGCCGCCGGGGCGGTTGGCGCCCGCCCAGCCGGCGAAGTTGGTGCCGCCGTGCGCCATGTAGACGTTGACCGACGCCCCGCACTCCAGGATCTCCCGGAGCGCCGCCGCCGCGTCCTCGGCGTCCCGTACGACGTGCTCGCCGCCCCAGTGGTCGAACCAGCCGCACCAGAACTCCATGCACATCAGCGGGCCCCGCGGCTGGTGGCGGCGCAGCGTCTCGAAGGCCACGCGCGCGTGCGAGCCGAAGTTCACCGTCGCGAGCAGCCCGGGGACCGAGCCGCCGGTGAGCATGTGGTCCTCGGGGCCGTCCGAGGTGACCAGCGGCATCGTGACACCCTCGGCCCGCAGCAGGTCGGTGAGGTGGGCCAGGTAGGCGGCGTCGGAGCCGTAGCTGCCGTACTCGTTCTCGACCTGCACCATGATCACCGGGCCGCCCCGGTCCAGCTGCCGGGACGTGATCTCGGGCAGCAGCCGGCGGAACCAGCGGTCCACGTACTCGAGGAAACGCTCGTCACGCGTGCGTGCCCGCGCACCCAGCTCACCCGTCACCCAGTGCGGCAGGCCACCGTTCTCCCACTCCGCGCAGATGTACGGCCCCGGCCGCACGATCGCCCACAGGCCCGCCTCCCGGGCCGCGTCCAGGAACCGGCCGAGGGCCCCGACGTCCCGGAAGGCGCCTGGGTGCGGCTCGTGCAGGTTCCACGGGACGTACGTCTCCACGCAGTTCAGCCCCATGGCGCGCAGCAGCGCCAGCCTGTGGTCCCACTGGTCCTCGTGCACCCGGAAGTAGTGCAGCGCGCCGGACAGCAGCCGTACCGGCCGGCCGTCCAGCTGGAAATCGGTTTCGCCCACCGTGAAGTCGCTCATACGCTCACCTTGGCCTGCTGGCGTGCGCCGAAACCATGGACAAAGATCAGCAGCACTTGGACGGAAGAGACGCATGGAAGGGGCGCGCAGTGCCCGGAGAAGCGCCGATCTTCCGCACCTGGATGCGGTTCTTCACGCCCGGCGCCGTCCACCGTCGGCTCGGTCTCGTCTGCTGGGGCGTCGGCCTCCAGTACGGCGCGGTGCCCGCCGTCGGCCCGCGCCTGCTCGAACATCACGTCGCCGTGGTGATCAGCTCGGGCCGGGGCTGGTACCGCACACCCGACGGGCGCCGCACCACCGTCACCGCCCCCGCGCTGGTGTGGCTCACGCCCGGCGTCCCGCACCACTACGGACCCGACCCGGACACCGGCTGGGACGAGGGCTTCGTGACCTTCACCGGGCCCGACACCGCGACCTACACGGAACTCGGCTACATCGAGCCCGAGCGGCCCGTGGTGCCGCTCGCGGACGCCTCCGGACCCCGGGACGTCATCGCCCGCATCGCCCGGGCCGCCCGGCACGGCAATCCCCTCCTGGAGGTGGAGACCGGCGCCGCCGTGCAGGAGCTCCTGGTCGCCCTGCGTCGCGCGCGTGCCGACCTCGCCCCCGACGGCGACCCGGTGCTGCACGCGCTCGCCCGGGACGCCTGCACCGGGATGACCGTCGCCGACCACGCGGCCCGGCACGGCATGACCCCGGCCGAGCTGCGCATCGCGGTCCGCAGGGTCGCCGGCTGCAGCCCGAAGGACTACCTGATCGGCATCCGGCTCGGCCGCGCCCAGGAACTCCTCGCCACCACCGAACTGTCCGTCGCCGCGGTCGCCCGCCGCGTCGGCTACGACGATCCGGCCTACTTCTCCCGCCTGTTCACCCGCCGGGTAGGTGCCGCCCCGGTGCGCTTCCGGGCCCAGCAGAGCCGGGCCGTGCCCGACGACTGGAACGAAGGCCTCCAGGAGGACGGCGAACCGGGCCCGCCGGTGGCCGAACCCGTCGACGGCCTTTAGGCATCGACAGGCCGCCCCTTTAGGGTTGACGCCCATGACCACCAGCAACACCGGTACCGGTGACGTCGACCTCGCCGTCCGCGAGGAGCTCGGCCGGCTGCGCGACAGCATCGACAACATCGACGCGGCCGTCGTCCACATGCTCGCCGAGCGCTTCAAGGCCACCCAGCAGGTCGGCCGCCTCAAGGCGGTCCACCAGCTGCCCCCGGCGGACCCGGCCCGCGAGGCCCGGCAGATCGCCCGGCTGCGCGCCCTCGCCGAGAACGCCAAGCTCGACCCCGCCTTCGCCGAGAAGTTCCTGAACTTCATCATCGCCGAGGTGATCAGGCACCACGAGTCCATCGCCGAGGACACCGTCAACAACCGGGAGACGGACGGGCACTGATCCGGGAAGCCCGCCGTACGCCTCGAAGAGCCTCCGGCACCGCCGGGCGACCCCCGTGCGGTGACGAGGCGCTCGAACAGGCGCTCCAGCCGCAGGGTGGCGCCCACCAGGTCCGTCTCGTGCGACCCCACAACCCCGGGACGGACATAAGCCGCGTACCGCTCCCGCCCCTGTGCGATGTCAGTGTCATCGGGCAGCATGGCCCGCATGTCCGTACTGACTCGCGACGAAGCGCAGAGCCGCGCCGAGCTCCTCGACGTCCACCGCTACACGATCGACCTCGACCTGACCACCGGGGACGAGACCTTCGACTCCCGTACCGTGATCAGGTTCACGGCTCGATCCGACGGCGACACGTTCGTCGAGATGAAGCCCGTCGAACTGCGCGCCGTCACCCTCGACGGACAGTCCCTCGACCCCGGGACGCTGGACCAGGACCGACTGACCCTGAAGAACCTCACCGCGGGCGAGCACGAGCTGCGCGTCGACGCCACCATGCGCTACTCGCGCACCGGCGAGGGCATGCACCGCTTCACCGACCCCTCGGACGACGCGACGTACGTCTACACCCAGCTCTTCATGGACGACGTGCAGCGCGTCTTCGCCGCCTTCGACCAGCCCGACCTGAAGGCCGTCTTCGAGCTGTCCGTGACCGCCCCCGAGGGCTGGACGGTGCTCGCCAACGGCGTCACCGAGCACCTCGGCGACGGCCGCTGGCGGGCCGCCGCCACCCCGCTGATCTCCACCTACCTGGTCGCCGTCGCCGCCGGGCCCTGGCACTCGGTGCGCACCGAGCACCGCGGACTGCCCTTCGGCATCCACTGCCGCCGCTCCCTCGCACCCCACCTCGACGCCGACGCCGAGGAGATCCTCGACATCACGCGCGCGTGCTACGACCGCTACCACGAGAAGTTCGAGGAGCCCTACCCCTTCGACTCCTACGACCAGGCGTTCGTCCCCGAGTTCAACGCCGGCGCCATGGAGAACCCGGGCCTGGTCACCTTCCGCGACGAGTTCGTCTACCGCTCCGCCGTCACCGACACCGAGCGGCAGACCCGCGCGATGGTCATCGCCCACGAGATGGCCCACATGTGGTTCGGCGACCTCGTCACCCTCAGGTGGTGGGACGACATCTGGCTGAACGAGTCGTTCGCCGAGTACATGGGCTACCAGACCCTCACCGAGGCCACCCGCTTCACCGACACCTGGGTCGACTTCGGGGTGGCCCGCAAGGCCTGGGGCTACGACGCCGACCAGCGCCCCTCCACCCACCCGGTCGCCCCCGAGGCCGTCGACGACACCGCCGCCGCCCTGCTCAACTTCGACGGCATCTCCTACGCCAAGGGCGCCTCCGCGCTGCGCCAGCTGGTCGCCTGGACGGGCGAGAAGGACTTCCTGGCCGGCATCAACATCCACTTCCAGCGGCACCGGTTCGGCAACGCCACCCTCGCGGACTTCATCGACTCCCTCGCCGCCGCCACCGAACGCGACGTGCACGCCTGGGCCGACACCTGGCTGCGCACCACCGGCGTCGACACCCTCACCCCGGTCCTGGCCACCGCCGCCGACGGCACCCGCACCCTCACCGTCGAGCGCACCGGCAGCCGCCCGCACCGCATCTGCGTCGGCGTCTACGACCAGGACCTCGCCGACGAGGGCCGGCTCACCCTGCGCGAGCGCATCGACCTCGACATCCCGCAGACCGCTCCCCAGGCCCTCGGCAAGCGCCCCGCCCTGCTGGTGCTCAACGACGGCGACCTGACCTACGCCAAGGTCCGCTTCGACGCCGAGTCCGCCGAGACCGTCCGGGCCCACCTGGCGGGCCTGCCCGACCCGCTGACCCGCGCGGTGGTCTGGAACGCCCTGCGGGACGCCGTCCGCGACGGGGATCTCCCGCCCGCCGCCTACCTGGAGACCGCCCGCGCCCATCTCCCGCACGAGACCGACCTCGCCCTCGTCCAGGGCGTGCTGGCCTTCACCGCGGTCCACGTCGTCGACCGGTACCTCAGGCCCGAGGAGCGCCCGGCCGCCCTCGCCACCGTCTCCGCCCTGTGCCGCGACTTCATCCGGCGCACCGAGGACGGCGACAACCCCGGGCTGCGCCTGATCGCCGTACGGCACTTCATCCGCGCCGCCGCCCACCCCGACACCATCGCCGCCTGGCTCGCCGAGGGCACCGTGCCCGGCGGGCCCGAGCTCGACCCCGAGCTGCGCTGGCGCATCATGAGCCGGCTCGCCGTCCTGGGCGCCGTCGACGAGGACCGGATCGCCGCCGAACTGGCCCGCGACCCCAGCGCCAGCGGCCAGGAAGGCGCCGCCCGCTGCCGGGCCGCGCTGCCCGACCCCGAGGCCAAGCGCACCGCCTGGGAGGCCATGTTCGGCGGCGACGACCTGTCCAACTACCTGTTCTCGGCCACCGCCCAGGGCTTCTGGCACCCCGAACAGGCCGACCTGGTCCGGGAGTACGTGCCCCGCTACTACCAGGACGCGGTCACCGTCGCCGCCCGGCGCGGCCCCGCCATCGCCACGGTCGCCGGCCGCGAGGCCTTCCCCGCCCACGCCGTCGACGCCGAGAACCTCGCCCTCGGCCGGGCCTGCCTGGAGGACGCCGGCCCGGTCACGGCCCTGCGCCGCCGCCTGATCGACGAACTGGACGACCTGGAAAGGGCGTTGCGGGTCCGCGAGGCGTAGGACGGCGGACGTAGGACGACACGGGCGCGGCTGGTCCCCGACGACGATGCGGGGACCGGCCGCCGCTCCTAGGCTCGGTGCCCAAGAAGCACCAGAACCCCAGGGAGAAACCCGTGATCCCCGTGATCGTAGTCACCGGTGCCACCGGCAACGTCGGCCGTGCCCTCGTCACACGTCTCGTCGCCGACGGACGGGCCGTGCGGGCGCTCACCCGTGCCCCGGAGACGGCCGGCCTGCCCGATAAGGCCGAGGTGGTGGGGTTCCGGCCCGACGACCCGGCCCCGCTGTTCGAGGGGGCGACCAAGCTCTTCCTGTACGTCCAGGGGGCCGGCGGGCGGCTGCCCGAGCTCCTGGACGCGGCCCGCACGGCCGGGGTGCGCCATGTCGTCCTGCTCTCCTCCGGGATCATCCGGGAGGGCGCCGACGAGACCCACCCGATCCACGTCATGCACGCCACCGCCGAGCGGCAGATCCGCGACAGCGGGCTCGCCTGGACGTTCCTGCGCCCCAACGCGTTCGCCACCAACGCCCTCCAGTGGGCGCCCCAGATCCGCGTCGGCGACACCGTGCGGGGCGTCTTCGCGGGCATGCTCACGGCACCCATCCACGAGGACGACATCGCCGCGGTCGCCGAACGAGCCCTCCTGGACGACGGCCACGAGGGCACCGTCCACCACCTCACCGGCCCCGCCGCCACCACCAACACCGATCAGGTCGCGGCGATCGGGCGGGCCGTCGGCCGCGAGCTGACCTTCGTCGAGGTGGCGCCGGAGGAGGCGGCCCCGCTGTTCCCGGGGACCCCGCCGGAGTTCCTCCAGGGCCTGCTGAAGACCTTCGCGGCCACCGTGGGCGTGCCACCGGAGATCACCACCACGGTCGAGGAGATCACCGGCGGCCCGGCCCGCACCTTCGGGCAGTGGGCCACCGACCACGCGGCCGACTTCCGCCCCTGACCGTCCGGCCCCTCCCCGTGCGGGCGTCGGGCCGGTCAGCCTGGCGCCGGCCGCAGCTCGGCCCGGCGCACCCCGCCCTCCCGCGGCCCCGCGCGCCGGTTGCCCACCTCGGCCGTCCTCGGCACCTCCGCGCCCAGCGTGAAGCCCAGGCGCTCCAGGAAGCACTCCCCGGAGCGCCAGCCCGGCGGCACCGACGCCGTCACCAGGGACACCCCCTCGGCATGCGCGAGCAGCGACTCGGCCAGCGCCCGCCCGAGGCCCCGGCCGCGCGCCCAGGGCGCCAGCAGGAACAGCCCCACCGCGACCGCGCCGGGCGCCGGATGGTTCCGTACTGCGTCCACCAGGCCCGAGACGACCCCGTCCCGCTCCAGCACCAGGAGCACCTTGTCGCCGGGGTCGGCGCCCTCGGGCAGCCCGTAGAACAGGGACTGCACGTCGCCCGGCCCCGACGGCAGCCCGGTCGCCGCCACGAACCAGTCCTCGCAGGCCTCGAAGAGGTCCAGCAGCGGTACCTCGTCCGCGGGCCGCGGCTCCCGCACCAGCACCCGCTCACCGGGCACGTCGATCATCCACGCGTCAACCACGCGACCGACGTTAACCCCGGTCAGCCGCGGTCTCAACGCCCTTTCACCGCTTGCTCCGACGCGCCCGGGGCGCACCGCCCCGACAGGTTTTCCCCGCACGGCAGTACCCACTTTCGGGTTCCGATCGTTGGGCTTTGGGGACGCGCAGACCCAATCCCGTACAAGCTGGAACTCCCCCTGCGGACAACCCCCTTCGGCCAGCGCCCCGAGGAGAGCCCATGAGTACGCCGCCCCTCGCATCCGGACCCCAGGGCCCCGACGCCCTGCGGCCTCTGCTGGACACCGTGCTCGACGCGTTGCGCGAGGGCGGCCGGGCGCGCGGCGGGCCGCTGCCCGCGGGCGGTCCGGAGACGGTGGCCGAGCGGATCGCGGACGCCGTGGGGGACGTACTCCCGGACGACGGCGACCCCGACGCCCTGCGCACCCTGGTGACCGCCCTGGCCGAGGGCGCCGCCGACCCCGCCGACCCGCTGTGCGCGGCGCATCTGCACTGCCCGCCGCTCGCCGTCGCCACCGCCGCCGACCTCGCCGCGAGCGCCCTCAACCCCTCCCTGGACTCCTGGGACCAGGCCCCGGCCGCCTCCGCCCTGGAAGCGCTGGTCACCCGCACCCTCGCGCACACCATCGGCCTCTCCGACGCGGTGGTCACCACCGGCGGCACCGAGTCCAACCAGCTGGCCCTGCTGCTGGCCCGCGAGGCCTCCGGCGGCGGCGTCCGGCTGGTCTGCGGGGCCAACGCCCACCACTCGCTGCCCCGCGCCGCCTGGCTGCTCGGCCTGCCCGACCCCGTCGTGGTCCCCGCCCCGAACGGCACCCTCGACCCGGCCGCCCTCCACGACGCCCTCACCCGCCTGCCCCGGCCCCTGCTGGTCGCCGCCACGGCCGGCACCACCGACGCCGGGCTCATCGACCCGCTCCCCGAGATCGCCGGGCTCTGCGCCGCCCACGGCGCCCGGCTGCACGTCGACGCCGCCTACGGGGGCGGCCTCGCCTTCAGCGACCGGCACCGGGACAAGCTCGCCGGCCTGGAGCGCGCCCACAGCGTCACCCTCGACCTGCACAAACTCGGCTGGCAGCCGGTCGCCGCCGGTCTCCTCGCCGTCGCCCGCCCGGCCGAGCTCGGCGTCCTCCACCAGCACGCCGACTACCTCAACGCCGACGACGACACCGAGGCCGGTTACCCCGACCTGCTCGGCCGCTCGCTGCGCACCACCCGGCGCCCCGACGTCCTCAAGATCGCGGTCACCCTCAAGACCCTGGGCCGCACCGGACTCGGCGCGCTGGTCGACCAGGTGTGCGCACGAGCACGGGAGTTCGCCGCCCTGGTCGGCGAGCACCCCGGCTTCGAGCTCTACGACCGGCCGAACATCAGCACGGTGCTGTTCCGCCCCACCGGAGCCACCGACGACGACGTCGCCGGCGTACGGCGCAGGCTGCTGCACGAGGGGCGGGCGGTACTCGGCCGGGCCCGGCTCGACGGCCGGCTCTGGCTCAAGGCGACCCTGCTCAACCCCCACACCCGGCCGGACGAACTGGCCCTCCTCCTGAAACTCGTGGAAGGAACCGCCCCCAGATGACCAACCCCCCACACCACGAGCCCGAAGCACCCCGCGACCTGGTCGGCGTGGGCATCGGACCGTTCAACCTCTCCCTCGCCGCACTCGCCCAACCGCTCGCCGAACTCGACGCGGTCTTCTACGAGCAGCGCCCGGGTTTCGACTGGCATCCCGGGCTGCTGATCGACGACGCCACCATCCAGGTCCCGTTCCTCGCCGACCTGGTGACCCTCGCCGACCCCGCCAGCCCCTGGTCGTTCCTCAACTACCTCAAGGCACGCGACCGGCTCTTCCCCTTCTACTTCGCCGAGCGCTTCCACATCCGGCGTGCCGAGTACGACGCGTACTGCCGCTGGGTCGCCGAGAGCCTGCCCGGACTGCGCTTCTCCCACCAGGTCGACGCCGTCCGCTGGAACTCCGAACGCGATCTCTTCGAGGTCGACTTCACCCGGCTCGACGCGGAGGGCGAGGCCGAGTCGCTCGGCCGTACGTACACGAAGAACGTCGTGCTCGGGGTCGGGACCGTCCCGTATGTGCCCGATCCGCTCAAGCCCCTCGTGGAGTCCGCGGGCGTCCCGGTCATCCACGCGGCCGACTACCTCGACCACCGCGCGGCCTTCCTCGCCGCCGAGCACGTCACCGTCGTGGGCTCCGGGCAGTCCGGCGCCGAGGTCTTCCTCGACCTGCTGCGCCACCGGCCCGCCGGCCGGGAGAAGGTGCACTGGATCGGGCGCGGCGAGGCGTTCGCGCCCATGGAGTACTCCAAGCTCGGCCTGGAGCACTTCACCCCCGACTACACCCGCTACTTCCACGCCCTCGCGGAGCCCGTCCGGGACCGGGTCGTCTCCTCCCAGTGGCAGCTGCACAGGGGTATCGACGCCGACACCATCGCCGCCATCCACGACGAGCTGTACCGCCGTACGCTGCACGGCGGCTGGCCCGAGGCCGTCCTCACCCCCGGCGTCCAGGTCCGCACCGCCGGACGGGTCGCCACCACCAAGGTCGAGCTCCACCTCGAACACGTCCAGCAGGGCACCCGCTCCCGGCTCACCACCGACGCCGTCGTCCTGGCCACCGGCTACCGCGAACGCCCTCTCGGCCGTCTGCTCGCCGGACTCGACCCCTATCTGCGCCGGGACAACAGCGAACGCCCGCGCGTGGACGAGCGGTTCCGGCTCGTCCTCGACTCGTCGGTGACCGGAAAGGCGTACGTCCAGAACGCCGAACGCCACACCCACGGCGTCGGCGCGCCGGACCTGGGCCTGGCCGCCTGGCGCAGTGCCACCATCCTCAACTCCCTGACCGGCAAGGACCCCTACCCACTGCCCGCACGCACCGCCTTCACCAGCTTCGGCCTGGAGCGGCCGGAGGAGCGGGTCCCGGCGCAGCAGCAGCCGAGGCAGCTCACGCCGCTGGTCGACTGAGCGCGTCGCCGACTGATCGAGAGGGCGCCGGTCCCCGGCCCGGCGCCCTTCGGGACCGCTCAGAACACCGGCGTGCCGTCGCGGGTCAGCTTCCAGTCCACCGACGCGAAGTCCTTCGGGTCCAGGACACCCTTGGCGGTCACCCACTCCGCGATCCGGGTGCGGATCTCCGTCGACTCCGACCACAGCTCCTTGGCCGAGGCGACGTACGGGAACGCGCCGCCGCCGTTGGCGCGGTAGTTGTTCACCGCCAGCACGAACTGCCGGGTGTCGTCCAGGGCGGCACCGTCGTAGGTCAGGTTCTTGATCCGGGACCCGGCCGCCTGCGCGATGTCGATCTCGTACCGGAGGCCCGAGACGTAGTCGTAGTTGTAGTCCGGGCGGCTGTTGGCGTTGGTCAGCTTCTCCACGTCGACGGTGGCGTCGGCGGCCGTCCGGACGAAGTACTCCGCCGAGTACTCCAGGTACGCCCGGATCTGCGCGCCGGTCATCAGCTTGGCGACCAGGGTGTTGTCGTAGACGTAGAGGCTGGACAGGTCCCGGATGGTCACCTTGCCGGCCGGGATCTCGGAGGTCCGCGAGAACGGCGAGGCCTGTGCGATCACCGGCAGCGACGCGTACTCGGTGCCCGCCAGGGCCGCCTTGACCACGTCCTCCTGGACCTTGGTGATCAGGTCGATGATCGGGGCGTCCTGGTAACGGGCGTCGACCGTGGTCAGGGTCTCGGTCGCGGTGCCGACGACCTGGTTGACGTACGCGACGACCTTGGCGTGCTCGTCCGTCAGGAGACGGGTGATCTTCGGGTCGTCGGCGACCGTGTTGGAGTTCAGCAGCGAGGCGGCCACCGACTCGACCTCCCACCTGCCCTTGCCGAACACCAGCTCGATGTCGAAGAGGGTGAGGCGCTCGGCGTAGCAGAGCGGCTCGGAGAGGACGACCGTCCTGCCGGTGGCCTCGTTGACGACCTTCAGCTCCGGGATCTCCACGTGCGCGTGGCCGACCAGGATCGCGTCGATGCCCGGCACCTGCCTGGCGACGTTCGCGGCCGCGTTCTCGACGTACGGCACCTGGTCGCCGTAGGAGGAGGTGCCGGAGGAACCGGAGTGGGCCGAGACCACGACCACGTCCGCGCCCATCGCCTTCAGCTTCGGCACCCACTTCGCGGCCTGCTCCTCCAGGCCCGGGAAGGCGAGCCTGCCCTGGACGTAGGCCTTGTCCCAGATCGCGATGCCCGGGTTGGTCAGGCCGAGCACGGCGACCTTGACCGGGGGAGCGCCCGGGACGTGGAACTTCTTGATGACGTACGGCGGGAAGGCCGGCTTCAGGGTCTTCGCGTCGACCGCGTTGGCGCCGAGCAGCGGGAAGCGCAGCTGGTCCTCGAACTTGCGCAGGGTCTCGATGCCGTAGTTGAACTCGTGGTTGCCGAGCGCCGCCGCGTCGTACCCGATCGCGTTCATGGCCTGCGCCATCGGGTGCACCGGGCCGCCCTTGGCGGTGATCGGGTCGACCTTGGCGTAGTAGTACGCCAGCGGGGTGCCCTGGATGGTGTCACCGGCGTCAAGCAGCAGGGTGTTGCAGCGGCCCTTCTCCTTGCGTACCTGCTCGACCAGGGTCGAGATACGCGCCAGGCCCATCGCGTTGCCGGCCTTGTCGGAGTACTCCGTGTCCTTGAAGTAGTCCCAGTTGAAGACGTGCCCGTGCAGGTCGGTGGTGCCCATGACGGTGAGGGAGTACCGCTTGGGCTGCTTGGCGTGGGTCGCGGAAGCCTGCGCGGCCTGTGCCGGGGCCGCCGCCGCGCCGGCGATCGCCACTCCCGCTCCGGTCACGGCGGACTTCTTCAGGAACTTCCGGCGGTTCAAGGGCATGTTTTGATCTCCTCGGGATTCGGTCAACGACGCGCGTAGATTCTGTCCTGGGCATGACTGACGGCAACAGGTCCGGGAGGTTTCGATCTGGTGACCTGGACTGTGAACTCCGGGGCGCACAAGCGGGGATGGCATGACAGAGTGGGGCGTATGACCTCACCCTCGACCTCGCCCGGGGAGCACCGGGCGGCCGGCACGCCCGACGCCCCGCTCCTCGTCGTGCAAGGCGAGGCCGAGCTGGAGGTCGAGCCCGAACTGGCCCGGATCGGCGTCCTCGTCAGCGCCCGGGGCCGGGACCGCCGTTCGACCCTGGACGATCTCACCCGCCGCAACGCCGCCGCCCTGGACCTGATCAAGTCGTACGGCGAGGCGGTGGCCCGGCTGTCGACGGGGGCCTTCTCCATCGCCCCCGAACTCGCCGAGCGCGGCCGGGGCGAGCGCGTCCGCAGCTACCAGGGACGGGTCCAGCTCACCGCCGAATTCACCGACTTCACCGTCCTCGG
Source organism: Streptomyces sp. GbtcB6 (assembly GCF_019091475.1). NCBI lineage: Bacteria > Bacillati > Actinomycetota > Actinomycetes > Kitasatosporales > Streptomycetaceae > Streptomyces > Streptomyces sp. GbtcB6. The sequence goes on along the minus strand of NZ_JAGXJL010000001.1, from coordinate 281,857 downwards.
CGAACTCACCACCCAGCTGGCGGACTTGGAGCTGACCCGGGTCGACGGCCCCTGGTGGTCGCTGCGCCCCGACTCGGCGGTGCACGGCGAGGCCCGGCGGCAGGCGGTCGCCGACGCGGTGCAGCGCGCCCGGGAGTACGCGAGCGCCCTCGGTACCTCCCTCGCCGCCTTGATCGAGCTCGCCGACACCGGCACCGAGGGGGCGCGGCCCTACCGGGCGAGCTTCGACCGCGGGGTCCGCCGGATGGCGGCCGCCGCCGATATCGCGGAGGCCGCCGAACCCCTCGATCTGGAACCTCCGCGACTGCGCGTCACCGCTCAGGTCGGTGCGCGCTTCACGATGGCGCCGCCGACACTGTGACTCCGGGAAAACGCGTTCGGAATGCCGAACGGGCGACGTTGGTCACGCTGTATTCAACAAGTGCGAGATGCTCATAGGAGCGGGGTGCCGCACAATTCAACACTTGTCAATAGGCCTTCACGCAAAGGTTGTTGGGTCGTCATGTACGACCAATTCTCTACCCGCCGGTAAGGCCTAGGCTCGAAGCATGCGCCGAGCAAAGATCGTTTGTACTCTGGGGCCCGCCACCGACTCGTACGACCAGATCAAGGCCCTGGTCGAGGCCGGAATGGACGTCGCCCGATTCAACCTCAGCCACGGCACCCACGCCGAGCACGAGGAGCGCTACCAGCGTGTCCGCAAGGCCTCCGACGAGTCCGGTCGCAGCGTCGGGATCCTCGCCGACCTTCAAGGCCCGAAGATCCGGCTCGGCCGCTTCACCGAAGGCCCCGTACTCCTCGAACGCGGTGACACCTTCGTCATCACGGTGGAGGAGGGTGCCGAGGGCGACCGGCACCAGTGCGGGACGACGTACACAGGGCTGGCCGGTGACGTCACCCCCGGTGAGCGCGTCCTCGTCGACGACGGCAAGGTCTGCCTGGAGGTCACCCACGTCGACGGCCCCCGCGTACACACCACGGTGGTCGAGGGCGGCATGGTCTCCGACCACAAGGGCCTCAACCTCCCCGGGGTCGCGGTCTCCGTCCCGGCCCTGTCCGACAAGGACGAGGCCGACCTGCGCTGGGCGCTGCGCAGCGGCGTCGACGTGATCGCCCTGTCGTTCGTGCGCAGCGGCCGGGACATCGAGGACGTCCACCGCATCATGGACGAGGAGGGCCGCCGCCTCCCCGTGATCGCCAAGGTCGAGAAGCCGCAGGCCGTCGAGAACATCGACGGCATCGTGGCCGCCTTCGACGGCATCATGGTCGCCCGCGGCGACCTGGGCGTGGAGATGCCGCTGGAGCAGGTGCCGATCGTCCAGAAGCGCGCGATCAAGCTCGCCAAGCGCAACGCCAAGCCGGTCATCGTCGCCACCCAGATGCTCGACTCGATGATCGAGAACTCCCGCCCCACCCGCGCAGAGGCCTCCGACGTCGCCAACGCGGTCATCGACGGCACGGACGCGGTGATGCTCTCCGGCGAGACCAGCGTCGGCAAGTACCCGATCGAGACCGTCCGCACCATGGCGAAGATCGTCGAGGCGGCCGAGGAGGACATCCTCGCCAAGGGCCTGCCGCCGCTGACCGAGAGCAACAAGCCCCGCACCCAGGGCGGCGCGGTCGCCCGGGCCGCCGCCGAGATGGGCGACTTCCTGAACGCGAAGTTCCTCGTCGCGTTCACCGAGTCGGGAGACACGGTCCGCCGGCTGTCCCGCTACCGCTCGCCGATCCCGCTGCTCGCCTTCACCCCGGAACCGGCCACCCGCTCCCAGCTCAACCTCACCTGGGGCGTCGAGACCTTCCTCGGCCCGCACGTCGACTCGACGGACAAGATGGTCGACCAGGTGGACGAGCTGCTGCTGAAGTACGGCCGCTGCCAGAAGGGCGACATCGTGGTCATCACGGCGGGCTCCCCGCCCGGTGTCTCCGGCTCCACCAACATGGTCCGGGTGCACCACATCGGTGAGGACGACAGCCCCAGGTGACGTGCGAAGGGCCCCTCCGCGGTGCGGAGGGGCCCTTCAGCCACACAATTACGCGACCTTGGAATCCAAGGAAAAGTGCCCCGGGTCGGACTCGAACCGACACTGTACGGGTTTTGAATCCGTTGCCTGCTGCCAATTGGGCTACCGGGGCTCGAAGAATCAAAGGTGATCCCCGACCCTCCGCGCGTCCACCATACCGTAGCTAGGTAGGCTCTTGTCAGCAGTACCCCTGCCCTGAACGAGGAGCCCCCGTGACCGCCGCCGAGTCGCCCCAGCCAGTCGACGCACCCGACGACAAGTCGCACGTGCCTCCGCTGACGACCCGTGTCGTCATCGCCGAGGACGAGGCCCTGATCCGGCTCGACCTGAAAGAGATGCTGGAGGAGGAGGGGTACACGGTCGTCGGCGAGGCCGGTGACGGCGAGCAGGCCGTCGAGCTGGCCCGCGAGCACCGCCCCGATCTGGTCATCCTCGACGTCAAGATGCCCAAGCTGGACGGCATCTCGGCGGCCGAGAAGATCGCCGAGGAGTCCATCGCCCCGGTTCTGATGCTCACCGCCTTCTCGCAGCGCGACCTGGTCGAGCGGGCCCGGGACGCCGGCGCGATGGCGTACCTGGTCAAGCCGTTCAGCAAGAGCGACGTCGTCCCGGCGATCGAGATGGCCGTCTCCCGCTTCACCGAGCTGAAGCAGCTGGAGCAGGAGGTCGCCGACCTCACCCTGCGCCTGGAGACCCGCAAGCTGGTCGACCGCGCGAAGTCCATCCTCCAGACCGAGTACGGCCTGACCGAGCCGGCCGCGTTCCGCTGGATCCAGAAGACGTCGATGGACCGCCGCATGTCGATGCAGCAGGTCGCCGAGGCCGTCATCACGGACAGCGAGGAGAAGAAGTCCAGCAAGGGCTGACCCGCACACGTACGAACGCCAAGGCCCGTGCTCCGGAGAAGGGAGCACGGGCCTTTGTAGCGCCGCTTGGGGGCAGCGCCCCGTCAGGGGCGCGGGGAACTGCGCGACCAGCCACCACCGGCCCGCAGCGACCCGACTACCTAGTCCTCGCCCAAATAGGCCTTCCGCACCGACTCATCGGTCAGCAGATCCTGCCCGCTGCCCGACAGCACGATGTTGCCGACCTCCATCACATGCCCCTGGTCGGCAAGCGAAAGAGCCGCCTGCGCGTTCTGCTCGACCAGCAGAATCGTCGTACCCTGCGACTTCAGCTCGGCGATCGTCGCCATGATCTTCTGCATCATGATCGGCGACAGCCCCATCGACGGCTCGTCCAGCATCAGCAGCTTCGGCTGGGACATCAGCGCGCGCCCCATCGCCAGCATCTGCTGCTCACCGCCCGAGAGGGTGCCCGCGGCCTGCTTGCGCCGCTCGCCCAGGATCGGGAAGAGGTCGTAGGCCCGCTGGATGTCCTTCTCGATGCCCGGCTTGTCGCTGCGCAGGAACGCACCGAGGCGCAGGTTGTCCTCGATGGTCATGCGCGGGAAGATGTGCCGCCCCTCGGGGGAGTGGGCGAGGCCCAGCGAGACCACCTGGTGCGCCGGGACCTTCTTCAGCGACTTGCCGTTGAACCGGATCTGCCCGCCGACCGGCTTGAGCAGCCCGGACAGCGTACGCAGGGTCGTCGTCTTGCCGGCGCCGTTGGTGCCGATCAGGGTGACGACCTGGCCGGCCTCGACCTTGAAGGAGATGCCCTTGACGGCCTCGATCTTGCCGTAGGCGACCCGCAGGTCCTCTACTTCGAGCAGTGCGGTCATCGGTCGTTCTCCTTGCCGGGCACGGCGTCGGACGTGTTGTCGGCTTCGGGCTCGGCCGCCGCTTCCGCCGCCTCGACCTCGGCGGCCTCCTCGTCGCCTGGCGCGTTCTCGAACGGCTCGCCCAGGTACGCGGCGATGACCCGCTCGTCGCCCTGCACGGTCGCGCTGTCGCCCTCGATGAGCTTCTCGCCCTGTACCAGGACGGCGACGCGGTCGCAGAGGTTGAAGATGAAGCGCATGTCGTGCTCGATGACGAGCACGGCGATGCCCTTGTCGCGGATCGCGAAGACCAGTTCCTCGGTGGTGCGGGTCTCCTGCGGGTTCATACCGGCCGTCGGCTCGTCGAGGAGCAGCAGCCCCGGCTCGCTCGCCAGCGCGCGGGCGATCTCCAGCTTGCGCTGTTCGCCGTAGGGCAGGTTGCGGGCGAGGTGCTCGGCCTTCTTGTCCAGGCCCACGAACTCCAGGAGTTCCATGGCACGGGCCCGGGAGGCCGCCTCGGCGCGGTGGAAGCCGGGGCCCCGCAGCAGGGCCGACCAGAGGCCCTCCTTGGTGCGGGTGTGGCGGCCGACCAGGACGTTCTCCAGGACCGTCATGTTGGCGAACAGCCGGATGTTCTGGAAGGTACGGGCGATGCCGGCCGCCGTGACCTTGAAGGACTTCGGCGGCAGGACCTGGCCCTTGTAGCGGACCTCGCCCTCGGTGGGGATGTAGAGGCCGGTCAGGCAGTTGAAGAAGGTCGTCTTGCCGGCTCCGTTGGGGCCGATCAGGCCGACGATCTCGCCGCTGCGGACGGTGAAGTCGACATTGCGTACGGCGGTCAGACCGCCGAAGCGCATGGTCACACCGCGGGCGTCGAGCACGACCTCGCCGGGGGCGGCGGGGGCGGCGTCCGTGATGGGGGTTTCCGTGGTCATCGTGGTCAGGCCCCTGCCTTGGTGAGGACGGCGGGCGCTTCGGCCTCTTCGTGGAACTCGAGCTGGCGGCGCCGGTTGGGGATGAGGCCCTCAGGGCGGAAGCGCATCAGCAGGATGAGCGTGACGCCGAAGGCGAAGAGCTGGTAGTCGCCGAGGAACTGGAGCTTGGCCGGGATCAGGTACAGCAGGGAGGCACCGACGAGCGGGCCGGAGATGGTGCCCATGCCGCCGAGGACCACCGCGGCCAGCAGGAACGCCGAGTTGGGCGGTACGACGTAGGCGAACTGGTACTGCTCCGGGGTCACCGTGTAGGTGACGTGGGCCTGGACCGAGCCGGAGAGGCCGGCCAGGCAGGCGCCCAGGGCGAAGGCGATGAGCTTGACCCGGAAGCCGTTGATGCCCATGGCGAGTGCGGCGGTCTCGTCCTCGCGGATGGCGACCCAGGCGCGGCCGATCCGGGAGTCGCTGCTGCGCCGGAAGACGATGACCACGATGAGCGTGATGATCAGCATCAGCAGCAGGTAGTTGGCGAACCGGCCGATGGTGGAGCCGAGGATCTGGTGCTCGGCGCCGAAGTCGAAGCCGAGGATGTCCAGGTTCGGGATCGACGAGATGCCGTTGGAGCCGTTGGTGACGTCCGGGCCCGAGGTGCCGTCCAGGTTGAGGACGGTGATACGGAAGATCTCACCGAAGCCGAGCGTCACGATGGCCAGGTAGTCGCCGCGCAGTCGCAGCGTCGGCGCGCCGATCACGACACCGAAGATCATCGCGACCACCGCACCGAGCAGCGCCGACGCCCAGAACGGCCACTGCACGTGCAGCGGCGACGACGGCGATCCGGAGACCAGGGCCGCGGTGTAGGCGCCGACACCGAGGAAGGCGACGTAACCGAGGTCGAGGAGGCCGGCGAGGCCGACGACGATGTTCAGGCCGAGCGCGACCGTCGCGAAGATCAGGATGTAGACGCCGATCGTCGCGTACTGGTCGTTGGACTGGGTGAACGGGAAGGCCGCGGCGGCGAGGAAGGCGCCGGTCATGGTGATGTTCCGGTGCTTCGTGGTGATCGCCGAGACCCGGGCCACGATCCCGGCCTTGGAGATGGCGGCGAAACCGAAGCCGGCCGTGATCAGGAAGCCGATGAACAGTTCGTCGTACGAGGTGCCGATGCCGTAGCTGAAGACGATCAGGCCCACGGCCATGGCCGCGACGATGACGAGGACCTCGGCCCAGGACGGCAGCGGACGCGCCGGCTCCGGAGCCTTGGCGGCGAAGGCCGCGCGGAACGTGTTCATGTTCTGCCGGGAGTTGTGCCTGAACAGCTCCCAGCCGGTGTCGTCCGGGTCGACCGGGTCGGGCTCCGGCCGCTCGAACGGCAGGGCCAGTACGCCGATCACGGCGGCCAGGGTGGCGATCGCGACGACGAAGCCGCCCGGGTCCAGGTTGACCACACCGCCGAGCTCGTCGCTGATGGCGATGACGGTGTACCAGGCGGTGCCGAAGGTACCCAGCGCGGCCATCTTCAGCGCGCTGTCGGCGCTGCCCGGCGTCAGTGCGCCCAGGCCCCTGACGCCGTAGGAGGCGAGGCCGAACAGGGTGGTGAGGATGCCGCCGATCAGCACCAGGACCTGCAGGCCGCCCGGGTAGCCGTAGACGGTGAGGTCGCCGGGGAAGGCGGACGTCCAGGTCCACGACATGAACGTGGAGACGACGGCGAGGATGCCGCCGCCGGTGGCGAGGGCGCGGCCGAGCGGGGCCGGCAGTCCGATCAGACCGGACGCGGCGGGCGCCGGGGCGCTCGCGGTCTCCGGGGTCTCGGGAGTCTCGGATGCGGTGGTCTCTGTGGTCATCGGTGTCACGCCCTGTCCGCGACGCGTTCGCCGAGCAGACCCTGTGGTCTGAACAGCAGTACGAGGATGAGGAGTACGAACGCCCAGACGTCGGCCCAGGACTGGCTGCCGAACTGCCCCATGCCGGGGATGTTCGAGATATAGGCGGTCGACAGGGCCTCGGCGACGCCGAGGACGAGGCCGCCGAGCATGGCGCCGTAGATGTTGCCGATACCGCCGAGGACGGCCGCGGTGAAGGCCTTCAGACCGAGCAGGAAGCCCATCTTGAAGTCGATCTGGCCGTACTTGAGGCCGTAGGAGACACCGCCGATGGCGGCGAAGGCGGCACCGAGGGCGAACGCGATCACGATGATGCGGTCGGTGTTGACGCCCATCAGCTTCGCGGTGTCCGGATCCTGGGCGGTGGCCTGCATGCCGCGGCCGGTGCGGGTGCGCATCACGAAGTAGGCGAGGAAGGCCATGCTGAGCGGGGCCACGACCACCAGGAAGATGTCACCGGTCTGGATCGTGACGTTGCCGATGTTGAAGGGACCGCCCGGGATGGTCGGGAAGGTACGGGCGGACTTGGCCTCGGGGTACCAGGCCCACACCGCCTGCTGCAGGGCCAGGGAGAGGCCGATGGCGGTGATGAGGGGGGCGAGACGCGGGGCGGTGCGCAGGGGGCGGTAGGCGAACCGTTCCGCTCCGACGGCGACCAGGACGGCGACGATGATCGCGCCCACCAGCATCAGCGGGAGAGCTATCCACATCGAGGTGCCGTCGGGCAGTACATACGCGTAGACCGTGAGCGCGCCGAAGGCACCGGTCATGAAGATCTCGCCGTGGGCGAAGTTGATGAGCTGGACAATGCCATAGACCATCGTGTAGCCGATGGCGACCAGCCCGTACATGGATCCCAGTAGCAGGCCGTTGACCAGCTGCTGCGGCAGTTCGTTCACCGCATGTCCTCCGAGACGTTCGGAAAGTTCGACGGATGAGGCCGGATGCGAGTCCGCGCGGGGCGCCAGTGGAACAGCGCCCCGCGCGGCTCGGTGATACGTGCGGGTGTGGGTCAGCTGCTCGGCGTGTACGTGCCCGAGGTGGCTGCCTTCCAAGCCCCGCCGTCGACCTTGTAGACGGTGAGCTGCTTGTTGGTCGCGTCACCGTACTCGTCGAAGGAGACCTTGCCGGTCACACCGTCGAAGGAGACGTTCTGCACCGCGGCGGTGATCTTCGCGCGGGCGTCGGACGGCAGCTTGCCGCCGTTGTCGTCGACGACCTTCTTCACGGCCTCGATGATCGCCCAGGCGGAGTCGTAGGAGTAGCCGCCGTAGGCGCCGTACGCCTCCGAGTAGCCGCCCGCCTTGTAGTTGTCGACGAACTCCTTGGCGGAGTCGAGGGTCTCGACCGGTGCGCCGACCGAGGTGGCCATGTCACCGGCGGCCGCGGTGCCCGCCAGCTTGATGTAGTCGTCGGCGTAGATGCCGTCGCCGCCGACCAGCGGGATCTTGGCGCCCGCGGCCTTGAGCTGCTTGCTCAGCGGACCGGCCTGCGGGTACTCACCGCCGTAGTAGACCACGGTGGCGCCCGAGTTCTTCACCTTGGTGACGACCGCGGAGTAGTCCTTGGAGTCGGGGTTGATGTGCTCGGTGCCGACCACCTTGCCGCCGAGCTTCTTGAACTCCCCGGTGAACGTGGCGGCGAGGCCGGCGCCGTAGGTCTTCTTGTCGTCGATGATGAAGGCCTTGGTCAGCTTCGCCGTGTTGTACACGTACTGCGCGGCGTACGGGCCCTGGATGGCATCCGTGGTCGCGGTACGGAAGTACGACTTGTACGGCCGCGACTTCGACGTCTGCCAGTTGTCGCCCTGGGTCAGCGCCGGGTTGGTGTTGGCCGGGGAGACCTCGACCAGCTTGGCGTCGTCGAAGACCTTCTGCATCGACTGCGCGACCGAGGAGTTCAGCGGGCCGACCACACCGTAGACGCTGCTGTCGCCGACGAACGCGGTGGCGTTCGCCTGGCCGGAGGAGGGCTGGGCCTGGTCGTCCTTGGCCTCGATCTTGAACGTGACGCCGGAGACGTACTTCTTCTTGTTGGCCTGCTTGACCGCCAGGTCAACCGAGTTCTTGATACCCAGGCCGAGCGCGGACAGGTCGCCGGTCAGCGGAGCGTCGACGCCGATGGTGACGGTGGTGCCGCCACTGCCGGAGTCGGAGCCCTTGTCGCCGCTGTCTCGCGAACCGCAGGCCGTGAGGGTGAGTGCTCCCGCTGCCAGCGCGGCGGTGATGGCGATGAGCGAACGTTGACGCACGATCAGTCCTTTCCCCTGAACAACCGCATCCCCGTGGAAGCGGTCGAGCCACGCCCCCCGGTGGCGGAGAGAATCCGTCGGTGTCGTGACTGGCCGTGACTCTAGGCGGGTGGGGGGAATGTGGAGGAGGGTCTGACCCATGCTGTGACGCTCTTGTTATGACACGAGGTAATGCAGAGCGGTACACGGTGCGGAGAAGAGTGGAATTCAGGCCGATTCGCCCTGTCCGCATCGTGAGAACCCGCAGGACCGGCGGTCATCGGATCAGGTGTCTCGGGTGTTTTGGTGATTACCGGGAATGGTTGCTAACTGTTGCTACAGGCGACTTTCAGGGCGTGTGAGAGGTGCTGTGCGTAGCGGGGCCCCAGGATGAAACTCTGCACCTGTATTGCGCGGGTATTACGCAGGGTTACGTCCAGGAAAGGAAGTCCGGCATCCTTCGGAACTGTTCTGCAATCGGTCACATGCATCGTGATCGTGATCTCACGGGATGAGCCCGCTTCTGTCCGAAAGGGGGCAGGCGGCGACTCGGTCAGCGTGAGGCCCGCGTAGGGCTGGGTCACCCTGGGTACGGTGACCGGCGGCCCGTCCGTCACGGTCATCCGTACCGCGAAGCTGAAGCTGCGGGGCGGGGCACCGGCGGGAGTTGCCCGGCCGTCCAGGAAGGCGAACGCCACCGTCTGTGCGGGGTACGGGACTTCGGCGGGTGCCGGCGCCGGGGGATGGGGGCGGGTCGCCACGAGATAGCCGCCGCCCGCGGCGAGGACGGTCGCGGCGGCGAGGGCGAGGGCCATGCGGCGGCGGGCGAGGTGCGGGGGAGGGGCGGCCGTCTCAAGGGTGTCCCGCACCTCCCGTGTACGGGTGCCCTCACCCGGTTCGACGGGGCCGATGCCGCTCGTTCCGCTCACTGCCAGGGGCCTCCCGTCGGCACGCCGTGGCGGTACCGCTCGGTGCAGGCGGCGTGTGACCGGCGGTCGATCAGCTGGTCGGCGGCGGCGGCCCCCTGGCTGCGTTTCGCGGCCCGCGCGGCGTCCACGACGTCCCGGAGGATCTCGTACTGTCCGTTGGACAGTCCCATCGACTGATAGTCGCCATAGGTGCCGCTGTCCAGGACCTCGCGCGACCAGTGCGCGACGATCGTGGCGCACAGCTCGGCGGCGGAGGTCGCCGACGGGGACGCGGAACTCGCCGCGGCGCGCTCGGCGGCGCCGGGGGCGCCGCAGCCCGTCAGCAGAGCGAGACCGATCCCCACTGCGCTCAGCCCCGGTAGGGTGCCTCCTCGCCGTCCCATGCACCGACGTTACGGGCGCGGACGGCGGGGGAGCAATGGGTGCGCCACCGGGTGGCCCTCAGCCCTGGACGGCGGAGGCCATCGTCGTGCCGTCCAGGTCCCGCAGCAGGCAGGTGAGGCGGGCCGTGCACACCCGCCGGCCCTCCTCGTCGCTGATCACGATCTCGTACGTCGCCGTCGAACGCCCCCGGTGGACGGGCGTGGCCACACCGGTGACCAGGCCGGAGCGGGCCCCGCGGTGATGCGTGCAGTTCAGGTCGACACCCACCGCGATCTTCGAACTGCCGCCGTGCAGCATCGAACCGACCGAGCCCAGGGTCTCCGCCAGCACCGCGCTCGCACCGCCGTGCAGCAGCCCGTACGGCTGGGTGTTGCCTTCCACCGGCATGGTGCCGACGACCCGCTCCGCGGAGGCCTCCACGATCTGTACGCCCATGCGGTTGCCGAGGTGGCCCGCCGAGAACAGGGCCCGCAGGTCGACACCCAGTGCGGCGTACTCGTCGATGACCTCCTGCGGGAACTTCACGTGCTGCTGCTCGCCCATGGCCGGCTCCGTTCGTCGTGCGGCTGTCTCTCCCGGCTGAGCAAACGCTCAGTCGGCCGCCGATTCTTCCAGACGAACTGAGCGGGCGCTCAGACGGCAGCCCTCGGGTGCGGCACACCGGCCTCCAGACGGATCACCACGGACTTGCTGGCCGGCGTGTTGCTGGTGTCCGCGGTCGCGTCGAGCGGCACCAGCACGTTGGTCTCCGGGTAGTACGCGGCCGCGCAGCCCCGGGCGGTCGGGTAGTGCACCACCCGGAAGCCCGGTGCCCGGCGCTCCACGCCGTCCTTCCACTCGCCGACCAGGTCCACGTACGCCCCGTCGGCGACGCCCAGCAGCCGGGCGTCCTCCGGGTTCACCAGGACCACCCGACGCCCGTTCCTGATGCCCCGGTAGCGGTCGTCCAGGCCGTAGATCGTGGTGTTGTACTGGTCGTGCGAGCGCAGTGTCTGCAACAGCAGCCGGCCCTCGGGCAGTTCGGGGTACTCCACCGGGGCCGCCGTGAAGTTCGCCTTGCCGGTGGCCGTCGGGAACCGGCGCTCGTCGCGCGGCGCGTGCGGGAGCGCGAAGCCGCCCGGGTGCGCCACGCGCGCGTTGAAGTCCGTGAAGCCGGGGATCACGCGCGCGATGCGGTCGCGGACCGTCGCGTAGTCCTTCTCGAACTCCTCCCACGGCGTACGGCTGTTCTCGCCGAGCACCCGGCGGGCCAGCCGGCACACGATCGCCGGCTCCGACAGCAGGTGCGGGCTCGCGGGCTCCAGGCGGCCGCGTGAGGCGTGCACCATGCCCATGGAGTCCTCGACGGTGACGAACTGCTCGCCGCTGCCCTGGAGATCGCGCTCGGTCCGGCCGAGGGTCGGCAGGATCAGCGCACGCGCGCCGGTGACGACGTGCGAGCGGTTGAGCTTCGTCGACACGTGCACGGTCAGCCGCGCGCGCCGCATCGCCGCCTCGGTGACCTCCGTGTCGGGGGTGGCCCCGACGAAGTTGCCGCCCATCGCGAAGAAGACCTTCGCCTCGCCGTCGCGCAGCGCCTCGATGGCCCGGACGACGTCGAAGCCGTGCTCGCGCGGGGGCGCGAAGCCGAACTCCTTCTCCAGGGCGTCCAGGAAGGCCGGGGCAGGACGCTCGAAGATGCCCATCGTGCGGTCGCCCTGCACGTTCGAGTGGCCGCGCACCGGACAGACGCCCGCGCCGGTGCGGCCGATGTTGCCGCGCAGCAGCAGGAAGTTGACTACCTCTCGGATGGTCGGCACCGAGTGCTTGTGCTGGGTGAGCCCCATGGCCCAGCAGACGATGGTGCGCTCCGAGGCGAGCACCATCCCGAGGGTCTTCTCGATCTCCTCGCGCGTGAGTCCGGTGGCGGTGAGCGTCTCGTGCCAGTCGGCGGCGCGGGCGGCCTCGGCGAACTCCTCGTACCCGTGCGTGTGTTCGCGCACGAACTCCTCGTCGACCGCGCCGTCCGTCTCGAGGACGAGCTTGTTGAGGAGCCGGAACAGGGCCTGGTCGCCGCCGATGCGGATCTGCAGGAACAGGTCGGTCAGCGCGGCGCCCTTGAGCATGCCCTGAGGGGTCTGCGGGTTCTTGAACCGCTCCAGGCCGGCTTCCGGGAGCGGATTGACGCTGATGATCCTCGCGCCGTTGGCCTTGGCCTTCTCCAGGGCGGAGAGCATCCGGGGGTGGTTGGTCCCCGGGTTCTGCCCGGCGACGATGATCAGATCGGCCTTGTACAGGTCCTCCAGCAGGACGCTGCCCTTGCCGATGCCGATCGTCTCGGTCAGCGCCGAGCCCGAGGACTCGTGGCACATGTTGGAGCAGTCCGGCAGGTTGTTGGTGCCCAGTTCGCGTGCGAACAGCTGGTACAGGAACGCGGCCTCGTTGCTGGTCCGCCCCGAGGTGTAGAAGACCGCCTCGTCGGGGGAGGCGAGGGCCGCGATCTCCTCGCCGATGATGTCGAAGGCGCGCTCCCAGCCGACCGGCTCGTAGTGCTCGGCGCCCTCGGCGAGATACATGGGGTGGGTGAGTCGCCCCTGCTGGCCGAGCCAGTAACCGCTGCGGTGGTGCAGGTCGGCCACGGAGTGCGTCGCGAAGAACTCGGGCGTCACCCGACGGAGGGTGGCCTCCTCGGCGACCGCCTTGGCGCCGTTCTCGCAGAACTCGGCCGTGTGCCGGTGATCGGGCTCCGGCCAGGCGCAGCCGGGGCAGTCGAAGCCGTTCTTCTGGTTGACGCGCAGCAGCGTCAGCGCGGTGCGCTTCACGCCCATCTGCTGCTGGGCGATGCGCAGCGTGTGCCCGATGGCGGGCAGCCCCGCGGCAGCGTGCTTCGGCTCCGCGACCTGCGGCGCGTCCTGGACCGGATCCCCCTTGGGCGGCTTCGTCGCCATCGCACGCTCTCCCTGCTACACCTGCACCACTGCGCTGGACACCCGATCCTCGCACGCGCCACCGACAACGATCGAGCACGGTCTGCCGAGCGGAACGGAACCAATGCTTGACGAGGCCGGGCCCCTCGGCCCACCCCGCCCGGATCCGCGTACCCGCCGGCCGGCTCGCAGCCGCCGGTCCGCTGATCCCCGCGCGCCTGCTCCTCTCCGGTCTCCGCCGCTCCCGAGATCTTTCCGCCGCAACGGCGAACAGCCACGACGGTGCTGGGCGGCGGCGCCGATGTCACCGCAACCCGAACCGTCGGCCCTCACTGTCAGTGCGGCGTGGCAGGATCGGGGGCGTGGCAGAGACAGCATCGAAGCAGACCGACAAGACCCCCGGCGGATCCCGTCCCCGGCTGATGCTCATGGACGGGCACTCGCTGGCCTACCGCGCGTTCTTCGCGCTGCCCGCGGAGAACTTCACGACCGCGACGGGCCAGCCGACGAACGCGATCTACGGCTTCGCGTCGATGCTGGCCAACACCCTGCGTGACGAGGCGCCCACGCACTTCGCGGTGGCGTTCGACGTCTCCCGCAAGACCTGGCGCTCCGAGGAGTTCACCGAGTACAAGGCGAACCGCTCCAAGACCCCGGACGAGTTCAAGGGCCAGGTCGAGCTGATCGGCGAGCTGCTCGACGCCATGCACGCGCAGCGCTTCGCCGTCGCGGGCTTCGAGGCCGACGACATCATCGCCACCCTCGCCACCCAGGCCGAGGCCGCGGGCTTCGAGGTCCTGATCGTCACCGGCGACCGTGACTCCTTCCAGCTGGTCACCGAGCACACCACGGTCCTCTACCCGACGAAGGGCGTCTCCGAGCTGACCAGGTTCACCCCGGAGAAGGTTTTCGAGAAGTACGGCTTGACGCCCGCCCAGTACCCCGACTTCGCGGCCCTGCGGGGTGACCCGTCCGACAACCTCCCCGGCATTCCGGGCGTCGGCGAGAAGACAGCCGCGAAGTGGATCAACCAGTTCGGCTCCTTCACCGAGCTGGTGGAGCGCGTCGACGAGGTCAAGGGCAAGGCCGGCCAGAACCTCCGCGACCACCTGGAGTCCGTCAAGCTGAACCGCCGGCTCACCGAGCTGGAGCGCGGCGTGGAGCTGCCGAAGACGGTCGCCGACCTGGAGCGCGCGCCGTACGACCGCAAGAGCGTCGCGATGATCCTGGACACCCTGGAGATCCGCAATCCGTCGCTGCGCGAGCGGCTCTACGCCGTCGACCCGGGCGCCGAGGAGGCCGAGTCCACGCCGGTCGCCGAGGCGGGCGTGGAAGTCGACGCCACGGTCCTGGGCACCGGCGAGCTGGCCGGCTGGCTCGCCGGGCACGGCACGGCGCCACTGGGCATCGCCACCGTCGACACCTGGGCGCTCGGCACCGGCTCGGTCGCCGAGGTCGCCCTCGCCACGGCCGACGGCCCGGCCGCCTGGTTCGACCCCGCCGAGCTGGACGAGGCCGACGAGAACGCGTGGGCGGCCTGGCTGGCCGACGCCGCGCGGCCCAAGGTCTTCCACAACGTCAAGGGCGCCATGCGGGTCTTCGCCGAGCACGGCTGGACCATCGAGGGCGTCACCATGGACACCGCGCTCGCCGCGTACCTGGTCAAGCCCGGCCGCCGCTCCTTCGACCTGGACGCGCTGTCCATGGAGTACCTGCACCGCGAGCTGGCCCCGGCCGCCGCGGCCGACGGCCAGCTGGCGTTCGGCGCGGACGACGGCGCCGAGGCCGAGGCGCTGATGATCCAGGCCCGCGCGATCCTCGACCTCGGCGAGGCCTTCGGGGAGCGGCTCCAGGAGGTCGGCGCGGCGGATCTGCTCCGTGACATGGAACTGCCCACGTCGGTCCTGCTCGCCCGCATGGAGCGGCACGGCATCGCGGCCGACCGCGCGCACCTGGAAGCGATGGAGCAGATGTTCGCGGGCGCGGTGCAGCAGGCCGTGAAGGAGGCGCACGCGGCGGCCGGCCACGAGTTCAACCTGGGCTCGCCCAAGCAGCTCCAGGAAGTCCTCTTCGGCGAGCTGGCCCTCCCCAAGACGAAGAAGACCAAGACCGGTTACACCACCGACGCCGACGCGCTCGCCTGGCTCGCCGGCCAGACCGAGAACGAACTGCCGGTGATCATGCTCCGGCACCGCGAGCAGGCCAAGCTCAGGGTCACGGTCGAGGGCCTGATCAAGACCGTCGCCGCCGACGACCGTATCCACACCACCTTCAACCAGACCGTCGCCGCGACCGGCCGGCTCTCCTCCACCGACCCCAACCTCCAGAACATCCCGGTCCGCACCGACGAGGGCCGGGCGATCCGCCGGGGCTTCGTCGTGGGCGAGGGCTTCGAGTCGCTCATGACCGCGGACTACAGCCAGATCGAGCTGCGCGTGATGGCCCATCTCTCCGAGGACGAGGGCCTGATCGAGGCGTTCACCTCCGGGGAGGACCTGCACAACACGGTCGCCTCCCAGGTGTTCGACGTCGACCGGTCGGCCGTCGACGCGGAGATGCGCCGCAAGATCAAGGCTATGTCGTACGGCCTCGCGTACGGCCTGTCGGCCTTCGGCCTCTCCCAGCAGCTGAACATCGACGCGGGCGAGGCCCGGGCCCTGATGGACACGTACTTCGAGCGCTTCGGCGGGGTCCGCGACTACCTGCACCGGGTTGTCGACGAGGCCCGTGCCACCGGGTACACGGCGACACTCTTCGGCCGCCGCCGCTACCTCCCCGACCTCAACAGCGACAACCGCCAGCGCCGGGAGGCGGCCGAGCGGATGGCGCTCAACGCGCCCATCCAGGGCACGGCGGCGGACATCGTCAAGATCGCCATGCTGAGGGTGGACGCCGCACTCCGCGAGTCGGAGCTGAAGTCCCGCATGCTCCTCCAGGTCCACGACGAAATCGTCCTGGAGATCGCCCCCGGCGAGCGGGACCGGGTCGAATCCCTCCTCCGCGACCAGATGTCCGACGCGGTCCACCTCAGGGCCCCCCTGGACGTCTCGGTGGGCGTGGGCCCGGACTGGGAATCGGCAGCGCACTGACGCCTCCGGCGAGAGCCGACAGAGCACGCGTGCCGAGCCGAGCCGAGCCACAGAGGCCGACATGGGGCGCGTCTCAAACGGAGGTCGACGGGGGGCGTGTCTCCAACGGAGGTCGACGGGGGGCGTGTCTCCAACGGAGGTCGACGGGGGGTGCGTCTCCAACGGAGGTCGACGGGGGGTGCGTCTCCAACGGAGGTCGACGGGGGGTGCGTCTCCAACGGAGGCCGGCAGGGGGCGCGTCTCAAGGAGGCCGGCGGAGGGTGCCGCTGCCCGATTCCGTTGGCGGCGCGCCCTCCTTCCCTCCCTCCCCTCTCTCCTGCCTCTCCCTCTCCGCCGTCCCCTCTCCTTTCTCCGTCGCCCCCCCTTTTCTCCGCCGCAACGGCGAGCAGCCACAGCGGAGCTTTCCGGCGGTGCCGAACCCACGGGGTGCGCCCGGTTCGGCACCGCCGGAAGCCACCGTCGTGGCTGAGCACCGTTGCGGCGGAGAAAGAAGACGGGTCGGCGAAGGAAGAAGACGGGCGGCGGAGGCAAGGAGAGGGGCGGCGGAGAAAGGAGACGGGGCGGCGGAGAAAGGATGAGGGGGCGGCGGGGAAAGGAGGGCGGCGCCTCGTCACTCGCGTGGACCCCGTCAGAACGCCCCGGCCTCCGCCACCGGCAAGGATGCGGCCATGGGTATACGTATGGTTCACCGCCGGACGCCCCAGAGCAGGCCTCCGGCCAAGGCCCGTTCCGCCTCCGCCTCCGCTCAGGTCACGGCGTCCCCGTCGGCCCCGGCCCTGGCGGCCGGTGCCAGCACAGCCCGCATCCCCACCGACCTCGCGATCACCGTGCGCCGGACGGTCACCCGCCTCCGGCGCAGACTGCGCGCCCGCCCCGACCTGCGCCAGTGGCTCGACCTCGCCCGCAGCTACCTCGCGCTGTTCCTCACCGCGCTCCCCGGCCCCCGCCGCCCCCGGACCATGACGGTGTTCGTGGCGAGCCTCACCGAACGGCCGACGGACTCAGCCGCACGTCGTCGGCCACCGGAGCCGGACGCCACACCCTGACCGCCACGGCGTACCCCAGCACCCCGAGCAACAGCCCCGCGCCCGCTCCGAAGAGCACCGTGGGGAGCAGCTCCCAGGGCTTCGCCGTAGCCCCCCGGTACTCCCACCACCGCACCGCCCGCTGCACCGCCGCGAGCAGGGCGCAGCCGGCGATCGCGGCGCCCGCCCAGCACCGGTCCCGTACCGACAGCAGCGGCACCCCCACCGGCTCCGCCGCCGGCGCCCGCCGTACCGCGCGGACCGCGAACACGGCGAGCACGGCCGCGCCCACCGCCGAACTGCCGTACTGGAGCAGGGTGTACAGCGGCATGCCCGCGACGTTCCGGCCGATCGCCGGGATCAGGCGCGTCCCCCAGCGGTCGTGGTGCGTGAACGCGTCCCAGACGACGTGCGTGAGCCCGCCGAGCACGGCCGAGACGTACCACCACGCGGTCACCGAGAGCCCCGCACGCGCGCGTGGCGCCCCGCAGCGCAGCAGCGCGGCCACCCGACCCTGCCGGGCGCGGGGCGCGAGGGCCACCACCGGTTCCCGGACCAGCAGCCACAGCGCCACCAGCGCCCAGGAGAACAGCACGTCGACGGTGAGGACACCGGTGAAGGAGTGCGTGACCGTACCGAACTCCATCGCGTCCGGCACCGCGCTCGCCGCGTAGTAGGTGAGGTCGGGCGCGAAGGACCCCGCGACGAGCACCGCCGGCACCAGCCGCCCGCGCCCGGTCCCGTCGCCGCGCACGGCGGGCAGCACGGCGGCGGCATGGCTGAGAGTGAACGGCACCCGGGCCCCCTGGAAGAGTCGTCGGCCGGAGCGCCGAACAAGTGATCGCGTACGGCAAGTATCCGCGACACCACCATCGTTCAACGGAGAATGGCCAACTGGTGAAAATCGGGCACCGCCGGGTGTCCGTGGAAAGGAAGTTGTCGTAGGGTCGCCTGGGTCGCCGCCCCGGCGTGCACGGCCGGATGCGCTACCTCACCACGCGAAAGAGGTAACAGGGGGCAACCACAGCACCGGGTCGACCGTCACACCAGAGGCGAGCGGACAGACGGAGACGGACGCTCAGAAGGCGTCCAGGGGAGGGGTTCACCTTATGGCGGCGCAATTCGGCAGTCGGCTGCGCAAGGGAGCGGCGACGACCGCCGCGGCCGCGTTGGCGGTAGCGGCACTGTCCGCTTCCCAGGCTCCGGGCGCCACGACCGGAGACACGGGCAGACAGGCCAACGCCGGCGCCAGCACCTCCGCGCCCGACGGAGCCGGGGCGGCCGACGGCGCCACCGGCAACTCGCCGTACTACACGGACCTGCCGCCGCTCAACAGCCCGAACCCCAGCGCGAGCCCCACGGCCTCCTCGCCGAGCATCGGCACCGCCGTCTCCCGGGGCGAGGCCGAGGCCGGCATACCCGCCACCGTCCTCGACGCCTACAAGAAGGCCGAGGCCGAGCTGCGCAGCTCCAAGCCCGGCTGCAACCTGCCCTGGCAGTTGCTCGCGGCCATCGGCAAGGTCGAGTCCGGCCAGGCCCGCGGCGGCGACGTCGACGCCGAGGGCAACACCCTGCACCGCATCCTCGGCCCCGAGCTCGACGGCAACGGCTTCGCGCTCATCCAGGACACCGACGGCGGCAAGTACGACGGCAACAGCCAGTACGACCAGGCCGTCGGCCCCATGCAGTTCATCCCCTCGACCTGGGCGTGGGCGGGCCGTGACGGCAACGGCGACGGCGTCAAGGACCCCAACAACGTCTACGACGCGGCGCTCGCCGCCGGCCACTACCTGTGCCGCTACGGCTGGGACCTGTCCGTCCAGGCCGACATGAACAGCGCGATCCTCAGCTACAACAACTCGCAGGCCTATCTCAACCTGGTCCTGTCCTGGTACGAGTTCTACCGCAAGGGCACCCACTCGGTCCCGAACGGCACGGGAACCCTGCCCTCGCACCGCAGCGACGGCTCGACCGGTTCCGATTCCGGCTCCGGCTCTGGTTCCGACGGCTCCACGACGAAGCCGACCGAGACCATGCCCAAGCCCGACGAGCCCACGCCGAGCACCCCGAGCACGCCCACCCTGCCGCCCACGGCCACCGACTCCGTGGACCACCTGGAGGACGCGGGCACCGCCACGCTCACGGCGATGGCCGGCGACGCGTTCGACAAGCAGATCAGCACGCGCGCGGAGACCAAGGCAGGCCGGACCGTCGCCAAGATCCGGGTCCGCTTCACCATCGTCGGGGACACGGACGCGACCTTCGCCGGCGGCGAGACCGTCGCCACGGTCGTCACCGACAGCAAGGGCGTCGCCGTCGCCCCGGCGCTCCAGGCGGGCGAGGAGACGGGCGACTTCACGGTCCACGCCACCGTGGTCGGCCGCACGGTCAAGGGCGTCGACTACGACGCGACCGTCACCGCGCGCGCCGCCGACACCCTCGCCCTCGCCAACACCACCGCGCCGACCTGCACCCCGGGCGGCGAGTTCACCGACCAGGTGCAGGTGAAGGCCACCTACCAGGGCGCCGTCGCCGACAAGGTCGCCGCCACCGCCACGCTCATCAAGTCGGCCGACGACACGAGCACGAACGACAAGGGCCCGTACTTCAAGGACGCGAACGGCAACCCCGTCCGCACCCTCACGGACCTTCAGACGGACGCGAACGGCCTGCTCACGCTGCCCAAGCTGTACGCGGACGACACCACCGGCACGTTCCTGCTCCGCATCACCACCACCGGCGGCGCCACGCTCACCGTCGAGCTGACGGTCGCGGCGGCCGACCCCTCGTCGAGCCCGTCGCCGAGCGCCTCGCCCAGCGCGTCCGCTTCCGCCTCGGCCTCCGCCTCCGCCTCGCCGAGCGCGTCCGCCACCTCCTGACCCACCGTCGTCCGACACCCAGGGCGCCCTCCCGCCGACGCGGGACGGCGCCCTCGTCGTCGTACGACCTGTTCTCATCTCACCCTCCCGTTGCTACGGTGCCCGGACCTGACGATCCATCAGGAAGCCGTCGGCCGTAGGGAGGTCCCGCATGCGTGCCCTGATCGCCGCTGCGACCGGTCTCGCCCTCGCGTTCGCCCTGGTCGTGACCGTCGGCGCCCTCGGGTCGCCGGCCGGGAGGACGTCCCCGAAGCCGCTGCTCACGACGGTGCCCTCACACCCGTAACCGCCGCCCCGGGAGGCCGAGATGCGCCGCAAGGCCAGTCTGGTCCTGCTCGCCTTTGCCGTGTTCTTCGCGGCGCTGTCCCCGCTGCTGCGCTGGTACGCCTTCCCGCGGCTCGCCAAGATCCCGGCGAACCAGTACCAGGACATGGTCCTGGTGGCGAAGAACGCCACGCTCCTCGACTACGGCACCATGAAGGCGAAGAAGGTCCCCCAGGTCACCATCGTGCAGACCCTCAAGGGCAACGTGGCGGCCGCGAAGAAGATCGAGAAGACGGCGGGCCGGGACGTCGTCGTCTGGGACGGCCTGTCCTACGTCCAGGGACCCGACGGCAAGATGGTCTCCGAGATCCCCGAGCGCTACATCTTCGACGCTCACAGCCAGGAACCCGTGCACGCCACCGGCGAGATGGTCGACGGCGACCCGGTGGCACGGGACGGCATCGAGTTCAAGTTCCCGTTCCTGACCGAGAAGCGGGACTACGAGTACTTCGACGCGCAGACCCGCACCACCAACCCCATCCACTACAAGGGGACGCAGACCTTCCGGGGCGTCAAGGTCTACTACTTCGAGCAGACCATCCCCTGGACCAAGGTCCCCATGCCCAAGAAGCTGCCGGTGCAGGGCATCACCGCCGAGTCCGTCGCCAAGACCGGCACGACCCGCTGGTACACCACGGTCCGCAAGTTCTGGGTCGAGCCGGCCACCGGGGCGCCCGTCTACGGCGAGGAGATCCACAAGGAGGAGCTGCGCGGCGGCACGCTGCTGGGCGGCCGCGCCAAGGTGACGGCCTTCGCCGGCGACGTGAAGATGCGCGAGGACTACATCGAGCACACCGTCGCCCTGGTCAAGCACAACCGCACCCTCGTCCTGATGCTGACCTCCTACCTCCCCTGGGGGTTCCTGTCCCTCGGCATCGCGCTGCTCGCCCTCTCCCTCTACCTGGAGGCCCGCGGCCGCCGCCCCGCCGACCCGGCGCCCGTCGATACCTCGGTGCCGGAACCGGTCAGCGCCTGAGCCGCGCGTTGGTGTGCCGGGTGGGCTCGGCGGTGGCGGGATCCTCGGGCCAGGGATGCTTCGGATACCGGCCGCGCAGCTCGGCCCGTACGCCCTTGTAGCCGTCCCTCCAGAACGAGGCGAGGTCGGCCGTGACGGCGGCGGGCCGCCCGGCCGGCGACAGCAGATGCACCAGTACCGGCACCCCGGCCACCGCGGGCGACTCCTGCAACCCGAACATCTCCTGCAACTTCACGGCGAGCACCGGCTGGTCGGGATTCCCGTAGTCGACCCGGATCCGCGACCCGCTCGGCACGAGGATCCGCTCCGGCGCCAGCTCGTCCAGCCGGCCCGCCTCCCCGCCGGCCCACGGCAGCAGCCGCCGCAGCGCCTCCCCGGCGTCGATCCGCCCGAGATCGGCCCGCCGCCGGGCCCGGCCGAGCTCCGGCTCCAGCCATTCGTCCACGCGCGCGTGCAGCGCGTCGTCGGACACGTCCGGCCAGGGCTCGCCCAGACGCAGCCGGAGGAAGGCGAGCCGCTGCCGCAGCACGGCGGCGTCGGGCGTCCACCGCAACAGGCCGAGCCCTTCGCGCCGCAGCCCGTCGAGCAGCGCATCGCGGACGAGGGCCGGGTCGGCGTCCCGCAACGGCCGCACCGCGAGCTCGATGGCCCCGAGCCGCTCCACCCGCCGCGCGACGACGTCCCCGTCGGCCCAGCGGACCTCCTGGTCCTCCGCGTACAGCGACGCGGCCGCCGACCTGGCCGTGTCCTCGTCCACCACCGCGGCGAGCCGCACGCGCGCGTGTCCGCTGCCGACGGGACGGTCCGCGACGGCCACCGCGATCCACGGCGCACCGCGCAGCGGGCTGCCGTCACCGAGCTCGGCCCGGGTGCCGGAGGCCATCAGGTACGACCCTCCGTCGGCCTTGGCGACCCGCTCGGGGAAGGCGAGGGCGGCGACGCGTCCCACGGTGCGGTCGTCCACGCCGGACGCCGACGCGCCCTCGCCGTCCGCCTTCAGCCGCCGCACCTCCGCGAGCCAGCGCCCGGCATAGGCGTCACCGCCCCGCCGGGCGGCGCGCAGCGCGGCCGCCAGGTCGTCCCCGTACTCCCGCGGAGCCTCCTCGCTCAGCAGTGCGACCACCTCGGCACCGCCGCCCGGGGTGTCCAGCAGCGCCCGTCCCAGCCGTGGATGCACCCCCAGCCGGGCCAGCCGCACCCCCCGTTCCGTCGCCCGGCCGGCGGAGTCGACCGCACCGATCGCCGTCAGCACCTCCCGCGCCGCCGCCATCGCCCCGGCCGGCGGAGGGTCCAGCAGCGCCAGTCCCGAGGCCTCCGGATCCCCCCAGCAGGCCGCCTGGAGGGCGAACGCGGTCAGGTCGGCCACCCTGATCTCCGGGGCCGGAAAGGCCGTCAGACGGGTGTCCTCGGCCTCGGACCAGCAGCGGTACACGGCCCCCGGCGCCTCACGCCCGGCCCGCCCCGCCCGCTGCCGCCCGGCCGCGCGGGACGCCCGTACCGTCGCCAGCGCGCTCAGTCCGCGCGCGTGGTCCACCCGCGGCTCCCGGGCGAGCCCCGCGTCGACGACCACCCGTACCCCGGGGACGGTGAGCGAGGACTCGGCGACCGCGGTCGCCAGCACCACCCGGCGCCGGGCCCCGGGCGCCAGCACCGC
Organism: Streptomyces sp. GbtcB6; assembly: GCF_019091475.1. NCBI lineage: Bacteria > Bacillati > Actinomycetota > Actinomycetes > Kitasatosporales > Streptomycetaceae > Streptomyces > Streptomyces sp. GbtcB6. The sequence goes on along the minus strand of NZ_JAGXJL010000001.1, from coordinate 258,914 downwards.
GTCCTGGACGGAGGCCGGTGCCCTGCCGTGCACCTGGAGCACATCCACGGCCCCGAGGTCGCCCAGCCGGCCGGCCACGCGCGCGATCTCGCCCACGCCCGGCAGGAAGCACAGCACGTCCCCCTCCCGCTCGGCCAGGGCCCGCCGCACCACCGAGACCACGTGCGCCAGCAGCGCCGGGTCGACGCGCATCCCGTGCGGCGGCCGTACCGGACGTGGCGGCGGCGCCCACACCGTCTCCACGGGGTACGAGACACCGGCCGCCTCGACCACCGGCGCCCCGCCCAGCAGCCGGGCCCACCCCTGCGCGTCCGTCGTCGCCGACGCGGCCACCAGGCGCAGCTCCGGCCGCAGGGTCTCCCGTACGTCCCAGAGGAAGGCCGCCACCGTGTCGGCGTCCAGATGGCGTTCGTGGCACTCGTCCAGGATCACGACGTCCACGCCGGACAGTTCCTGGTCGCGTTGCAGACGCTGCAACAGCACACCGGTCGTGACGACCTCCACGCGCGCGTGCCGTCCCACGACCCGTTCGCCGCGCACGGTGTAGCCGACGCTCCGCCCGACCTGCTCGCCGAGCAGCCAGGCCATCCGGCGGGCCGCCGCGCGGGCGGCGATCCGGCGCGGCTCGGCCACCACCACCCGCCGCGCGGGCCCCTCGCCCAGCAGCCCGGCCAGCACCAGCGGCACCAGCGTCGTCTTGCCGGTGCCGGGCGGTGCCACCAGGACGGCGGTGCCGTGTCCCTCCAGGGCGTCGCGCAGACCGGGCAGGGCCTGCCGCACGGGCAGCGCGTCCAGGGCGTCGTAACGGATCACGCACCCAGTGTCGTACGCCCCCGGAAACGCCCCTCACGCGCGCGTGCCTTTTCTCGGACGCCCAGTCGCGCTCGCAAGACGCTCAGTCCCGCTCGCACACGAAGATCGCCGTCCCGGGGATGAGGTTGCCCCGCAGCGGGGACCAGCCGCCCCATTCGGACGTGTTCCAGGCCGGCCACTCCGGCTCCACCAGGTCGACGAGCCGGAAACCCGAGGAGGCGATGTCCCGGACCCGGTCGCCGAGCGTCCGGTGGTGCTCGACGTACACCGCGCGGCCGTCCTCGTCCTGCTCGACGTACGGCGTCCGGTCGAAGTAGGAGGCGGAGACCGAGAGCCCTTCGGGGCCGGGCTCGTCGGGGAACGCCCAGCGGATCGGGTGCGTCACCGAGAAGACGAACCGCCCGCCCGGCCGCAGCACCCGCCGCGCCTCGCGCAGCACCAGGCGCGGATCGGCGACGAAGGGAAGCGCGCCGTACGCCGAGCACACCAGGTCGAAGGAGGCGTCCGCGAAGGGCAGCGCGCCCGCGTCCGCGCAGACCAGGGGAAACGATCCGCCGATGCGCAGCGCGTGCTGGAGCTGGCGGTGCGAGAGGTCCAGGGCGACCGGGCGGGCTCCCTGGGCGGCCAGCCAGCGCGAGCACTGGGCCGCGCCGGCGCCGATCTCCAGGACGTCCTTGCCCTTCAGCGCCTCCGGCGGGCCGAGCAGCTCCGCCTCCACCTCGTCGAGGCCCTCGGGGCCCCAGACGAAACGGTCGTCGCCGAGGAACGTGCCGTGCTCGACCTGGTACTCGTCGGCGTTGCGGTCCCACCAGCCCCGGTTGGCCCGGCTGCTCTCCGCGACCCCGGCGGCACGCCGGGTGGCTTCGGGTTCGGCCTCCGCGAGGTCGAACGAATCGGGCTCTTGGATGATCGGCTCCCTCGTCGTACTCTTCCGTGCAACCCGTCAGGGGGTGTGTCACGGAGGGGGTCCCTCAGGTGTGCGTGGCCTGGTGGGACGTTTCTTGTGCCGGGTATGCGGCGATCCGCCCCGGGTGTGCGCCTTCGCGCATTGACCCTGCCCGGCTGCCCCCGTATGCTACAAGTTGCGCTGCGGGCCTGCGCACCTCAGACGTAGCAGGCTGCGCTCGCATCTGTATGTATGTCCCCTCGGTTGTCGAGGCGTCACCAGTGTTTCGGGTGGCGCTTCCCAGGCTGTCCGGCTTCTGCAGAGCGAAACAGGCTCCCGGCGTAAGCAGTACCTACGACTTCAATGTCCGTACCGGAGCCCTTTCTCACATGACGAGCAGCACCGAGACCACCGCCACCACCCCGCAGGTAGCGGTCAACGACATCGGTAACGAGGAAGCCTTCCTCGCCGCGATCGACGAGACGATCAAGTACTTCAACGACGGCGACATCGTCGACGGCGTCATCGTGAAGGTCGACCGGGACGAGGTCCTGCTCGACATCGGTTACAAGACCGAAGGTGTCATCCCGAGCCGCGAGCTCTCGATCAAGCACGACGTCGACCCGAACGAGGTCGTCAAGGTCGGCGACGAGATCGAAGCCCTTGTTCTCCAGAAGGAGGACAAGGAAGGCCGCCTGATCCTCTCGAAGAAGCGCGCCCAGTACGAGCGCGCGTGGGGCACCATCGAGAAGATCAAGGAAGAGGACGGCATCGTCACCGGTACCGTCATCGAGGTCGTCAAGGGTGGTCTCATCCTCGACATCGGCCTCCGCGGCTTCCTCCCGGCCTCCCTGGTCGAGATGCGCCGTGTTCGCGACCTCCAGCCCTACGTGGGCAAGGAGCTCGAGGCCAAGATCATCGAGCTGGACAAGAACCGCAACAACGTGGTCCTGTCCCGCCGTGCCTGGCTGGAGCAGACCCAGTCCGAGGTCCGCCAGACGTTCCTCACGACCCTCCAGAAGGGTCAGGTCCGCTCCGGTGTGGTCTCCTCGATCGTCAACTTCGGTGCCTTCGTGGACCTGGGTGGCGTCGACGGTCTGGTCCACGTCTCCGAGCTGTCCTGGAAGCACATCGACCACCCCTCCGAGGTTGTCGAGGTCGGCCAGGAGGTCACCGTCGAGGTCCTCGACGTCGACATGGACCGCGAGCGCGTCTCCCTGTCGCTGAAGGCGACCCAGGAAGACCCGTGGCAGCAGTTCGCCCGCACCCACCAGATCGGCCAGGTCGTGCCCGGCAAGGTCACGAAGCTGGTTCCGTTCGGTGCGTTCGTCCGCGTGGACGAGGGCATCGAGGGTCTGGTCCACATCTCCGAGCTGGCCGAGCGCCACGTGGAGATCCCGGAGCAGGTCGTCCAGGTCAACGACGAGATCTTCGTCAAGGTCATCGACATCGACCTCGAGCGCCGCCGCATCAGCCTCTCGCTGAAGCAGGCCAACGAGGCCTTCGGTGCCGACCCGGCCACGGTCGAGTTCGACCCGACCCTGTACGGCATGGCCGCGTCCTACGACGACCAGGGCAACTACATCTACCCCGAGGGCTTCGACCCCGAGACCAACGACTGGCTCGAGGGCTACGAGACCCAGCGCGAGGCGTGGGAGCACCAGTACGCCGAGGCGCAGACCCGCTTCGAGCAGCACCAGCAGCAGGTCATCAAGAGCCGCGAGGCCGACGCCGCTGCCGCTGCCGAGGGCGGCGACGTCGCGGGTGCGGCTCCGGCCGCGGGTGGCGGTTCGTACTCCTCCGAGGGCGCCGACACCTCCGGCGCGCTGGCCTCGGACGAGGCGCTGGCCGCGCTGCGCGAGAAGCTGGCCGGCGGCCAGAGCTGATCGCTAGCCGCTGGGCTTAGCCGATAACTGAGGGGCCGTACCTTTCGAGGTACGGCCCCTCAGTGTTTTGTCGCGGGTGCGCGTGTGTGCGCATGCGCGGACCTGCTGTGGCTGATCGCGCAGTTCCTCCCCCAGCCTTCGGCCGGGGGTACCCACAGCGCCGCTGAGGGGGTTGCTCTGTTGTTTCTTGATAGGTTATGTGTGCCACTGAGCGTATTGCTGTGTCACTTCGGGTTCGTGGGCGCAGAAACGTGTGAGATACACGAATAGCCGCTGGGCCGTAACGCGGCGCTGGGACGCTTCCCCGGTCTTCGTTCAAGATCGGAAGGGGAGTCGCGTCATGACACAGCCTCAGTACAGGTCGGGGACGAGTCGGCGGTCGTTTCTGAGGAACGTCGGTCTCACCGGCGGCGCCGGCACCATGTTCGCCACCATGGGAGCCCTCGGCCTCGCCCCCACCGCCCAGGCCGCCCAGCGCGAACAGCCCTTCCGGGCGCTCAGCGCGAGCGACTTCACCCTCACCGGGCGCGCCGCGGCCAGGGTCGTCATCCTCGGCGGCGGCATCGCCGGTCTCGCGACCGCCTACGAACTGGGCAAGGCCGGCTACGACTGTACGATCCTGGAGGCCAGGGACCGTACCGGCGGACGCAACTTCACCGTGCGCGGCGGTGACTCGACCACCGACCTCTACGGCAACACGCAGACCGCGCGGTTCGCCGACGGCCACTACATGAACGCCGGACCGGCCCGGATCCCGCAGTGGATGATCACCCTCGACTACTGCCGTGAACTCGGCGTCCCCATCCAGGTGTTCACGAACATCAACGCCGACGCCTACATCTACAACGAGTCCGCCGGCATGACGAAGCCGGAGCGGTACCGCACCGCCAAGGCCGACGTGTACGGCTACGTCTCGGAGTTGCTCGCCAAAGCCACGAACAAGGGTGCGCTGGACAAGGAGTTGACGGCCACCGACCAGGAGCGGCTCGTCGAGTTCCTCAAGGACTGGGGCGAACTCGGCGACACGCTGACGTACGAGGGCGGTGAGCGGCGCGGATACACGACCGTACCGGCCGCCGCCGGCACCCCCGGTGTGCTCCTCGGCGACGTCCCGACCGCCTCCGCGGTGCTCGCGAGCGGTGTCGGACGCTACTTCTCCTTCGAGTTCGGCTTCGACCAGGCCATGCTGATGTTCCAGCCGGTCGGCGGCATGGACCAGATACCCAAGGCGCTCACCCGGGCGGTCGGCGCCCATCGCATCCGTACCGGAGCCGCCGTCTCCAAGATCACCGACACGGGGCACGGCGTCACCGTGACGTACGCCCAGGGCGGCCGTACCAAGGTCGTCGAGGCCGACTACTGCGTGGCCGCCATGCCGCCCAACATCCTCGCCAAGGTGCCGCACAACCTGGGCTCCGGAGTGCAGAGCGCCCTCGAGGCCATCACCCCGTCGTCGGCGGCAAAGATCGGCCTTGAGTACCGCTCCCGCTGGTGGGAGCTGGACCACAACATCTACGGCGGCATCACCGAGACCGACCAGGACGTCACCCACATCTGGCATCCCTCGTACGGCTTCCACGGTGAACGGGGCGTCCTCATCGGCTACTACAACTACGACGACGACGCCGACTCCTATGCCAAGCTCACCCCGGCCCAGCGCGAACAGCGCGCGGTCGCCGCCGGCGTGAAGATCTACGGCGACAAGTACCGCACCGAACTGGTCTCCTCCTTCTCCCACCACTGGCGCCAGACACCCCACCTGGAGGCCGCCTGGCACGACACCCCCGGCGGCCCCGACGACGCGCGCTACAAGCCCCTGAACGAGCCCACCGGCCGGGTATGGTTCGCCGGCGACTGGCTCAGCTACATGGACGCCTGGCAGCACGGCGCGTTCAGTTCGGCGCGCAAGGCGGTGACGGCGCTCCACGCGCGCGTGATGTCGGCCTGACCCCGGCACGCGCGCGTGACCGCGTCCGGTGCGGACGCACGCACGCGCGCGTGCACCCTTTCCCGGCATGAGAAGGCAGTGAGAGGCGCCTGTTCGGGGCGCCGGCGGGAATGCCTGTGGTCAGTGCCGCGTTGACCCGTACGAACACGAGGAGGAGCGGTCACAGTGCTTGATCCGCAGGGTTTGTACGCATGGGAGCCGAAGGGGCTGGCAGTCGTCGACATGGCGCTGGCCCAGGAGTCGGCCGGTCTTGTCATGCTCTACCACTTCGACGGATACATCGACGCGGGTGAGACCGGCGACCAGATCGTCGACCGGCTCCTCGACTCGCTGCCTCACCAGGTCGTCGCCCGCTTCGACCACGACCGGCTCGTGGACTACCGGGCGCGCCGCCCGCTGCTGACCTTCAAGCGGGACCGCTGGACCGACTACGAGGAGCCCGGCATCGAGGTCCGGCTCGTCCAGGACGCCACCGGCGCGCCGTTCCTGCTGCTGTCCGGCCCCGAGCCCGACGTCGAGTGGGAGCGCTTCGCCGCTGCCGTACAGCAGATCGTGGAGCGGCTCGGCGTCCGCCTGTCCGTGAACTTCCACGGCATCCCGATGGGCGTCCCGCACACCCGCCCGGTGGGCCTCACCCCGCACGGCAACCGCACCGACCTCGTCCCCGGACACCGCAGCCCCTTCGACGAGGCCCAGGTGCCCGGCAGCGCCGAGTCGCTGCTCGAGTTCCGCCTCATGGAGGCCGGCCACGACGTCCTGGGCGTCGCCGCGCACGTGCCGCACTACATCGCCCGCTCGCCCTACCCGGACGCCGCCCTGACCGTCCTGGAGGCCGTCACGGGCGCCACCGGCCTGGTGCTCCCCGGTATCGCGCACGCCCTGCGCACGGACGCGTACCGCACGCAGACGGAGATCGACAGCCAGATCCAGGAGGGCGACGAGGAGCTCACCGCCCTGGTGCAGGGACTTGAGCACCAGTACGACGCGGCCGCGGGCGCCGAGACCCGGGGCAACATGCTCGCCGAGCCGGTGGAGATCCCCTCGGCGGACGAGATCGGCCTCGAGTTCGAGCGCTTCCTCGCGGAGCGCGAGGGCGACAACTGAGGCCCGCCCGCACGCGACCCGCGCCGGCCGGGCGGCGAGCCTCGGCTGGGGCGGCCACCGAGACCCGTAAGGGCCGGTGTCAGTGGCAGGGCCTAAGCTTCGGGGCATGCTGAAAGTTGGCCTCACCGGCGGGATCGGCGCCGGCAAGAGCGAGGTGTCCCGGCTGCTTGTCGGGCACGGCGCGGTGCTGATCGACGCGGACCGCATCGCGCGTGAGGTCGTCGCGCCCGGAACCCCCGGTCTGGCGGCCGTGGCCGAGGCCTTCGGACCGGAGGTGCTGGCCGCCGACGGCAGCCTGGACCGACCGAAGCTGGGCTCGATCGTCTTCGCCGACCCGGAGCGGCTCGCCGTACTGAACTCGATCGTGCACCCGCTGGTCGGGGCCCGCTCCCGCGAGCTGGAGAACTCGGCCGCCGACGACGCCGTCGTGGTCCACGACGTCCCGCTCCTCGCGGAGAACAGCCTCGCGCCGCTCTACGACGTCGTGGTCGTCGTGGACGCCGCCCCCGAGACCCAGCTGGACCGGCTGACACGGCTGCGGGGGATGACGGAGGAGGACGCCCGCGCGCGCATGGCCGCGCAGGCGACGCGCGAGAAGCGCCTGGAGATCGCGGACATCGTGATCGACAACGACGTCCCCCTTGACGCGCTGCAACGGCGCGTCGGGGACGTGTGGGCCGACCTCGTGCGCCGGGCGCAGGCGTCCGGTTCGAACGAGTGGAATGCGTCTTCGAAATAGCGGACACCTGTCCGGGCGTTGAACCGCTCGAGTGAGGGAAGGACTTTGCCGTGCCCGAGACCAGCGGTTCGACCGGACGTACTCCGGAGACGCATGTCATCGACTTCCGTGCCGCCGAGCAACTGCTCAACGCACGGGACCCGCGGGGCGCGGTGAAGCTGCTCGACGGAGTGATCGCCGCACACCCCGAGAACACCGCCGCCCGGTTGCTGCGCGCGCGTGCCTTCTTCGCCGCCGCGCAACTGCGCCCCGCCGAGCTGGAGTTCACCATTGTCCTGGAGCGCGAACCGGACAACGCGTTCGCCCACTTCGCGCTCGCCCGCACCTACGAGCGCCAGGGCCGCACCGACCTCGCGATACGCCACTTCCGGCTGGCGGCCGCCCTGGACCCGAACCCGGAGTACCTGAAGGCGGCCCGCTTCGACAGCGGCGCGTGAGCCGACCGTGCGGGAGCCGGCCGTGTGTGGACCGGTCGTGCGTGAACCCATGGTGCGTGGACCGGCCGTGCGGGAGCCTGCGGTGCGTGGACCGGTCGTGCGTGAGCCGACGGTGCGTGTGTGGACGGTGCCTGAGCCGATGCTCCCTCACGGATGACGGTGTTGCGGTGGGCGCCGGAACCGCGGCGGGCGGGTGTCGGCGGGCCGGTACGGCGGCACATCACGGCCCGGCTGATAGTGCGGGCCCTGCCGGATGTGCCTGAGGATCACGGCCATGTCCACGGTGGCCACCAGCCACAGCACCCCGCAGGCCGCCGCCCAGCCTGGACGCCCGACCAGCGCGAACGCCGCCGTGCCGAAGATCGCCCAGGCCAGCCCCCACACGCTCAGCCACAACCGCGCCCGCAGCGCACTGCGGGCGGTCGCCGGTTCACTGCCTGTCCGCATCCCGGATCACCACTCCTGTCTGCAACGTACTCCTCGACCTGACGTTCACCAAGGGGGACCCTGACGTGCTGCCGGACGCCGACGACCTGCCCGACCTGCTCCTCGACCTCGCCGTGCCGCACGAGGACATCAACGATCTGGTGGCACTGCGGCGGGCCGTGACCGCCGACCCCGGGCTCCGGCGGCTGCTGGAAGAGGGCGCCGAGGACGTGACCGGTGCGGTGCGGGAGGTGGACGACCCGGCCGGGCTCGCCGACCGGGCCGCCCAGGCTCCGGAAGCGCTGGGCGAGTACTTCCTCGTGTACGTCTTCCTCATGGCGGTGCCGCATGCCCGCGCGGTGCACCGGGCGCGCGGCATTCCCGACGACGTCTCCCGCCACACGCTCGCCGACCTCGGCCGTGGCATGGCACTGCACCGCAGACGAATCGGCAGAGGCGGACTGGCAGCGCGCCAGGCGCACTGGCTCACCCGCCACTTCTGCGGCCGCCTCTACCAGCTGGGACGCCTGCAGTACGAGCGGACGTGGCTCGGTGACCGCACGGCACAGGCGATCAAGGCGGCCGGAACCGACGTGACCGGCGGCGAGCCCTCCCTGGACCTGCACATCCCCGACTTCCTCGGACCGCTCACCCCGGTCGCCTGCGACCGCTCCGTGGACCGCGCCCGGGAGTTCTTCGCCCGGCACTTCCCGGAGGAGCCCCACACCGTCGCGACCTGCCACTCCTGGCTGCTCGATCCACAGCTGCGACAACACCTCCCGGCGGGCTCCAACATCGTCCGTTTCCAGGAGCGGTTCCGGCCCGGGTGGGTGGATCCGGAGCCGTCCGACACCACACCGGTCGGCTTCGTCTTCGGCGACCCGGACCTGCCGGTACGGGACCTGCCCCGGCGGACGTCGGTGGAGCGGGCGGTCGGCGACCATCTGCGGGCGGGCGGCCACTGGTACGTCGGGCACGGATGGTTCCCGTGGGACCGGTGACGGCCCTCGGCTGAGCCCCGCTGCGGAAAAGTTCCCACCGGACCTTCGAACTGCTCGAACGAGTGAACCATCGGGGTGCGGGAACGGCGGTGCGGAGACGGGCCGTTGTTCGGGCATGACGATTGAAATGCGTGAGGGGTACGAGGGAACGGGCCCCGGAGCGATCACCCCGGACGGCTGCGCGGTCGAGCTCTACTCGCGCCTGGCCGCCGGGGACGAGCCGGACATCATCGAGGCGGCGGTCCCGGCCGGCGCCCGCATCCTGGAGCTGGGCTGCGGCGTGGGGCGCATGACGCACCCGCTCCTGGAGCGCGGGTTCACGGTCACGGCGGTGGACGAGTCGGCGGAGATGCTGGAGCGTGTGCGCGGGGCGCGCACGATACGCGGCACCATCGAAGGGCTCGACCTGGGCGAGAAGTTCGACGTGGTGATGCTCGCGTCGTTCCTGGTGCACACCGGGGATCCGGAGGTGCGCCGGGGCATGCTGCGCACCTGCGTGGCGCACGTGGCGGACGGCGGCTGCGTGCTCATCCAGCGGGAGGGCGTGGGCTACCACACGAAGGTACCGAGGGAGAGGACCGACCCCAGCGGCTACACCGTCCGGATCGTGTCGGCCGAGCCGGTCGGGGACGGGGTGAACTCGGTGCACGCGGAATACGAGTTCCCGGACGCGACCTGGACCCAGACCTTCCTGGCCCGGCCGCTCACCGAGGAACAGTTCGAGCAGGCTCTCGCGGAGGCGGGACTGGAGGTGGCCGAGTATCTGACCGAGGACGGGACGTGGGTGAGGGCGGTGCCGACGGCTTAGGGCGTGTCGACCCGCCGCGTGGGGAAGGGCTGCGGAGAGGGGGGGAGTGGGCGCGGGGCCACCTGGCCGGGTCGAGCCTGCGGGGCCGACGGCCGACCCGGTGGATCACCGTCCGCCGGGGTGTCCACCGCTCGCCCGGCCTGTCGAGCCCATCCCGCCCGTGCCGCCCCCACCCATCCCGCCGGGGCCGCGCAGTTGTTCCAGTTCGCGGCGGTCGCGCTTGGTGGGGCGGCCGGTGCCACGGTCGCGGATGCCGATGGGGGAGAAGGCCTCGCGGGGCGGGGGCGGCGGGGAGTTGTCGATGTAGCACACGGCGGCCACGGGGGCGCCGACCCGCTTGCGGATCAGCCGTTTCACGACGACGACTCGCTCCCGCCCCTCGTTGCGCAGCCGCACCTCATCGCCGACGCGCACGGAGTGGGAGGGCTTGACGCGCTCGCCGTTCACCTGGACATGCCCGCCCTTGCAGGCGGTGGCCCCCATGGAGCGGGTCTTGATCAGACGGACGGCCCAGATCCAGCTGTCGATCCGCACGTTCTCACCGGGAGCCGGCCCCGCGGCCTCGGCGGCGGCGACGGCGGCGGGGTCGGGAGCCGGGGTGGCGGGTGCCTCGGCTCCTTCGTCAGGCCCGGCCGAGGCGGGTGCCCCGGTCCCTCCGCTCGCGAGCTCCCTGCCGTCGTCCGCATCCTCAGAAGCCATGCCCCGACCTTAGCCCCCCGAGCCGACCCCGGCGGAACCGTTTTGCCGACGCCCGCCATCGCGCCCCAAAGGGGCGCTGGGGGTACCCCCGGCCGAAGGCTGGGGGAGGAACTGCGCGAGCAGCCACGGACAACCCGCGGTCGCCACCCCGCACAGACCAGCACGGTGCTCCCGCACACGCCCGCCACCCAGACCGAGCCGCTCCGGCAAACCTCGCCCTCGTCCCCCGGCCCCCCTTTCTCCGCCTCCGTCTCGTGGACCGGCCCTACCGTTGAAACGTGAACCGCACCCCGCACACCCGGCTCGCCGACCTCGACCAGCGCGTCAGCGGCTGCCACGCCTGTCCCCGCCTGGTCGCGTGGCGGGAGGACGTGGCACGTACCAAGCGCGCCGCGTTCGCCGACTGGACGTACTGGGGCCGGCCCGTTCCCGGCTTCGGGCCCGCCGACGCCCGGCTGTTGATCATCGGCCTCGCCCCGGCCGCGCACGGCGGCAACCGCACCGGCCGGATGTTCACCGGTGACCGTTCCGGTGACGTGCTGTACCAGGCGCTGTACGACGTCGGGCTCGCCTCGCAGCCGACGTCGGTGAGCGCCGACGACGGCCTGGAGCTGTACGGCGTGCGCGTCACCGCTCCCGTGCACTGTGCCCCGCCTGCCAACAAGCCGACCCCTGAGGAGCGCGACACCTGCCGCCACTGGCTGGTCGAGGAGCTGACGCTGTTGCGCCCGACGCTGCGCGCAGCCGTCGTGCTCGGCGCCTTCGGCTGGCAGGCCGCGCTGCCGGCCTTCGCGGCGGCGGGCTGGACCGTGCCCCGGCCCCGCCCGGCCTTCGCCCACGGCACCCGGGTCGGCCTCGGCGGCCTGGAACTCTTCGGCTGCTTCCATGTCAGCCAGCGCAACACCTTCACCGGCCGCCTCACCCCCGAGATGCTCCGCGACGTGCTGCGGACGGCGGCGGAGGCGGCCGGACTGGGGTGAGAGCCGGCGTGAGCGGCGGGGCTCAGACGATCCGGGCCGCCGCCACGGGGCGGTCGTCCACCGGGTGGGTGCCGGTGGACGCGGAGGAGTTGACGCTCCAGCGGTACCGGGAGAACTCGCCGGTGGCGTCGGAGGCGTAGAACATCATGTGGCCGATGCCGACGCCCTGGAAGCTCTCGCCGTCCACGTTGCCGACCATGCGGGTGTCCGGGTATCGCGGGTAGTTGCTGAGACCGTAGACACCGTGCGGGTCGGAGGTGCAGTCGACGATCTCGACGGCGTACTGGGTCTCGCCGGTGAAGTCGGCGACCCCGCTGAAGACGCCCTTGATCTCGCGGACCATGACGATGTGCCCGGTGTTCTCCGCGTCCTGCCCGTTGTAGTCGACGGCGATCAGATCGCCCGGCAGCAGCTCGGTGACCTTGCGGATGCGGCGGAAGCGCGGGCCTGCGGTGTCGTTCCGGAACGCCGAGCAGTAGTCGGCGGCCTCCGGGCCCTTCTCCTGGAAGTACTGGAGGAAGTAGGCGTCGGTGGCCCAGCCGTAGGTGTGCTTGAGCAGCGCCGTGACGAAGGACGAGCAGCGGGCCCGGGCCACCCAGCCGGCGAGGTCGTCCGGGCGGCCCCAGGTCACGGTCGCCGACGTGTCCATCAGATAGACGTTGTTGGCGCGTGCCGTCCGCCCGCTGACCAGGGCGATCTCATCGGCGTCGAGGGCACGGCCGTAGGCGCGGACGTCGTCGATGGCGCCCTTGAAGCGGTTCACGTAACCGCCGTCCCAGCGGGCCCGGCCGATGCTGAAGCCCTGGGGCGCGGCCCACGACAGGGTGGTGTCGGCGCTGCCTTCCAGGACGCCGTTCACATGGAGCCGGACGTGGGTGCCGTCCCAGACGCCTGCCAGGTGGGTCCAGACGCCCGTCTTCGTGACCGGCGTGGCCGCGAGCGCCGAGACCTTGGTGCTCTGGTCCTCGCTGCGCACCTTGAACGCCCAGGTCCCGGCCGCGTCGTCGTACTGGAGCAGGAAGCGGCTGGCGCTGCCGCCGTCCTGGCTCACGGCCGTGTACATGTTCGTCAGCACGGCGTCGTCGGCCAGCCGGACCCAGGCCGTGACCGTGAACGGGACCGTGGTGTCCAGGACGGATGCGGTGGCGGCGTAGGCGCCGGAGGTGCCGTCGAAGCTCAGTTCGCCGCCCGCCCGCAGACTGGTCCAGCTCGCGCCGGAGCCCGGGGTGACCGGGTGCTCAAGGCCGGAGCGGTCGGCACCGGAGCCGTCCAGCGGCCAGTGCCCGGCCAGGCCCGTCGGCAGATATCCGGCCGCCAGCAGCCGCTGGTACCGCACCAGCTGCTCGGCCTCGGCCAGATGCGGCGCGGCGACCGGGGTGAACGGCGTGTCCAGCGGCTCGTCGGCGGCAGCGGTCCCCGCCCCCACCGCCATACCGGCCACCGCGCCCATCCCCACCAGCGCGGCTCCGCCCAACAGCCCCCGTCTGCTCACCATGGTCATGCCCTCCCCGTCCGGTCCGTTCGGGTCCGTGTCCGGTCCGTGCGGATCCGTTTCGATCTTCACTGGCGAGGAGAACTCTAGGAGCTCCCCGTGCGAACCGGTGTTCCTGTGGACAGCCGGATCGGACAGCTAGGCGCCGGTGTCCTCGCCGAACAGGTGCCGCACGGTCGACCGGTAGTTGGCCTGGACGTGGCCGAGCGCGCGGGCGCGGGCGCGGTCCGGGTCGCCGGAGGCGATCGCGTCGTACAACTCGCGGTGCTCGGTGAGGAGCTGGGGCCACTCCTCGTTCCGCCGGGTGAGCCAGCGCAGCCGGCCGTCGACCGGTTCCATGACCGAGATGAGCAGGCTGTTGCCGGCCAGGGCCAGGATCCGGTCGTGGAAACGGGTGTTGATGTCGGTGATGGTCTCGGCGTCGCCCGCCTCGGTCGCCGTGGCCGCCCGGTCGAGCAGCTCCCGCAGCTCGGCCAGCGCCTCCGGGGTCGCCCGCGCCGCCGCCAGCCCGGCCGCGTACACCTCCAACGCCTCGCGCAGCTCGAAGAGTTCCTTGACGTCGGTCGGGGTCAGCCTGCGGACGACCGTACGGCGGGCCGACTCGAAGAGGACGAAGCCCTCGGCGACCAGGGCCCGGATCGCCTCCCGGACCGGTACCCGGGAGACCCCGAACCGCTCGGCGAGCTCCCGTTCCACCAGCCGGTCGCCAGGGCCGAGGCGCCCCGCGATGATGTCCTGCCGCAGGGTCGCGAGGACGCGCTCGCGCACCGCGCCCAGGGGTTCGATCTTCGTGGTGGGGGAGCCCATGAGGTCATTTTCACCGACCCGGAGGGCTTTTACGGAGCCGTAACGGGACGGACATCGGTCGGAACGCTTGACGGGAGCACCATGACCGCAGTTTGGTATACCAAAAGTTGGTGTACCTGACGCTCACAGCACCCGGCAGCCGTCCTCCTCCCTCCCCGCCCCGTAGTCCCTGGAGGCCCCGTGTCCCTCGCCGACCGCGCCGAAGCCACCGGCGCACCCGCGTTCGCCCCCGATCCCCGGCTCACCAACGAAGACCTCGCCCCCGCCGAGCAGCGGAACTGGAAGGTCTTCGACCTCTTCGCCATGTGGATGTCCGACGTCCACAACCTCGGCAACTACACCTTCGCCGCCGGCCTGCTGGTCCTCGGCATGAACGTCTGGCAGGTCTTCACCTCCCTCCTCGTCGGCTTCGTGCTCATCTACGTCGGCATGAACTGGATGGGGAGGATCGGCCAGCGCCACGGCGTGCCGTTCCCGGTGGTGAGCCGGATCAGCTTCGGCGTCTGGGGCGCCAACATCCCGGCGCTGATCAGGGCCGTGATCGCCATCATGTGGTACGGCATCCAGACCTATCTGGCGTCCGTCGCCGTCAACGTGATGCTGCTGGCGGCCTGGCCGGGCCTGAAGTCCCTGACGGAGAGCTCCTTCCTGGGCCTGGACACGCTCGGCTGGATCTCCTTCGTCTCGCTCTGGCTGATCCAGGCGGCGATCATCAGCCGGGGCATGGAGACGATCCGCAAGTTCCAGGACTTCTGCGGCCCGGCGATCTGGCTGGTCATGATCGCCCTCGCGGTCTGGATCCTGGCCAAGGCCCACTGGACCATCTCGCTCACCTCCACCCCGCACCCGGTCTCCACCGGCGAGCAGTGGCGGCAGTGGTTCGGCGCGATCGGTCTGATCCTCGCCACCTACGGCACCCTGATGCTCAACTTCTGTGACTTCTCGCGCTTCGCCCCGGACTACCGCACCGTCCGCCGCGGCAACTTCTGGGGCCTGCCGATCAACTCCACGGCCTTCGTGGTCGTCTCCGTGATCGTCACGGCCGGCTCCCTGGAGGTCTTCGGCGAGGCCATCACCGACCCGGCCGAACTGGTCGCCAAGGTCGGCAACACCTGGGTCCTGGTAGTGGCGGCGCTGACCTTCGCGGTCGCCACCATGGGCGTCAACATCGTCGCCAACTTCGTCTCACCGGCGTACGACCTGGCCAACGTCTGGCCGCAGAAGATCAGCTTCAGGGTCGGCGGCATGATCAGCACCGTCGCGGCCCTGGTCGTCACCCCCTGGAACCTCTTCTCCAACCCCACCGTCGTCAACTACTTCCTCGGCGGCCTCGGCGCCTTCCTGGGCCCGCTGTTCGGCGTGATCATGGTCGACT
Organism: Streptomyces sp. GbtcB6; assembly: GCF_019091475.1. NCBI lineage: Bacteria > Bacillati > Actinomycetota > Actinomycetes > Kitasatosporales > Streptomycetaceae > Streptomyces > Streptomyces sp. GbtcB6. The sequence goes on along the minus strand of NZ_JAGXJL010000001.1, from coordinate 243,513 downwards.
ACTACTGGGTCAAGCGCGGCCGGGTGGACGTCCGGGAACTCTTCGACGCGACTCCCGGCTCCCCGTACCACTACCGCAAGGGCGTCAACCCCAAGGCCCTGTGGGCGTTCCTGCCCTCGGCGGCGGTCGCGGCCGTGCTCGCGCTGGTGAAGACGTTCAGCGACGTGGCGCCGTACTCCTGGTTCATCGGCACGGCGCTGGCCGCGGGCCTCTACCTGACGCTGTGCCGCGGTGACCGCGCCTCCGCCCCCGCCCCCGTCGCCGTGGCCGAGGAGGTCTGAAGGACGTGCGGATCGTCGTCACCAACTGCAACACCACGCAGGAGATGACCGAGGAGATCGTACGAGGTGCCCGGGCCGCCGCAGGCCCGGGCACCGCCGTGACCGGGCTGACCCCGGCCTGGGGACCCGAGTCGGCGGAGGGCTGGCTCGACAGCTACCTGTCGGCGGCCGCGGTCCTGGACGCGCTCCGGACGTACCACGGTCCGCCGTACGACGCGGTGGTCCTGGCCGGCTTCGGCGAGCACGGGCGCGAGGGCGTACGGGAGCTGGTGGACGTGCCCGTCGTCGACATCACCGAGGCCGCGGCCCACCTGGCCTGTCTGCTGGGCCGCCGCTACGGCGTCGTCACCACCCTGGACCGGTCGCGCGGGCAGATCGAGGACAGCCTGGAGACCGCCGGGGTGGCCCGCAACTGCGTCGCCGTCGCCGGCACCGGAGTCGGCGTCCTGGACCTGGCCGGTGACCCCGAGCGCACGGAGGCCGCGTTCCTCGCGGCGGCCGAACGGGTCCGGGACGCCGGTGCCGAGGTCCTGGTCCTCGGCTGTGCCGGGATGACGGGGCTGCAGCGGGTGGTGGGGGAGAAGCTCGGGGTTCCGGTGGTCGACGGCGTCGGCGCGGCGGTGAAGCTGGCCGAGTCGCTGGTGACGCTGGGACTCACGACCAGCCGGGCGGGGAGCTACCGGAAGCCGCTGGCGAAGCGACGGGTGTGGGGGGCCGCACCGGGGCGGCCGTAGCGCGAAGGCCCGGGTCAGGGCCGCCACGCGTACCGCACATCCGGCTCCCGCTCCTCGTTCCCGCTTCCGTCCGTGTACTCGACGGCGACGAAGCCGTGCCGCTCGTAGAAGCGGTGGGCGGGCTTGTTGACCTGGAAGGTCCAGAGCGTGAGCCCCTGCGGGGAGCGCTCCTTGGCCAGCGCGACGAACCGGTCACCGATGCCGCGGCCCCGCCACTCGGGGGCCAGATACAGCTGCGACAGCAGATCCCCCGCGAGGGCCATCATCCCGACGACCCGGCCACCGGCCTCCGCGACCCACGTCTCCCGCTCCGGCACCACGACGTCCCGGATGTACGCGCGCACCTCGTCGTCCGAGTGCGCCCGCACGACGGCGGGCAGGGCGGTGCTGTACGACCGCAGCCAGACGTCGGCGACCCCGGCGGCGTCCGGCCCGCCGGCGCGGCGCAGCACGACCCCGGTGCTCATCCCCGCGCCTCCTCGGGTACGACGGCCGTGGCCGTGATCTCCACGAGCTGCCCGGTGTAGCCCAGACAGGCCACGCCGATCAGCGTCGACGAGTGCGGCCCGGCACTGAGCCCGGAGGCCTCGACGACCTCCCAGACGCTGGACAGCACCGCGGGCTCACTGCTCACGACGTACACGTCGGTCGTCAGCACATGCTCCAGGTCGCTGCCGACCGAGCGGAGTTGCTCCCGCAGGTTCGCGATCACCCGCTCGGCCTGCCGCGGCGGATCCCCCTCCCCGACGAGCCTCCCCTCGTCGTCCAGCGGAACGGAACCGGCGAGGAACGCGAGCTTCGTACCGGCCTCGACGACGGAGACGTGGGAGTAGCCGGGCGGCGGAAAGAGAGCCGGGGCGGTGACGCGCTGGATCACTGGGGCTCCTGGAACGAACGACGGAGGACCCGTCGATCATCCGCGCTCGCGCCGGACGGCCGCACCCGAATTTCCCGCCGCGGGCGGCGCAGGACAGGAAGGCCGCCGAAGGGACTCTCCGCCCACCAGCGCCTTCATTGATAACGCGTGGCACTGACAACGGGCCGCGCGGGATGCTGTGAGCCATGCCCGCCGCGAACGCCGAGCCCGACCGGACCTTCCTCGAGGCCGTCACCGACCGCCTGGCCGCCCTCCCCACGGTCCGGGCCGTCGCCCTCGGTGGCTCCCGTGCGCAGGGCACCCACCGTCCCGACAGCGACTGGGACCTGGCCGTCTACTACCGGGGTCCCTTCGACCCCGCCGACCTCCGCGCCCTCGGGTGGGAGGGCGAGGTCTCCGAGGTCGGCGGGTGGGGCGGTGGTGTCTTCAACGGCGGGGCCTGGCTGACCGTCGACGGTCGCCGTGTGGACGTGCACTACCGCGATCTCGACGTGGTCGAGCGGGAGCTGGCCGAGGCGGAGGAGGGGCGGTTCCGGGTGGAGCCGTTGCTGTTCCATCTCGCCGGGATCCCCAGCTACCTGGTCGTCGCCGAGCTGGCGGTCAACCGCGTGCTCAGCGGCACCCTGCCCCGCCCGGCGGCCTATCCCGAACGACTGCGTGTCACCGCCCCCGAACACTGGGGTGGTGCCGCCCGCGCCACCCTCGCCTACGCGAAGGCCAACCACGCCCCGAACGGCCGCCTCACCGAGGTCGCCGGCGCCGTCGCCACGGCCGCCCTCCAGACCGGTCACGCTGTTCTCGCGGCCCGGGGAGAGTGGGTGACGAACGAGAAACGGCTGCTGGAGCGGGCCGGGCTGCGGGGCGTCGACGACATCCTCGGCGGATTGCGTGCGGAATCAGGGGAGTTGGTCGGAGCCATTGCCGGGGCCGAGCTGCTATTCGGCTTCGGGTGATGTATCCGTCCGCTCGAAATAATGGTTGGGAATAGGCCAGTTGCCGCTGCTACCGTCCTTCACGTGGCGAAACTCAATCAGATCATCGCGGTCGAGAAGGGCATCAAGTCCAAGGCGCATCAGGACCTGACGTCAGCTCATCACGGGTTGCAGAAACCCGCGTTGCTGGCCGGTATCTCGCGGACGTATCAGCCGAAGGACGAGGAGGGCGAGCAACTGCCGCCCGAGTCCACGCGGGTTCAGGTGCAGGCCGAGGACGTGTTGCGGGAGACCTCGGCCACGCTGACGCGGCTCTTCGACGTGACCGCCACCAAGGACTGGGCGAACTGCGAGGCCAGGGCCGATGTGAAGGTGGACGGGCGGGTGCTGGTCACCGACGTGCCCGTCGCCTATCTGCTGTTCCTGGAGAAGCAGCTCGTCGACCTCAACACCTTCGTGCGGAAGCTGCCCGTGCTCGACGCCTCCGAGTCGTGGGTCCAGGATCCCTCCACCGACGCCTGGAAGACCGAGCCGGTGCGGACCCTGCGCACCAAGAAGGTGCCTCGCAACCACGTGAAGGCCGAGGCCACCGAGAAGCATCCGGCTCAGGTCGAGGTGTATTACGAGGACGTTCCGGTGGGGTACTGGACCACCGTGAAGTTCTCGGGCGCCCTGCCCGCACGGCGCGTCAACGAACTCCTCGACCGGGTCGAGAAGTTGCAGCAGGCGGTCAAGTTCGCCCGTGAGGAGGCGAACGGCGCCGACGTCGTCGACCAGCGGGTCGGGGACGCCGTTTTCGGCTATCTCTTCGGATAGCCCTTCCAGACTCCCCGGCCCCTGCGGCCGGGGTGCGCGAGGAGCGCAAAGCTGAAGCTGAGCCTTGTCGTGAAGAGCGGTCGTATCCACAGTGCACACGGTGTATAAAGTGCACATCGGGCGGACCGCGTTGAATCTCAGACTCTCGCTCCAGACTCAGCATTCGCCGCCGATCGCCGGATCGACCGGGCCCGGGCCCCAGCACGTCGAAATGCAGGTTCAAGTCCTGCCCGCGCAGCTCGATGCGTGGTGGTCCAAAGGAAGGACGCGGCGACCTTACGACTGACCCGGGTTCTCAAGTGTGCCGGCGTGTGACGATGGGTGGCATTCCGGGGCCCGGGGGCAGGCTACGCCCTCGGGCCCGCTCGCGTTCCGCCCCGAATCGGGCCCGCACGGAATTGCGTTCATAAAGAACGCGGCTCTCCGGGGCACTTGTCACACCCACGAAATGCGAACGCACCTTTTCGTACGGGAACGCGATCTACCGTGGACACCGAAGCCAACAGCCCGGCCACCGTCGCCCGAAGGCACACCCCGCCCTCGTCCGGACAGGAGCCCCGTGTCCCGTCGTATCGCCCTGCCTCCCTGGCTCGCCCACGCCCTGCGCGCCCAGCGCGGGCCCGTGTCCTGGAGCGCGGTGACCAGAGGGGCGCTGGCCGCCGGGCCGTTGCTGCTCGCCGCCGTCCTGTTCCACCGCACCTCCCTCGGCGTCGTCGCCGCCATCGCCGCCATGCTCGCCGGGATCAACGACCGGCCGGGCAGCCGGCGGTCGGCTGTACGGCGGCTCGGGGTTCCCGCGGCGGCCGGTGCGCTCGGGCTGCTCGTCGGGACGTACGGCGGGGAGCACCTCACCGCCGTACCCCTGACCCTGCTGCTCACCGGACTCGGGCTGGTCGCCGGCGGTATGAGTGCCGTCGGGACCGTCGCCTCCGGAGCCGGGACGCAGTTGCTGGTCGCCGCCGCCATCGGCGCCGGGATGCCGGTCGCCGAGGCAGGCTGGCAGCGGGCCCTCGCCTTTCTCGCGGGCGCCGGGTGGCTGGTCGTGCTGCGTCTTGCCCTGCCCACCCCCGGCGCGATCGCCGGTGACTTCCGCTTCGACGGGGAGCGGGACGCCGTCGGTGCCGTGTAAGACGCCGTCGCCGACCTGCTCGACGCGGTGGGCGGCGAGGCGGCCGGCCCCCGGCGTGCCGCGCTCACCGCTGCGCTCGACCACGCCCAGGACGCGCTCACCGGGCCCCGGCTGCGGCGGTACGCCAGTTCCGCCGCCGAACGCCGGCTGCACGCCCAGTACGCCGCGGCCCTGCCCCTCGCCGAGGCGGCCACCGCCCTCGCCTGGGCCGGGGAGCCGATATCCGCGCGGGCGGCCGAGGGACCCCGGCGGCTCGCCGCCGCCGTCCGGGTGAACGGCGGCACCGGGCCGCTGCCCGCACCCTCGCGGTCCGCGCCCGCACTGCGCGCCCTCGACGACGCCCTGCTGCGCGCCGCGGAGACCTTCGACCGGGCCGGGGGCGGCGAGCAGCGGCCACCGGCCCGGCGCCGCCCCGCCCTCGACCTGGTACGGGCCGCGCTCGGCAGCGGCGGGCGGGAGTACGGGCTGCGGGTCGCCCTCTGCTTCGGGGCCAGCGCCGCCATCGCCCAGGCCCTGCACCACGCCCGCTGGTACGGCGAGCACCAGCACTGGTACTGGCTGCCCGCCACCGCCGTCTTCCTCGTCAAGCCCGACCTCGGGCCGCTCGCCTCCCGGGTGCTGTGCCGGGCCGCGGGAACCGTGCTCGGCGCCCTCGTCTTCGCGGGCCTCGCCGCGGTACTGCCCCGGCCCGAAGGGCTCATCGTGCTGGTGGCCGTCTGCGGGGCGGTCATCCCGGTGTCCACCCGGCACTTCGGCGCCCAGACCGCCGTCGTCACCGTCCTCGTACTCGCCCTGGTCATGGTCGGCGGCGAACCGCAGGCCTCCGTCAGCCGCATCGGGGAGACACTGCTGGCCTGCGCGATCGTGCTGATCGTCGGCCATCTGCCGATGGCGGGGAAGCGGGGTGGCGGGGTACGGGCCCGCCTCGGGTCGGCCGGGCGGGCCGCGCACGCCTATCTCGACCACGTACTGAGCGGGTCCGGCGACCGCGGCGAGCGCTGGGCCCTGCGCCGCGAGGCCTACCGCACCCTCGCCGAGGCCCGCACCGCCATCGCCCTCGCCGCCGCCGAACTGCCCGCCCTCGCCCGGCACACCGAGGGCACGGACGCGGTGGCCGCCGTACTCGAACGGCTCGTGGACACCACCACCGCGTGTGCCGTGCACCTCGACGAGACGGGGCGGCTCACCGCCCGGCACACCCGTCAACTCGAAGACCTCGCCGCCGAGTTGGAGCGGGACGGGGAGCGGCTCGGGCTCGTGGTGCCGCGGATGCCGGTCGCCGCGTAGTCAGCCGGTCGGCGCCCAAGGCGTGGGCGGTGCCCGAAGCGTGGTCGGCGCCCAAGGCGTGGCCGGCGCCCGGTCTCAGTCCGCGAACCGTGCCCACACCGGCGCATGGTCCGAGCCCGGGACCCCGCGCCGCTTCGCCGGATCCTCGCCCACCGACGGCAGGTCCGGCGGTGCGGTGGTGCCCGGCAGACCCGTGCCCGCCTCCGACAACCGGTGCACCAGCTGGTGGCTGAGGAGTATGTGGTCGATCAGTTCGCGCCGTCCGGAGTCGATGCGGGAGTAGCGCTGGTCGGCCGGTATGCGCGGGGCCGTGTCCCACAGCCGTACGGCGTCGCCCTTGTCGGCGTGGTCGTAGCCGGTGGTGCCGAGTTCGGAGCCGGGCGGGCCGAGGAGGATCTGGGTGGTGGCCGCCTGCACCTCGTCGTTGAGGTCGCCGAGGACCGCGATGTCGCGGGACTTGCCCTGCCCGGCGAGCAGTTCGTCCGCCAGTGCCCGCAGCGCCGTCGCCTCGGCGGCGCGCCGGTAGAGGGCGTACGCCCCGTAGCGCGCCCGTTCGCCCTCGTCGTGCGGGTAGAAACGGTCGCCGGGGTAGGTCAGCAGCTTGGACTTGAGGTGGGCCACCGCCACCGTGAGCGGTCCGGCCGGGGCCTGGACCGTGACCGCCAGGAAGCCGCGCCCGGCCCCGGCGGCGGTCCCGCCCGAGTCGTCCGTCTGCACCGGGCGCAGTCCGGCCGGGAAGGCGGCCGTGTCGGCGGCCACCGTCAGCTCGGTACGGGCCAGAAAGCCGACCCGGATGCCCCGGCCGTCGGGGTGTGAGGAGAGGGCGAACCGCCAGCTCGGGCCCAGCAGTTCGGCCAGGTCCGCCAAGGAGTCGGGGTCCCCGACCTCCTGGACGCCGAGCAGGGTCGGGTCGAGTGCGCCGATCACGGAGGCGAGGGCGGCGAGCTTCGCCTCGTAGGCGGACTTGTCCTTGGGGCCGTAGGGGCTGCCGGGCCGGTAGAGGTTTTCGAGGTTCCAGGTGCCCAGGAGCATGCCGGGCTCCTTCCAGGAGGTGGTGCGGCCAGCGTGCTCGTCAGGGCCGCGCCGCGACAGAGCCGGGACCGGATGCGCGGTTCGGCTCACCCCGGCCGAGGACCGTGCCGTACGTCGGGGCGATGAGCTCTGCTCCCGCCTGCCGTGGCTCGCCTGAAAAAACTCCGGCCGCACCGATGAGTTCTCCGCCCTCCCGCGGTCACCACCCGGAACCGACCGTTGTACAGGAGGGCCCATGTCGCTTCCGGAGATCGTCTCGCGTGAGCGGTGGCGCGCCGCGCGTGCGGAGTTACTGGACAAGGAGGAGGCACTCACGCGGGCCCGGGACGCGCTCAGTGCCGAGCGTCGCCGGCTGCCCATGGTCGAGGTGGATCCCGACTACGTCTTCGAAGGGGGCGACGGCAAGGCGACCCTGCTGGACCTCTTCGACGGGCGGGCCCAACTCGTCGTCCACCACTACATGTTCGCCCCGGAGTGGGAGGCCGGCTGCCCTGGCTGCGCCGCCTTCCTGGACCAGATCGGCCATCTCGCCCATCTGCGGGCGCGCGGCACCTCGTTCGCGGCGGTCTCCCGGGCGCCGTTCACCAGGATCCTGCCGTTCAAGGCGCGGATGGGCTGGCCGCTGCCCTGGTACTCCTCGTACCACGGCGACTTCAACCGCGACTTCGAGGCGACCATCGTCGTGGACGACGAACCGGTCGAACGGCCCGGGATCAGCTGCTTCCTACGGGAGTACGACCGGGTCTTCCACACCTATTCGGTGTACGACCGCGGCCTCGACGGACTCGGCACGACCACCTCCCTGCTCGACCTGACGGTCCTCGGCCGGGTGCCGGAGGGCAGCGACGGCGTCCGTTATCACGACGAGTACGAAGACTGACACAGTCGGTCACGGAAGTGGCCGAAAGTCAACGGATCCTCACCGTCCGCGCCGGCGGCGTGTCGACTATGTCTCAGTAGCGTCACCGGGCGAGCCATTCGCGTTCTCCAGAGCGTTAACTCCTACAGGTAGCACGCATTTCTGGAGGTGCAGGATGGTGAGCGGGCGAACCGTGCTCGAACGCTTTCCCGCAGGCGGACCGCGAGGATCATGGCCTGCGGAGGAGTTCGCGCAGGCGCGGCGGCTGGAAGGGCTGCCCGCCGAGGTCGTGATGGATCTGGCCACGGACACGTTCCTGGTCATCGTGCGCGGCGCCGGCGGTGCCGAGGGCTAGCCGAGGGTCAACCGGCCTTGCGGACCGGCAGCTTCGCCGTGAACTGGTCCGCCTGGAGCGCGTACAGCTCCGCGTAGACACCGCCGCTCGCCAGGAGTTCGTCGGGGGTGCCCGACTCCACCACCCGGCCCTGGTCGAGGACGTGCACCAGATCCGCGTGGCGGACGGACGCCAGCCGGTGCGTGATCAGTACGACGGTCTGCCCGTTGCCCGCCAGTGCGCGGATCTTCTCGAAGACCTCCAGCTCGGCCCGGGCGTCCAGAGCGGCCGTCGGCTCGTCCACGATCAGGATGTGACCGCGCCGGTAGGCGGCCCGCGCGATGCCCAGCCGCTGCCACTGGCCGCCGGACAGCTCGTGCCCGCCGCTGAAGTTGCGGGCCAGCAGGGTGTCCAGACCGCGCGGCAGATCATCGACCACCTCCTCCGCGCCCGCCTCCGTGACCGAGGTGGCCAGCCGCTCGTCGGTGAGCGGTGCCGACGAGCGGCCGACGGCCACGTTGACCTTGGCGGTGAACGGCCACCGCTTGAAGTCCTGGGCGACCATGGCGATGCGTTCGGCGAGCCGGTGCCGGTCGGCCCGCGCCGCGTCGACGCCGTCCCACAGGATGCGGCCGCGGTCCGGCTGGTACAGCCCGGCCAGCAGCTTGACCAGGGTGGTCTTGCCGGAGCCGTTCTCGCCGACCAGGGCGACGATCCGGCCGAGGGGGAGGGTGAGCGTGACGTCGTCCAGGGCCGGGCGGGTGGCGTCGTCGGGGTGATCGCTCGGATAGGCGAAGGTGACGTTCTCGAAGCGGATCTCCCGCGGGTCGTCGGGGAGCGGGTCGCCGCCGACCGGGATCGCGCGGTCCGCCGCCTCGACGTACAGCCGCTCCAGGTCGCCGACGAACAGCGCTTCCTCGTGCAGCGTGTTGATCTCCAGCACGAGGGTGTTGAGGCTCGCCGAGCCGGAGCGGATCGCGATCACCGCCGTACCGGCCACCGACAGGGCCATCGCCCCGCTCAGCAGCAGCCCGCCCAGCGTCGCATAGGTGGCGACGGTCGCGAGGCCGGTCCAGGCCGCCGCGATCAGGCCGGTACGGGCCGCGAGCCGGGCCAGCCGGGCCTGCTCCGCCTCCGCCGCCTCCGACATGGCCCGGAAGTGCCGGAGCAGGAACGGGCCGACCCCGTGCACCCGGATCTCCGGCGCCGCCTCCGGCTCGGTGAGCAGGCTGCTGATCAGGTGACCGGCGCGGGCGTGCTGCACCCAGGTGTGGAACGACTCGTAGCGGCGCCGTGCGTTGGTCAGGGCGCCCCAGGCGCTCGGGATCGTCATCGTGATCAGCAACGGGAGCAGGGCCGGGTGCAGCACGGTCAGCACACCGGCCGCGGCGATGAGCGAGATCATCGCGTTCACCACGCGTGTGCCGTACATGATCATGCGGCGGGCGGAGGAGGCGCCGTACTGCGCGGTGTCCAGCAGTTTGTGGAAGGCGTGGTCCTCGATGGCGGCGAGTTCGACGGCCGCGGCCCGCTCCAGGTACATCTCGGTCGCCACCCGCTCGACCTTGGGTTCCAGGCGGCCGGTGGCGTAGGTGGACGCGGCGCGCAGCAGGGCGGCCACGAACATGACGGCGGCCATGGTCACCAGGGCGGGAGCGGCGCCGCGCAGCCGTTCCTCGATGGTGCCGGTGCCGATCAGCCGGCCCAGCACGCTGTTCACGGCGAGCAGGCTCACCGCCTGGGCCATCCCGACGCCCACCTGCGAGGCCAGCACGATCCGCGCGGCCCGGGCGTCCGCCTGCCGGGCCAGCCGCAGACTGGACGCGAGCATGCCGGGCAGCCGGGTCATCATGGCGCGGAAGTCCAGCTCCAGGAAGGCGTCCCGGTGCTGGTTCCAGCCCATGTCGTAGCGGAGCGGTCCCCCGAACAGCAGCTGCTCCGACTCCGACACTTCCGACACCTCGGGCGCCGCCGTGTCCCGCCTCTTCCTCACCGCGATCCTCCCCGGGGGTCGTGGTCGTGGTCGTGTCCGTGGACGAACGGCCACTATCGCGGGCGGAGCCGCCACCGGGCAGGGCGCGCGACGAGGCTCGCGGGGCGTGGGGGAGTGCGCGGGGGGTGCGGACCGAGGCGACCCCGAGGTGACCCCGAGGCGACCCCGAGGCGACTTACGGCCCGAGAACGACTGCGGCGCGATCAGCCGACCCGAACCTCCTGCTACGGAGGACAACCGTGATCACCTGTGGTCACCCGCGACGATCTGTGGTCACCTGTGGTGATCTGCGGTCCCCCGTGGCGTTCTGTGGCCATCCGGGGTCATACGTCCACCCGGCCGGCGGCACGTTCTCGTCGGCTCGCTCGTTCTGCTACCAGCCGGTCTCGATCTTCTACCGGCTGTCTGATACTTCCGTCGGCCGGTCGCCTCGCGCTTGCACCGGTCGGCCGCACCCCCCTGTCGGCCAAAGCCGCGCAGCGTCATGCGCTCAGGGGGCGGGACCACTCCGGTGTCGTCCCCGTCACCCGGCACAGGGCGAGGTACAGCGGAATCGGCGGGGTGTACGGCAGCGTGCCCTCGGGGCGGTGGATCAGGCGGGCGGTGCCGGGGAGCGGGGCGCCCGGGCTGTAGCGGGCCGGGGCGGGCCAGGGGAGGGCGTCGTCGGAGTCCGACGGGACGATCCACCACCAGTGCGTGCCATCGGCGTACACGCACCCCACCCGCGGCAGCCGCGGTGTCACCAGCGGCCCGAGCCGCGCCGGTACGGCCACGGCGTCGCAGCCCAGCGGCGCCGTCATGCCCTCGGGCACGGGGAACGACCCGCCGCCACCCGCGAGGGACGACCGACGGTCGCGCTTCAGGCGGACCAGGGTGTCGAGGCCCAGCGACTGGCCGAAGCCGGGCGCGCCGGTCATGGCTGCCTCCGCCGGGGCACCGGCCCCAGCGCCTCGGACTGCCCCTCCGCGCCGGAGCCCGACGACGGTGGGTGCACCGGAGTGTGCGCGGGCCCGTGGGGCGAGCCGTGCGACGGTCCCGGAGCGGGGCGAGCACCCCAGCCCAGGTCGTTGCGCGGCTCGGCCCTGTCCCGGGCGGCATCGGTCTGGCGCGACAGCTCCGCCCAGACCAGCAGCCCGGGCCCGTGCTGCTGGGCCCCCCAGGCCTGACACAGCGCGTCGACGAGGAGCAACCCCCTCCCGTGCTCCTCCTCCGGGCGCTGAGGGGACGGGTGGGGTTCATCGGGCGAACAGCCCTCGTCGTGCACGGCGATGCGCACCGTGTCGTCGTGGTCGTGCAACTCGCACACGACGCGACTGCTCGCGGTGTGCACGATCGCGTTGGTGACCAGCTCGGATATGACGAGGGCGGCGGTGTCACAGGTGTCCGCGCAGACCGACCAGCCGGTCAGCCGGGCACGCACCAGGCGTCTCGCCTGGGCGGGGGAACCCGGATGAGCGGCCAGCTCGAACCGGAACCGGCGCTTGGCAGTGCCCTCACCTGGGTCGGCTGCCTCCCCCACGCTCGAAGGAGTTCGCACGGGAGGACCCCCATCAGCACCGAGACCGAGACGGTCTTCGGCGGCGTCTGTTCCTAAGGGCGCGGACGGAATCACGCTTGCCACTATCTCCCCGCCGTGAACACTTGGCAAGTGTCACTCTGAAAAATGCAGAGTGCTGTGTGACGCGGTGAAGGGCCGTGGCACACTGCTCGCAACAGCATGTCGAGCGGCGCCAGTTGGGATCAGTGAGGATCCGGCGGACCGATCCGGCCAATGCGACCGATGTGACCGAACAGGATTGTTCCGGCTGTTTGGTCGCATCGGTCTTCCGGGCTATTTCGGTCACCCCGTCAGATCTTCGAATGAGTCTTCGAATGGCGCCGCTGGGCTGTCAGCATGCCGGGTGACACCTGTATGTGCGTGACGGCCAGGACGCCGGCGGGCCCGATGGGCCGGCCGGCCAGGGAACTTCGTGGAGGTGGGGCGTGAGCGAGCCGCGGTCCGCGCCGACGGTGGGCCAGGTGGTCCTCGGTCGGCGCCTCCTCGACCTGCGGGAACGCGCAGGGCTCAAGCGTGAGGAGGCCGCCCGTGTGCTCCGCGTGGCGCCCGCCACCGTCCGCCGTATGGAGATGGCCGAGGTCGGCCTCAAGATCCCGTACCTGCAACTGCTCCTGAAGGCCTACGGGGTGACCGACGACGAGGCCGACCTCTTCGTCCGGCTCGCCGAGGAGGCCAACAGGCCCGGCTGGTGGCAGCGTTTCCACGACATCCTGCCGAGCTGGTTCTCCATGTACGTCAGCCTGGAGGGCGCGGCGAGCCTGATCCGCTCCTACGAGCCGCACTTCGTGCCCGGGCTGATGCAGACCGAGGACTACGCGCGTGGGGTGCTGAAATCCGGCGCCGTCGGCCAGACGGAGCCGGAGGAGATCGAGCGCCATGTCGCCCTGCGCATGGAACGCCAGCAACTGCTCACCCGTACCGATGCCCCCCGCTTCTGGGCGGTGATGGACGAGACCGCCCTGCGCCGCCCGGTCGGCGGTCCGGAGGTGATGCGCGCGCAGATCGACCGACTGCTCGAGGTCACGAAGCTGCCCAATGTGACGCTCCAGGTCGCCCCGTTCTCCAGCGGGCCGCACCCGGGGACGTACGGGCCCTTCGTGCTGTTCCGATTTGCCATGCCCGAACTGCCGGACATGGTCTACAGCGAGTACCTGACCGGCGCCGTCTACCTGGACGCGCGCACCGAGGTGGCGACCCACCTGGAGGTCATGGACCGCATGGCGGCGCAGGCCGCTACGGCACAACGCACGAAGGAGATCCTCCGGGATCTCCGCAAGGAGCTGTGAATGGATCGCATAAAGCCCCAGTCCGGGCCGCGGAACCGCACCGAGCGGATCTACAACGGCATGCCTGCCCGGGAACTGGGCAGCGAGGGCTGGCACAAGCCGTGGAGCGGCGGCAACGGGGGCAACTGCCTGGAGGCGATGAAGCTGGCCGACGGCCGGATCGCCGTCCGCCAGTCGACCGACCCGGACGGGCCGGCACTGATCTACACCACGGACGAGATGACGGCCTTCATCGAGGGCGCCAAGGCGGGGGAGGCCGACTTCCTGCTCTCCTGAACCTGCTTCTTTTGAACCTGCTTCTTTTCCTTGTTCAACCCCTTTGTAATGGTGCTGAATTGATCATCGACCACGGCAGACGCTTACGGAGCCGTCAGAACGCGGAGGTCACAGCCAGGACCACATCCGCCGGGGCGCGTCCACCAGCCGGCTGACGGCCACCACCGGGAACGGCGGCTGCCTCAGCCGGTCCCGGCCGAGGCTCAGTCCGTAGTAGATCTGCTCGATCGACGGCGGTCCGACCGCGAGATTGCGCCGGACCGCCGCCACCGGCGACTGCTCCCCGCTCTGCACGAGATACGCGGCAGCCATCGTCCCGGTCCGCCCGACCCCGGCACCGCAGTGCACGAACACCCGGCCCGGCGCGTCGGCGACCACCTCCAGGAACCGCCGGACCTGCGCGGGCCGCGGCGTCTGCCCGTCACGCACGGGCAGCCGTACGACGGACAGGCCGGCCCTCCCGGGCGCGGCCGACCGGTCCGTGCCCAGGTCCTCCGCACGCAGGTCGACCACCGTCGTGAACCCCCATGCCGGCCAGCGCCCGGTAGCCCGCCGGCGAGGGCGCCGAGCCCCGCCACAACCGCTCCTGCGCGTCCACCGGCTGGAAGTGCCGGATGCCCTGCACGGCCCGGGCCCCCGCGGGCGGCGGGGTCTCCTGGCGCGCCCAGTACGAGAGGGTCAGCACACCCAGCGTGCCGGTATCCCACAGGGCGACGTAGCCGAGGACGGTGACGAGGACCATCGTCAGCACGCGTCGGGGCGAGTGGGGGAGGGCGAAGGCCATGGGCGACCCGGGGGACTCGGGGGACTCGGGGACGGGGCGCTTCGGCATCGTAACCCGGAGCTCGGGCGGGCGAGTTGTCCGTGTTCATGTCGGTGGGTGGGGCGTGGTCCACGTCGGAGGGTCAGTCGTCGTCGGCATCCGCGTCCCCGATGCCGACGACCGTGAGGTGGGTGCGATCGAGGGTGATGTCCTCCAGGCAGCCGCGCAGCCGCATACGGTCGTGCTCGGTGAGTGCGGGCCGTACGACCCCGGCGAACATGCCGCCTCCCAGGTCGCCGAGTGCCGCGTGCCGCAACGGCACGGAGGTGGAGTCCCGGCACCGCTCCCACACCTGCTCGGCGGCCAGCGCACGCCGCTCGCCCGTCATTCCGGCGCCGCGCGTGTCGACCTGGACGAGGACGGAGGTCGCCTCGTTGTCGTTCTCGTGCCGCAGCCGCTCCTCGATCCGGGTCAGCCGCCCCAGCAGCACGATGCCGAGCAGCATCACCTCCACGACCAGCAGCAGCACGCCGCACAGGGTGGCCCGCTGCCACTGCCACCGGTACAGGTAGACGACCGTGTACGTCCCCGCCCCCGCTGCGGCCAGCCCGCCGAACACATAGGCGATCCGCCGCATCACTGGCCTCCCGCCCGTACGTCACCAGCGGTCCCGTCGACGGCGATCCGCGACCCGGGCGGGAACCGCCGTACCGCGTCCGCGGTACCACGGCCGGTACCCCGAACTCCCGTGCCGGCACGGCGAGATGCGACAGCGGACTGCCGGTCTGCGCGACCAGCGCGGTCAGCCCGGGCAGCAGCGGGGCGAGGGCGGGATCGAGGGTCCGTACGACGAGCACGGCGTCGGCCGGGCGGGGCCCGGACCCGTCCCAGACCGTCCCGACCGCACGTCAACCCGACACGCCACGCGCGGCACCGCTTCCGGTGCGCTCGGCGACGACCTCCCCGCCCGCCAGCCGGAAGGCGTCCGGGAGAGGCGGCGACTCGGGCTCCGGGACGCGCGCGTGGACATCGGCGGGAAGCGCGGCGCCCTCGAGTACGGCGACCAGCTCCGGCCACCGCAGCAGACCGGCCCGCTCCACGCCCAGCTCGACTCGCCGAGCCGCCTCCCGCACGAGCCGGACCTGCAGCTCCTGAACCCACCGGACCCGCAGACGAAGGGCTTCACGGGGAGGGAGCGCGAGGGAACTGTGGCTTGAGGGGGAGGCGCGCGGATCGGTTTCGGCGGGCGGTCGGGGGTGTGGTGGCGGCGGTTTCTGCGGGCGGCCGGTGCAGGGGTGCGGCGGCTTCCGGGGTTGGTTCGTGCCCCGCGCCTTCGGGTGGGAGCGTCCGCCGGGTCGATAGACCGGGCCCCGCTTGGGGCGTCGCCGTCCGCTCCTGCGTCCCGCCGGGCAACCGGCCCGGGCCCCGCAGCAGGCCCGGCGCGGTGAGTGCCAGGACCACCGGGGCCACCACGGCCGCCCGTGCGTCCGGTACACCCCCGGCCCGGGTCTCCGCGAGGGCCGCGAGGGCCGCGCCCGCCGCGGTACGGCTCTTCGCGGGCTCGGGCAGGAGGGCGCCCGCGAGCGCCTCCTGCGCGTGCAGCGAGACCAGGGCCGCACGCGTCCAGCGCAGCTCTGCGACGAGGCCGGAGGCGGGCAGCCGCGCCGGTGCCGGGACCTCGGCCAGATGCCGGTCGACGTCGGCCACCAGGTCCGTGGCCAGGCCGGGCAGCGCCGCGGACAGCCGGCCCAGCCGCCAGGCAGCCGCGAGCCGGCGCGCCCCGGGCGCCGGGTTCACCAGGGCGAGCCACCGATGGGCGGGCGGGGCCGCCCCGAGCAGGCGCAGGTCGGCGGCGGCGCGTCCGCCGACGGTCGTCACCACCGGCACCCGGCGCAGCAGCCGGCGTGGCGCGCTGCCCCCGATGTCCAGCGCGGCGGCGAGCCCGCGGGCCGTGGGCGTCACCCACAGGTCCGCCTCCAGCGGCAGGAGCCGCCCCGGCAGCGTCTCCGCGACCGGTCCGGGCCCGAACAGCCGCGCCCCGCGCGCCGGGCGGGCCGCCATCGCCGTGATCGGGCGGCTCTGGAACAGCCACAGCCGCCCGTCCCCGTCGAACCCGAACTCGATGTCCTGCGGCCCCCCGAACACCCGTCGGGCCCGTTGCGCGAGCCGCGCCAGCCGCAGCAGTTCGCCGCGGGTGAGCACCACACCGGGGTCACCGGCATCCGCCGGCTCGGTCCGCAGCAGCCGCCCGTGTCTGCTCAACCAGTAACTGCTCCCGTCCTGTTCACCGCCGACCAGCCGGTCCGGCCCACCACGCACCGCACTCACCAGCATCCGGTCGGCGCGCCCCGCAACGGGATCGGCCCCGAACATCACCCCGCCGACGCGGGCGGTCAGCATCGGCTGGACCAGCACCGCCATGGGCGCGACAGTTCCGTCGGGCCGGCGCGCCGAGTCGAGCACGGCCCGCACCGCCGTACCGAAGTCCGCCCAGCCGCGCACGTCGAGAACGGACGCGAACTGCCCCGCCAGCAACGAGGACCCGGTGTCCTCCTGGGGCGACGACGACCGTACGACCAGTGGCCGGGCACCGCCCTCGGAGAGCTCCTGCCAGGCCGGCCACAGGGCGGCCGGATCGCCGTGGGCGGCGTCGGGGACGACGAATCCGGGGAGCACCGGCAGCCCGGCACTCGCGGCCCGGGCGAGGTTGGCGGCCTTGGAACCGGCACGCAGGGGAAGTGCGGCGAGCGGCTGGTCCAGCGGAACGGCGACGGGGTCCTGCGCCTCGACCAGCCCATGACGTTCGTCGAGCGTCGTCATCAGCACCCTCCAGGACCGGCCGTCAACAGGGGGGACGCGCGGGGGTGGCCCTGCGCCTGACGACGGAACGAAGGATGGGGGCGCTCACGGCCGCCGCCCTCCGGGCCGACCGCTGCACGTCTCCTGCGCCCATAATCCCACCGCCGTTGAACTCCATGCCGCCCGCTGTCCACTTTCCGGCCGACGGCGAAGGGATTTCGTGAGCCGGAAGGAGAACACCCCGACCGACTCGTCCCCCAGCAGTACGCCCCGCCTCCTCCCCGGGGCCGAGAACCCACACAGTCCACGCCTGCGCCTGCGCCGGCGACCGCCACCCCACTTGCCGTGCCCCGCCCCCGGACTCGTCAGCGGCGACTACACCGTCATCGGCCGGTCGTACGGCGTTATCGGCGACGGCAGTTGCGAACTCCCCGTCAGATAGCGGTCGACGGCCGCCGCCACCGCTCTCCCCTCCGCGATCGCCCACACGATCAGCGACTGCCCACGCGCCGCGTCCCCGGCCGCGAACACGCCGGGCACGTTCGTGGCGAACCCCGTGTCCCGGGAGACGGTCCCGCGCGGCGCCGTCGCCACTCCCAGCTGGTCGATGAGCCCGTCCTCCCGGTCCGGCCCGGAGAAACCGAGCGCGAGCAGCACCAGGTCGGCGGGGAGCGTCCGCCCGGTCCCCGGTACCGGCAGCCGCGCCTCGTCCACCTCCACCAGATGCAGCGACCGCACATGCCCGCTCCCGTCGCCCGTGAAGCGAAGCGTCGACGCCGCGAACAACCGCGCGTCGGCGTCCGCCGAGGGCGCCGTCTCCAGGTCCCGCGCCTCCTCGTGCGCCGCCGACAGCCGGTAGATCTTCGGATACGTCGGCCACGGCTCGAGGTCCTCGTCCCGCTCGGCGCCCGGCTGTGCGTAGATGTCCAGCTGGGTCACCGACGCGGCCCGCTCCCGCAGCGCCGTCCCCAGACAGTCCGCCCCCGTGTCACCCCCGCCCACGATCACCACGTGCTTCCCGGCCGCCGACATCGGGGACTCGGTCAGATCCCCCTCGCACACCCGGTTGGCCAGCGGCAGATATTCCATTGCCTGGTGTATCCCCTCCAACTCCCGGCCCGGCACCGAAAGTTCCCGCCACGCCGTCGCCCCGGTCGCGATCACCACCGCGTCGTACCGGGCCCGCAGCTCCGTCGCCCGCACGTCCCGCCCGACCGTCACCGACGTACGGAACTTCGTCCCCTCGGCCCGCATCTGGCCCAGCCTCCGGTCCAGGTGGCGTTTCTCCATCTTGAACTCGGGGATGCCGTACCGCATCAGCCCGCCGAGCCGGTCGTCCTTCTCATAGACGGCGACCGTGTGACCGGCCCGGGTCAGCTGCTGCGCCGCCGCGAGCCCGGTCGGCCCCGACCCGATCACCGCGACGGTCCGCCCGGAAAGCCGCTCCGGCGGCCGCGGCGACGCGAACCCCTCCGCCCAGGCATGGTCCGCGATGGCGCACTCGACGTTCTTGATCGTGACGGCGGGCTGGTTGATCGCGAGCACACACCCCGCCTCGCACGGCGCCGGGCACAACCGTCCCGTGAACTCGGGGAAGTTGTTCGTGGCGTGCAGCCGGTCGCTTGCCCGCCGCCAGTCCTCCCGCGACACGAGGTCGTTCCACTCGGGGATCAGGTTCCCCAGCGGACACGCGTCGTGGCAGAACGGCACCCCGCAGTCCATGCAGCGGTCCGCCTGCTTGCTGATGATCGGCAGCAGCGCCCCGGGGACGTACACCTCGTCCCAGTCCCGGACCCGCTCCTCGACGGGCCGCCGCGGCCACTCCTCGCGCGGCGTGGTCATGAACCCCTTGGGATCGGCCATGGTCGTCTTCCTCGCGTGCGGTTGCCCCAGGCCGTGCATCATCGGGCGGCACTCTTTCGGCCACGATACGTCCGCTCGGTGACGCCCGCAGAGTGGCTGACAGCGCTTTCTGGTGGGGTTTCCTCAGGGGGAAGCCAGCCGGGGGCCAGGCAGCGACCAGGCGGGGTCCAGCCCACGTCCAGCCGGGGAGCAGCCTGCTCCCACGTCTCCCTCAGGACACCGCCAGTACGTAGACGAGCGCCGCCGCGGCCGACGCGAAGGTGCGCACGTGGTTCCAGAGCGTCCAGTCGCGTACGTACACGGGCCAGTAGGACACGGCCTCCGGGGTGCCCGGCTCCAGCTTGGCCAGCGCCTCGTTCCGGGGCACGTTCGCCATCGCGGTCAGTCCGAACGAACCGAACAGATACAGCCCGCTGCCCAGCAGCAGCTCCGCCTTCCCGTCGTCCGGCCACACCACGAACGTCACCACCGCGATCATCGCGCACACCACCGCCGACCCCGCGAACACCAGCATGAACGCCGGGGTCAGGGCCGCCCGGTTGATCGCGTTCATCGCGGCGACCCCCTGTGCCGGCGGCAACGAGGACAGCCCGCGCATCACGAAGGCCGAGAACCCGCAGAACACCCCCGCCACCAGTCCGGTCCCCAGCACCCCCAGCAGGACCAGCACGTAATACGGCCCGTCGATCACGACCACCACACCCACTCTCGCCCCTGGACACCTCCGCCACTCAGGTCAATGCCCACAGACCACCCCTCCCCATGACTGTGAAGCCCGTCCACATACACATCCGACCAGAATCACCCCCACATCCACCTCCGTCTCCGTCCCGACCCCGCCCCGGCTCCCACCCCCCCCGCCCGCCGTCACCCGGTCAAGCGGATCTCCACCCCGGCCTCCCACTCCCGAAGCACCGCCTCCACCGTCCGCGCGATCCGCCGCCGCGCCTCGTACCGCGGCACCCCGCTCATCAGCAACTGGTCGTACGGCGTGTCCACGTGCCGTACCCCCGCCACCACCGCCGACACCACCGCCCCCTCCGACAGCGCCCGCCCGGCCGCGGTCCGCCCGACCCGGCCGCTGCCCCGCACCGACGCGTGCGCCGCGATCGCCCGGGCCCGGTCCACCGGGCAGCCCGGAAACAGGCGCAGGATCTCCGCCGCGAACGCCTCCGTGAACCGCACGTCCTCGGCCGCCCGCCGCTTCGCGTCCCGTGCCCGGCGCCGCCGCCGCGCCTCGGCGTCGGCCAGGCACCGCGCCTCGGCCCGGGCCAGCGCGGTCTCCTCGACGAGGACGCCCTGCCGCTCGTACCGGCTCTTGCGCCGGTTGAACCGGACCACCACCGCCGACAGCGTGCTCTCCTCCCGCGAACGCCGGGTCAGTGCCGTATCGCCACGCGGCAGGAACACCAGATGCCCGAGATCGGCACACTCCAGGCACCGCGGCACCCCGTCCTCCACCACCAGCAGCGACAGCGGCCCCCGGCTGCACGCCGCACACCGCTTGTGCCGCAGCGGCTGCACGACCAGAAGTCCACCGTGGTGAGGAGGAGTTGCGAGGCGGGTCATATGCGGTACTTTCCCCTCCTCGGGGGCTGATCTCACGTCGTCCGCGCCCCCTTGTGAGCCGGCCGGCGCCTTCTTTCCGCCCTGCTCGCGACCCGTCACGCCCACCGCCCGCCACCGCCGCTGCTTGGCCCCGCGAGCTGCTCCGCAACCTGCCCCGCAACCTGCCCCACGTGCCCGAACTGCCGACCCGGCATCATGATCCTGTGCGACTCGAAGCGATCACCTGGGACCGGCTCGCCGAGCGCCTCGCCGAGCGGCTGGTCGAACTGAAGCCCGCCGACGGGAGCGCCTGGCCACGCGTCGCCTTCGACGGCGCCCCGGCCGCCCGGCCCGGCGACCTCGCGGAGCGCGTCGGTGAAGCGCTGCGCGTACGGGGCCGGCCGTCGCTGGTCGTGGGCACCGAGGGCTTCCTGCGCCCGGCCTCGCTGCGCCTGGAGTACGGGCGCGGTGACGCGGAGTCGTACTACGGCGGCTGGTTCGACACCAACGCCCTGTGGCGCGAGGTCTTCGGCCCCCTCGACCCCGGCGGGACCGGCCGCGTCCTGCCCGACCTGTGGGACCCGGCCACCGACCGCGCCACCCGCAGCTCCTATGTCCAACTCCCGCCAGGCGGCGTCCTGTTGCTGCACGGACCGCTCCTGCTGCGGCACTGGTTCCCGTTCGACCTGACCGTCCACCTCCTCCTGACCCCCGGCGCCCTGCGCCGCCGTACCTCCGAGGCCGACCACTGGACACTCCCCGCCTTCGAGCGCTACGAGGCCGAGACCGACCCCGCCGGCACGGCCGACGTCCTGGTCCGCGCCGACGACCCGCGGCATCCGGCATGGAGGAGTGGCTGAGCGGCGTCGCGGCGGGACGGACGCGACCGGTCCGGAGCGGCCGGTCTCGGGATGTGATCCGGCAAACCGCTTTTATATGCGCGTGCATCTAACTACTCTGGCTGCATGCCGACCTCCTCGATCACTCCGGTCACCTTCGACGACTCGCTCCGGGCCCTCCTGGACGCCAGGAACTTCGCCAGCGTCGCCACCCTCGGACCCGACGGCGCCCCGCACAACTCGGTGGTCTGGATCAAACGCGAGGGCGACACCGTGCTCTTCTCCTCCACCGGCGGCCGCCAGAAGGTGCGCAACCTCCGCCGTGACCCCCGCATCAGCCTCACGGTCTTCGACCTGGCCAACCCCTACCACTCGGCCGAGATCCGCGGCACCGCCGAGATCCTCCCGGACGAGGACAAGCGGCTCCCGCACGAGCTCTCCCACAAGTACCTCGGCATCGACCCGCCCGCCGAGAAGGACGACGAGACCCGCCTGATCATCAGGGTCGTGCCGCGCAGGGTCGTCGCCTTCTCCGCCTGAGGCGCCGCTCGCGGGCGAACGGCTCAGAGCCAGCCGTTGCGCCTGAAGCCCCGGTACAGCACCAGACATGCCACGGATATGACGCCGATCACGAGCGGATAGCCGAACCGCCAGTGCAGCTCCGGCATGTGATCGAAGTTCATGCCGTACACACCGCACACCATCGTCGGCACGGCGATCACCGCCGCCCAGGCCGTGATCTTCCGCATGTCCTCGTTCTGCGCGACCGTCACCTGCGCCAGATGCGCCTGGAGAATGGAGTTGAGCAACTCGTCGAAGGCCGCGATCTGTTCCTTCGCCCGCATCAGATGGTCGAGCACATCCCTGAAGTAGGCCTGTATCTCCGGGTCGATCACTCGTATCGGCCGAGTGGTCAGCTCCTCCATCGGCCTGGCGAGCGGCACCACCGCCCGCTTCAGCTCCAGCAGTTCACGCTTCATCTGGTAGATCCGGCCCGGGTCGGCCCGCGCGCCGTTCTCCGCGAACACGTCCGCCTCGACCTGGTCGATATCGCCCTGCACCGAGTCCGTGACGCTCAGATAGTCGTCGACCACATGGTCCGCGATCGCGTGCAGCACCGCCGCGGGCCCCTTGGCGAGCTGGTGCGGCGTGGCCTCCAGCTCCTCGCGCAGCGGCCCCAGCGAGCCGTGCCGGCCGTGCCGTACCGTGATCACGAAGTCCTCGCCGACGAACACCATGATCTCGCCGGTGTCGACCACCTCGCTGGTCGCCGTCAGCTTCTCGTGCTCGACGTAGCAGACCGTCTTGAACACCGCGAACAGTGTCTCGCCGTACCGCTCCACCTTCGGGCGCTGATGGGCCTCGACCGCGTCCTCCACGGCCAGCGGGTGCAGGTCGAACAGTTCGGCGATGCCCGCGAACTCGCTGTCCGTCGGTTCGTGCAGCCCCAGCCAGACGAAACCCTCGCCCTTCTTGCGGACCCGTTCCACGGCGGAGAACAGATCGCTGCACTCCGGGACCCGCACCCCGTCCTGATACGTCACGCAGTTGACCACCGAGGAGCCCAGCGGAGACCGTGCGTGATGGTTCAGGTCGACGCGGGGCAGCCGCCGGGCCAGCCGCGCCACCCTGCGCAGGCCGCCGGCCCTGCCCAGCCCCGTGACCTTCCGCAGATTCCCTGCCATCGTCATCCGGATCTCCTTGCGTGGATCCACTCGTGCAACGCTTCCCGCCTTGCCCGGCAAGTCTGCCAGCCCGGTGTGAGACACGGGTAAGCCTGCGGGAACGGCGAGTTCCGGTTGGTTCCCGCCTGTGGACAACTGCGGACAACCGGATACCCGACTCGGGTTCCTGCAGGTCGACTGCGAGTTGTCGGAGTCATTCGAGTTCCCCGTGTCCGCCGACGGCACGCTCGCCGCAGCGGAGCGTCGGCCGCCGCGGACAAGCCGGGCAACTGGGATCATCGCTTCATGACACAGGCCGACGGATATCTCCTCGCCAACCGCCAGAGCGAGGCCGGACAGCGCTTCGATGCCTTCGCGAGCCTCTTCGACCCGACCACCTTCCGCCACCTTGAGGCATTCGGTCTCGGAGCAGGCCGGCGCTGCTGGGAGGTCGGGGCCGGAGGCACCTCCGTGGTGTCCTGGTTGGCCGAGAAGGTCGGGCCGACCGGCCAGGTCGTCGCCACGGACATCGACACCTCGCTGCTCGCGGCAGCCGCCCACGCACCGGTCGAGGTCCGCACCCACGACGTCGGCGCCGAAGAACCGCCGGGGGAGGGCTTCGATCTGGTGCACGCCCGGCTTGTCCTGGTCCATGTGCCGGACCGGGAACGGGCGTTGCGCTCCATGATCAAGGCCCTGCGTCCCGGCGGACATCTCCTGATCGAGGACGCCGACCCTGCCCTCCAGCCTCTGACCTGCCCCTACGAGTACGGCCCCGAGCAGCAGCTGGCCAACCGCCTGCGCCAGGGCTTCCGCAAGCTCCTCGCCGAACGCGGCGCCGACCTGTCGTACGGCCGCAAGCTGCCGCGGCTGCTCCGCGAGGCCGGGTTGCACCAGGTGGAGGCCGACGCCTACTTCCCCGTCGCCTCGCCCGCCTGTACCGCCCTGGAGACCGCCATCGTCCGGCAGATCCGCGACCGGCTCGTCACGGCCGGCCTGGCCACCGACGCGGAAATCGACCAGCACCTGGCCAACGTCGCCACGGGCAGCATGGACCTCGCCACCGCCCCGATGATCTCGGCGTGGGGCCGCAAGGCGTAGGCCCGCCGATGCCTGGCGGGGTGCCGTCGTCGGTGCCGCAGGCCACGGGCGGGGTGCTGTGGTCGGTTGCGTCGGCGTCGGGCGCGGTGCCGTGGGCAGCGGTGCCGATTCCTGGCGGGGGGCGTGGTCAGTCGAGGGCGGGCGGTCTCGCGCCCACGCGTTCCACCGCCCGTGCGCCCGCCCGGCAGCCCCGCGCAGCCGCCTCCCGAGCGTCCGCACCGGCGACCAGCGCGGCGAGGAACGCCCCGGTGAAGGCGTCACCGGCGCCCGTGGTGTCCCGGGGCGTCGCCGGTGCGGCCGGGATGCGCGCGAGGACGCCGCCCGACCGGGCCACCAGCGCGCCGTCCGCCCCCGCCTTGGCCACCACCAGCGGTACCTGGCGGCTCAGCTTGGCCGCGGCGTCCGCCGGATCGGGCAGCCCCGTCAGCAGACAGGCCTCGTCCCGACTCGGCAGCAGGACGTCCACCCCCTCGACGAGCTCCAGAAAGCGGTCCACGCCCAGCGCCACGAGAAACCCGGCCGACGCCGGGTCCAGGCTCACCGGCACGCCACGCGCGCGTGCCGCCGCCAGCGCCACCGCCACCAGCGCCCGGCTCGGTTCGGAGAACAGCAGATAGCCGGAGAGATGCAGCCGGGCCACCCCGTCGAGCAGCGCGTCCGACCAGTCGGCGGGCTCCAGTCGCAGGGACGCCCCGCTGTCCGTGAGGAAGGTGCGCTCGGCCGAGGCACCGTTGTCGACCAGGCAGATCACCGTCCCCGTCGCCGCCTCCGGGTCCACCACGAGCCGGGGCCGCACCCCGGCGGCGACCAGCTCCCGCTCGTGCCACTGCGCCGCGTCCGCGCCCACCCGCCCCAGCAGCCGTACGTCCGCACAGCCCGTGTGGGCGGCCCAGCAGGCCACATTGGCGCCCGCCCCGCCTGGCAGGGTCCGGATCGCGGCGCCCGTGTCGGTGCCGGCCGCGAGCGGTCCCCGGTACCGCGCGACGACATCGGTGACGACGTCCCCGACGACCAGCAGCGCCCCGCCCCGGCCGGGCGTCCCGCCCCCGTCCGGTACCCCGTCCCTGTCCAGGGCTTCGTCCCCGTCCAGTGCTTCGTGCCAGTCCGGCGCCAGGTTTCCGGGCGGCGTCGCCTCCCGGCCAGGCGTCCCCTCCGCTCCCGCTGCCGCGGCATCGCCCGGCCGTGTCTCCCGGTCGGTCGTCACCCCCGGGCCCACGCGGAGGCGATCCGCGCCGCCAGTCGGACATTGCCGCGCACGGCCGCCAGGTTGGCCTCCAGCGAGGCGCCGTCCGTGTGCCGGACCAGATAGTCGAGCAGGAACGGCGTGACTCCCTGACCGGTGATCCCTTCCGCGTCGCACGCGTGCAGCGCGTCGGCGAGCACGCGCGCGTGCAGCGCGGGGTCGAGCTGCTCCGTCTCCGGGACGGGGTTGGCGACGATCAGCGCCGTGTCCGCCGCGTCGAGCGCGTCCTGCGCCCGCATGACGTCCGCGACCTGCTCCGGGGTCCGAAGCGTCCAGTCCACCGGATGCCCGGAGTCGGACAGGTAGAAGCCGGGGAAGCGGTCGGTGTCGTATCCGGCGACGGCCACGCCCAGGGTCTCCAGTCGCTGGAGGGTGGCCGGCACGTCCAGGATCGACTTCACGCCCGCGCACACCACCGTGATCCGGGTGCGCGCCAGCAGGCCCAGGTCGGCGGACTCGTCCTGGGTCGCCGTCCACTCTCGGTGCACCCCTCCGAGACCGCCCGTCGCGAACACCCGGAGGCCGGCGAGCGCCGCCAGCTGCGCCGTCGCCGACACGGTGGTCGCCCCGCTCGCCCCCGCCGCCACGGCGAGCGGCAGGTCGCGGTGGCCCAGCTTGCGGATCCCGTCCTCGTTGGCGACCCGCTCCAACTGCTCCTTGTCCAGGCCGACATGAGGTCGCCCGTCCAGCACGGCGATGGTCGCGGCCACCGCGCCCGCCCGCCGTACCGTGTCCTCCAGCTCCAGCGCCACCTGGAGGTTCCGCGGGCGCGGCAGCCCGTGCGCGATGATCGTGGACTCCAGGGCGACCACCGCACGCCCCGCGTCGAGCGCCTCCCTGACCTCTTCAGACACCACCAGCACCACGCCTGCCTCCTGTCCGTCGGTCTTCCCTCATCTCTGGCAGGGGCCGGACCCGGCTAAACGCTTGCGGCCTGTGGGGGACGCCACCAGCCTGGGCGGCATGACGAATCACCCGGTACGTCTGGACCACGTCGTCCTCTGGGTCGCCGATCCGGCCGTCGCGGCCGGCTTCTACGAGCGGATGCTCGGCCTGGAGCCGCTGCGGATCGCCGAGTTCACCGCGGGAGAGGTGCCGTTCCCCTCCGTGCGGGTCAACGAGGAGACCATCATCGACCTCGCGCCGCTCACCCTCGCCGAGCGCATGCCCGCACTCCCCGGTGCCGCCGACAGCGCGGGCCACCCCGTGAACCACGTCTGTCTGTCCTTGCCGCCCGACGCCTTCGACGCCCTGCGCGCCCGCCTCGCCGAGCACGCCGTTCCCATGACCGACATCGGACACGACTCGTTCGGCGCCCGCGGCAAGGCCCCGCGCAACTTCTACTTCCGGGATCCCGACGGCAACGTCGTCGAGGCACGGCACTACGGCTGACCGCGTCGGCGGGGCGCCGCCCGACCGGGCTCGGGGAGCTTGCCCCCCAGACTCGGGGAGCGTGGCTCAGAACAGCGGCTCGGGCAGCACACCCTCCAGGGCGAGCAGCTTCCGCTTGGTCTCCAGTCCACCTCCGAACCCGCCGATCCCGCCGTCGCTCTCCACCACCCGGTGACAGGGCACGACGACCGGAAGCGGGTTGGCGCCCATCGCCGCGCCCACCGCCTGGGCCCCGCCGGGCTGCCCGACCCGCCCCGCCAGATCGCCGTACCCGACCACCGTGCCGTACGGGACACCGGCGGCCAGTTCGCGCAGCACCTGCCGGTTGAAGCCGGAGATCAGCGACCAGTCCAGCGGCAGGTCGAAGTCCTGCCGCCGGCCCGCGAAGTACGCCCGCAGCTGGGATATCGCCTCGGCCAGCACCGGCTCCGCGGGATCCTCGACGGGCTCGGTGCCCAACCGGGCCGCCAGCCGCTCCACCGTCCGCTCCCGTACCGCGTCGGTGGCGTGGAACACCACGTTGACCAGGCCGCTGCCGGTCGCCGCGAGCAGCAGCGGACCGATGTCGGTGTCCACGACGGCCCACACCACCCGCTGCCCGTACTGCCCTTCGCTGTCCATGTGTCCCACCGTACGGCCCGCCACTGACAACGCCCGCCGCCCGGCCGTGCTCAGCTCGCCCGCAGCGCGGCCCGCACCACGTCGGGTTTGTTGGTGATGATGCCGTCCACGCCGTAGCCGACGGCCTTCCAGGTGGTGACCGCGTCGTTCACCGTCCAGGTGAAGACGCGCAGCCGCCTGCCGTGCGGCCCGTCGACCGAGTGCACGGTGTTCACATAGCCGGCGGAGATCGAGTCCACCGAGGGGTTGATCAGGTCGGCGAAGCCCGCGTACCGGTGCAGGGACGCCACGGACGGTGTGCCGAGGTAGCCGGTCGTCACGTCGGGCCGGAGGTCGTGCACGATGCGCAGGCTGCCAGCGCTGAAGCTCTGGACGACGAGCCGGCCCAGGTGCCGGTGGTCCAGCCAGCCTTCGTTGCCCAGCAGCTTGAGGATCTGCTGCTCGATGCCGGGGTACAGCTCCGGGTTCTTGATCTCCAGGAGCAGTTTCTCGTGGTTGTGCTCGACCCGGCGCATGTACTGCGCCAGCGTCGGCACACGCGTACCTCTGTACGAACGGGAGAACCAGCTGCCCGCGTCCAGCCGGGCGATCTCGGCCGCGGTGAAGTCCTTCACTTTCCAGGGCGCACGGCCGGGAAAGACCTGTTCGACGTCGGTGGTGCGCTGGAGGCTGTCGTCGTGGATGACGACGAGCCGGCCGTCCTTGGTGCGCTGGACGTCGTTCTCGACCCAGGTGAAGCCCAGTGCGGCCGCCTTGTCGATGGCGGCCAGCGTGTTCTCCGGGGCGTAGGCGGACGCACCCCGGTGCGCCAGCACCGTGGGCTCGGCGGCGTCGCCGGCCCGGGCTGCGGGGACGGGGCTCAAGAGGGCGGCCGCTCCCAGCAGCGCGGTGGCCGTGGCGGCGACTGCGCGCGCGTGCATGCGTACTCCTTGCGTCGATCGACTACGGACAGCACAAGAGTGACAGCAGTGAGTCAACAGGGGTCGGGTACGGGATGGCCACAGATTGAATGGAGTTGCCCAAGGCCGCTCACCGTTGCCGCACAACTGCGGCAAGGGCGTGTTTCTTTGCCGGAAAATCGTTCGACCATTCAGGCGCGGGTCATACTCTCTGCGTCAACCCTGACCGCTCGGGCGGTCCTGGGACGGGGGCGCATTGCACATATTCCGGGACGCAAAGGGTGAAGGGCAGCCGCGCATGCAGGGCACGGTCGACGGATTCAGCTATGGGGTCGTCACCCCGCTGGTGGCCTATCTGATGGCCTGCCTCGGTGGCGCCCTCGGGCTGCGCTGCACGACCCGGGCGATGCTGGTGGCCCACTCCTGGCGGCCCGCCTGGCTCGCCCTGGGCTCCGCGGCGATCGGCTCCGGCATATGGACCATGCACTTCGTCGCCATGATGGGGTTCAGCGTCGAGGAGACGCCGATCCACTACGACAAGCCCCTCACCTATGCGAGCCTCGGCCTCGCCATCGTCATGGTGAGCGTCGGGATCTTCATAGTCGGCTACCGGGGCGCCACCGGAACCGCGCTCTTCACGGGCGGCACCATCACCGGTCTGGGCATCGCCTCGATGCACTACCTCGGCATGGCCGGCCTGCGCCTCAACGGAACGCTGGAGTACAACACGTTCACGGTGGCCGTGTCGGTCGTGATAGGGGTCGTCGCCGCCACCTCGGCCCTGTGGGCGGCCGGGCAGGTCCGCGGCTTCCTGTGGAGCGTCGGCGCGAGCCTCGTCATGGGACTCGCCGTCAGCGGCATGCACTACACCGGCATGGCCGCCCTCACCGTCCACCTGCACAGCGCCGGCGTGACGTCCCCGGGCGACTCGCCCGCCTCCCTGCTCGCCCCCATGCTGATCGGCCCGCTGGCCTTCCTCTGCCTCGCCGCAGTCGTGGTGATCTTCGACCCGCTGATGGTCACGGGCAAGCCCGACCGGCTCCGCGTGGAGCACAAGCCGGGCGTCCCGGCCGGCGAGGTCAGCCACCACCCGAGTCGCCGCCCGCAGCCCCGCGTCGGCCGCCAGCAGAGCCACCACAGCTCGCGCACCCCGCAGAACCGCTGATCAGAACCGGTTGTCAGTGGGGGGTCGTACGGTGGAACCCATGCGGCCCGTTTCCCACATCGAACGCACGGTGGCGCCCTTCGAGGTCGTCAGCCCGTACCAGCCCAGCGGCGACCAGCCGGCGGCCATCGCCGAGCTGGCCAAGCGCATCGAGGCCGGTGAGAAGGATGTCGTCCTGCTCGGCGCGACCGGCACCGGCAAGTCCGCCACCACCGCGTGGATGATCGAGAAACTCCAGCGCCCCACCCTGGTGATGGCGCCGAACAAGACGCTGGCAGCCCAGCTGGCCAACGAGTTCCGCGAGCTTCTCCCGAACAACGCGGTCGAATACTTCGTCTCGTACTACGACTACTACCAGCCCGAGGCGTACGTCCCGCAGTCGGACACCTACATCGAGAAGGACTCCTCGATCAACGAGGAGGTCGAGCGGCTGCGCCACTCCGCCACCAACTCGCTGCTCACCCGCCGCGACGTGATCGTGGTCGCCTCCGTCTCCTGCATCTACGGCCTCGGTACCCCGCAGGAGTACGTCGACCGGATGGTCCCGCTGCGCGTCGGCGACGAGATCGACCGCGACGACCTGCTGCGCCGCTTCGTGGACATCCAGTACACGCGCAACGACATGGCGTTCTCCCGCGGCACCTTCCGCGTCCGCGGCGACACCATCGAGATCTTCCCGGTCTACGAGGAGCTCGCCGTCCGCATCGAGATGTTCGGCGACGAGATCGAGGCGCTGTCCACGCTGCACCCGCTCACCGGCGAGATCATCAGCGACGACCAGCAGCTGTACGTCTTCCCGGCCTCCCACTACGTCGCGGGCCCCGAGCGCCTGGAGCGGGCCGTCAACGACATCGAGAAGGAACTGGGGGAGCGCCTGGCGGAACTGGAGAAGCAGGGCAAGCTCCTGGAGGCCCAGCGGCTGCGGATGCGCACCACGTACGACATCGAGATGCTCCGCCAGATCGGCAGCTGCTCCGGCGTGGAGAACTACTCGATGCACTTCGACGGCCGCTTGCCCGGCTCGCCGCCGAACACCCTGCTCGACTACTTCCCGGACGACTTCCTGCTCGTCATCGACGAGTCGCATGTCACCGTGCCGCAGATCGGTGCGATGTACGAGGGCGACGCCTCCCGCAAGCGCACCCTCGTGGAGCACGGCTTCCGGCTGCCCTCCGCCCTGGACAACCGCCCCCTGAAGTGGGAGGAGTTCCAGGAGCGGATCGGGCAGGCCGTGTACCTGTCGGCGACCCCCGGCACATACGAGCTCTCCCGTGGAGACGGTGTCGTCGAGCAGATCATCCGTCCCACCGGCCTCGTCGACCCGGAGGTCGTCGTCAAGCCCACCGAGGGCCAGATCGACGACCTGGTGCACGAGATCCGCAAGCGCACCGAGAAGGACGAGCGCGTCCTGGTCACCACGCTCACCAAGAAGATGGCCGAGGACCTCACGGACTACTTCCTGGAACTCGGCATCCAGGTGCGCTATCTGCACAGCGACGTCGACACCCTGCGCCGTGTCGAGCTGCTGCGCGAGCTGCGTTCCGGCGAGTTCGACGTCCTGGTCGGCATCAACCTCCTCCGTGAGGGCCTCGACCTGCCCGAGGTGTCCCTGGTGGCGATCCTCGACGCGGACAAGGAGGGCTTCCTGCGCTCCGGCACCTCGCTGATCCAGACCATCGGCCGCGCGGCGCGCAACGTCTCCGGCGAGGTCCACATGTACGCCGACAAGATCACCCCGGCGATGGAGAAGGCCATCGACGAGACCAACCGGCGCCGGGAGAAGCAGGTCGCCTACAACAAGGCCAACGGCATCGATCCGCAGCCGCTCCGGAAGAAGATCAACGACATCGTGGCGCAGATCGCCCGCGAAGAGGTCGACACCGAACAGCTGCTCGGCTCGGGCTACCGCAAGCTGAAGGACGGCAAGGGTGCCAAGGCCCCGGTTCCCTCCCTGGGGGACAAGGCGGCCAAGGGCGCGAAGGCCGGCAAGGCCGCCAAGGGCAAGGCGAAGGAAGCGGTGCCCACCGATCGTCCGGCGGCCGAACTCGCCGAGCAGATCGAGGAGATGACGGAGCGTATGCGTGCCGCCGCCGCGGATCTGCAGTTCGAGATCGCGGCCCGGCTGCGCGACGAGGTCTCCGAGATGAAGAAGGAACTGCGCCAGATGAGGGAGGCGGGCCTGGCCTGACCCCTGGGCTGCAGCCGGACCCCGGCAAGGGCGCGAAGTGTTGCAAGACCGACACAAAGCGCGGGCCGGGGTTCGGCACTGTCAGTGGCGCTGCATAGGGTTTTGGTCAACCGCGGACTCCGCGGGAGCAGGGGACATCCGACGAGGGGAAGCAGCCGTGACCGTCAACATGACCAAGGGTCAGGCCATCAGCCTGGAGAAGAAGGACGGCGGCTCCCTGAGCGCGGTCCGCATGGGTCTTGGTTGGAAGGCGGCGCCCCGGCGCGGGCTGTTCGGTTCGCGCACCCGTGAGATCGACCTGGACGCCTCGGCGGTGCTGTTCGCCGACAAGCAGCCCGTCGACGTCGTGTTCTTCCGGCACCTGGTGAGCGATGACGGCTCGGTCCGCCACACGGGCGACAACCTCGTCGGCGGCGCGGGCCAGGGCGGCGACGACGAGGCCATCCTCGTCGACCTCGCGCGCGTCCCGGTCCATGTCGACCAGATCATCTTCACCGTCAACTCCTTCACCGGCCAGACCTTCCAGGAAGTGCAGAACGCCTTCTGCCGGCTGGTCGACGAGACCACCGGCCAGGAACTCGCCCGCTACACGCTCGACGGCGGCGGCGAGTACACCGCCCAGATCATGGCGAAGGTGCACCGTTCGGGATCCGGCTGGACGCTGACGGCCCTGGGCGTCCCGGCCAAGGGCCGCACCTTCCAGGACCTGGTGCCGTCGATCCTGCCGATCCTCTAGCAGCGGCCCGGCGGCACACGAGGACAACGACACACAGGGGGACACGGGCAATGACGGCCGAGCTGGTGCGCGGGCAGAACCGTCCGCTCTCGCGGAACCGGATCGAGATCCGGATCTCGGCCGCCGCGCCGGTCGTGGCCGGGGCCACCCTCGCCGACGAGAGCGGGCGGGTGCGGGACGCCGACGGGGTGGCCCATCCGGGCGCGCCCACGCTGCCCGGGATCGAGGTCTCCCGGCAGGCGGCCGCCGAACACCGGCTCGCCGTCGACCTCGACGCCCTGCCCGAGACCGTGCACCGGGTCAGCGTCCTGATCGCCCTGCCCGCCGCGCCCGGCGGTCCGCTCCGCTTCGGCGCCCTCGCCGCACCGCGTGCCGCGGTGACCGGCCTCGACGGCACCGAGGTCGCCGGCTACACCCTCACCGGCCTGGACGCCGAGTCGGCGGTCGTCGCTCTGGAGCTCTACCGCCGCCAGGCCGCCTGGAAGATCCGCGCGGTGGGCCAGGGCTACGCGGACGGCCTCACGGCGCTCCTCACCGACCAGGGCCTGCCCCAGGCCGCCGAACTCGCCCGCGGGATCGAGGAAGCGGTGGCGCGCGGCCTGGCCCGCTCGGTCCCGGCGCGCACCGCGGACACCGACCGCTCCCGTCGTACGGCCGCCTCCGTCACCGGCCCCGACCTGCAGGGCACCGCCTCCGCCGCCGGGTCTCCGTACGACGTCCAGACACCCGGCGACAGCGTCGGCCGGCCTGCCCCTTCCGAGGGAGCCGCCCAGATGGCCCCGGCGCCCGACGGCGGCCGGCCCCCGACTTCCGGCGAATCGGGCCGGCCCCCGGCCTCCGGCGGACCGGGCGGCCCCCCGGACGCCGTCGGTTCGGGCATCCCAGCGGCCGCCACGCCCACCGGCGGCCCCATCGACTACACGCATCCGAAGCGCCGCCAGACGTCCGGGCCCCCGGCCCCCGAGGCTCCCACCCCGGCGGACGGGCCCGCGCCGCCCGTCGCCGGTGACGCGGTCGGCTGGTCCATGGACGAGCGGCTCTACAACCAGGTCTGGGGCATGTTCGAGGACCTGGCCCGCTCCACCGCCGCCTATCGCAGCGCTCTCGACTTCGCCGAGTCGCGCATGGAGAAGGAACTCGACCAGGTCCTCTCCGACCCGCGCAGCCGACTGGGCTCGGCGGGCGACGCCGCACGCGAGGCCGCCCAGGCCCGGCAGGCCCAGCTGGTCGACCAGGCCCGGGCGGCTCTCGACCGGGACCTCGCCCAGCTCACCGCCGAGTCCGAGGTCGTCGAGCCCGCGCTGCCACCGGAGTACGCCCGCTGGGACAACCCGGTCTGGCACGGCTACCGGGTGCCGGCGGAGCCGCCGATGGCCATCCGGCTGGGCGACCTCCACCTCCCGGAGAGCGCCCCGCTGCGCATCCCGATGCTGGTCCGGCTGCCCCTGGAGCGGGGCCTGTGGATCGACAGCGGCATGCCCGACGCGTCCCGGCACGAGGAGGCAGGCGAGCTGCGGCACCTCGCTCTGCAGACGGCGGTGGCGCTCGCGGCCCGGCTGCTCGCCGTCCACCCGGCGGGGGAGTTCGGCGTGCAGGTCATCGATCCGGCCGCTGCCGGCGCGTCCGCACTCGCCCCGCTGACGGGGGCGGGTGCGCTGGACGCGCCGCCCGCGACTGGTGCCGCCGGTGTGACGGGCGCGCTGGGGCGGCTCACCGAGCGCGTCGACCTTGTGCAGATGGCGGTCCGCGGCGGTGCTTCAGACGCGCTGCCGCCCGGTCTGGACACCTCGCGGCAGCTGCTGATCGTGAACGACTTCCCACACGGCTTCGACGACCGGGCCGTCACCCAGCTGCGCTATCTCGCGGACGAAGGCCCGGACGTCGGTGTCCATCTCCTCTTGGTCGCCGATCGTGAGGACGCCGCCGCCTACGGCCCGTTGCTCGATCCGCTCTGGCGTTCGCTGATGCGACTCACCCCGGTACCGGACGATCACCTGGCCGACCCGTGGGTGGGGCATGCCTGGACCTACGAGCCCTGCCTCGTACCCCCTGGCAGCCATGTGCTCCAGCAGGTGCTCACCCAGGTCGCGGCGGCCCGCACCAAGCGCATGTAAAGTCCCCTGAACAGGCAATTTGGTCTTTCTTTTACCAAACGCTTTACCTTTCCTTGGTGATTGGGGTACTGTTCTCCGTACGGAGGGGAGTACTCCCTGTCTGCTGCGGCGTACCCGTCAATACGGATCCGGTCGGATCCCGGGGCGTCGGCCCGTCTCGGGTGGAAGAGACCTCCGGTAGCGCAACGCGAAATCTTTGCCGTTCACTAACCGGAGGCAACAGTGGATGTATCCGTGACCCTGTGGGTCCTCACCATCCTGGGCCTGGCCGCCCTGATCGCGGTCGACTTCTTCATCGGCCGCAAACCGCATGACGTGTCCATCAAGGAAGCCGGAATCTGGACCGTCGTCTGGATCGCCCTGGCCGGACTCTTCGGCCTCGGCCTGCTCGTCTTCGGCGGCGGCCAGCCCGCCGGCGAGTTCTTCGCAGGCTTCATCACCGAGAAGTCGCTGAGCGTCGACAACCTCTTCGTCTTCGTCCTGATCATGGCGAAGTTCGCCGTGCCTTCGCAGTACCAGCAGCGGGTGCTGCTCGTCGGTGTCCTCATAGCCCTGGTGCTGCGGGCCGCCTTCATCGCCGCGGGCGCCGCGATCCTCGCCAGCTTCTCGTGGGTCTTCTACCTCTTCGGTGCCTTCCTGATCTGGACCGCCTGGAAGCTGATCCAGGAGGCCCGGGCCGACGAGGAGGAAGAGGAGTTCGAGGAGAACAAGCTGCTCAAGGCCGCGGAGCGCAGGTTCGGCGTGGCCGACCGCTACCACGGCACCAAGCTGTGGATTCAGCAGAACGGCAAGCGGGTCATGACCCCGATGCTGGTCGTGATGCTCGCGATCGGTACGACCGACGTACTGTTCGCGCTGGACTCCATCCCCGCGATCTTCGGCCTGACGCAGGACCCGTACATCGTCTTCACGGCCAACGCCTTCGCGCTGATGGGTCTGCGGCAGCTGTACTTCCTCATCGGCGGACTGCTGAGGAAGCTGGTCCACCTGTCCTACGGCCTGTCGATCATCCTCGGCTTCATCGGCGTCAAGCTGGTGCTGCACGCGCTGCACGAGTCCGGCGTCCATGTGCCGGAGATCAGCATCCCGGTCTCGCTCGGCGTGATCTGCGGGGTCCTGATCGTCACCACGATCACCAGCCTGAGGGCCTCCAGGAAGCAGGCGGCGGCCGAGGCGGCGCAGGCTCGGAGTGAAGGCGCTCCGAAGGACAGCATCGACGTCTGACCACGTCGGACGTACGAACAACCACCCCGCGCAATGGTGCGAAGCGCATTGCCGAGCCACCGCCCGGGCTGCTTCGTTGGGTGGCGGAACGTCCCCGGTCCGGGGATGCCGCCGCCCGGTGGAGGCAACCGTGACATTCGTCCAGATCATCGACTTCGAGACCGACTGCATCGACGAGATGAAGGCCCTCGCCGACGAGATGGGCAGCCGGCTCGCCGGCCGCGAGAACAGTCCCACGCGCCGCCTGATCCTCAGGGACCGGAGCCGGCCCGGCCACTACCTCGGCGTGATCGAGTTCAACTCCTACGAGGAGGCCATGCAGAACAGCAACGACCCCGAGACGAGCAAGTTCGCCGAGCAGATGGCCGCCCTGTGTACCCGGCCGCCGTCCTTCACCGACTGCGACGTCGTGGACCTGACCGACTTCACGTAACCGCCCGACCGCACCCGTACGACCCGGGGGCCGTGCCGCACCGGCGGCGGGCCCCCGGAGCCAGAAAGGACCGGAATGCGAAGCCTGTACGCCTCTGCCACCATCGCTGCATGATCACTCGGCTCGGGTCGCTCACCACCCAGTGGACGCTCCTCGTGCCGGTGCTCGCGGTCGTCCTGCTCCTGTTCACCTGGGGGCGCAGTCTGCCCGGCGCGGTCGTCGCGCTGGTGACCGTGGTCCTCGCCGGATCGGTCCTCGCCGCGGTCCACCACGCCGAGGTCGTGGCCCACCGGGTCGGCGAACCCTTCGGCTCCCTGGTCCTCGCCATCGCCGTCACGATCATCGAAGTCGCCCTGATCGTCACCCTCATGGTCGACGGCGGCGCCAAGAGCTCCACCCTCGCCCGGGACACCGTCTTCGCCGCAGTGATGATCACCTGCAATGGCATCGTCGGGCTCTGTCTGCTCGTCGCCTCGCTCCGCCATGGCACCGCGGTCTTCAACCCCGAGGGAACCGGCGCCGCCCTGGCGACGGTGGCCACCCTGGCCACGCTCAGCCTGGTGCTGCCGACCTTCACCACCAGCAGACCGGGCCCGGAGTTCTCCGGCGTTCAGCTGACCTTCGCGGCCCTGTCGTCACTGATCCTGTACGGCCTGTTCGTGGCGACCCAGACCGTGCGGCACCGTGACTACTTCCTGCCGATCACCCGGCAGGGCGAGGTGATCACCGCCGACG
This sequence comes from Streptomyces sp. GbtcB6, assembly GCF_019091475.1. Classification (NCBI taxonomy): domain Bacteria; kingdom Bacillati; phylum Actinomycetota; class Actinomycetes; order Kitasatosporales; family Streptomycetaceae; genus Streptomyces; species Streptomyces sp. GbtcB6. The sequence goes on along the minus strand of NZ_JAGXJL010000001.1, from coordinate 206,792 downwards.
ACCACGCCGCGGCCCCGTCCGCGCGCGCCGCCTGGATCAGCCTCGGCCTGCTGGGGCTCGCTCTCGTCGGGGTCGTCGGACTCGCCAAGGGTGTGTCGCCGACGATCGAGTCGGGCGTCGCGGCGGCCGGCCTGCACCAGGCCGTCGTCGGTGTGGTCATCGCCCTGCTGGTGCTGCTCCCCGAGACCATCGCCGCCCTGCGCTCGGCCCGCCGTGACCGGGTGCAGACCAGCCTCAACCTGGCGCTCGGTTCGGCCATGGCCAGCATCGGCCTGACCATCCCCGCCGTGGCCCTCGCCTCCATCTGGCTCTCCGGCCCCCTCGTCCTCGGCCTGAGCGCCACCCACATGTTGCTGCTCGCGTTGACCGTGGTGGTCAGCTCCCTGACCGTGGTGCCGGGCCGGGCCACACCGCTGCAGGGCGGCGTCCACCTGGTGCTGTTCGCCGCCTACCTGGAACTGGCGATCAATCCGTAGCCGGTCCGGAAGCCCTCACCCGGCGACCGGCTCGACCGCCGCCACCGGCACCGGACGCGTCTCCGGCAGCAGTGCGAAGCACCCCAGGCTCAGCAGCGCGATCGCCGTCAGATACGCCCCCACGGCCCATGGCACGCGCCCGCTGTGCTCCGCCAGCGCCGTCGCCACGATCGGCGTCAGCGCGCCCCCGAGGACCCCGCCGAGGTTGTAGCCGACGGCGGCACCGGTGCAGCGCACCCGGGGCTCGTAGAGCTCCGGCAGATAGGCGGCGATCACCGCGAACATGGTGATGAAGGCGACCAGGGCACCGGTGAACCCGAGGAACATGAGCAGCGGCTGACCGGTGGCGAGCAGCGCGACCATCGGGAACATCCACAGCGCCGAGGCCGTGCACCCCGCCAGGCACAGCGGCCGCCGCCCGTAGCGGTCGCCCAGCAGGGCCATCACGGGCGTGAGCGACCCCTTCACCACGACGGCTGCCATGACGCAGGTCAGCATGACGGTACGGCTCACCCCGAGCCGCTCCGTCCCGTACGCCAGCGACCAGGTCGTCACCGCGTAGAACACGGCGTACCCGATCGCGAGCGCCCCCGCCGTCAGCAGCACCAGCCGCCAGTGGTGCCGTACGACCTCGGCGAACGGCATGCGCGCAGGCTCGTCGATCTCCAGGAACTGCGGACTCTCGGTGAGCGACGAACGCAGCCACAGCCCGCCCAGCGCCAGCGCCCCGGCCGCCCAGAACGGCACCCGCCATCCCCACTGCGCGAACTGGGCGTCCGTCAGGGACGCAGACAGGGCCAGCATCACGCCGTTGGCGAGGAGAAAGCCGATGGCCGGGCCGATCTGCGGAAAGCTCGACCACAGTGCGCGTCGCCCGGCAGGCGCGTGCTCCGCGGTCAGCAGCACCGCCCCGCCCCACTCCCCGCCGACCCCCAGCCCCTGCAGAAAGCGCAGCACCAGCAGCAGCACGGGAGCGGCCATGCCGATCGAGCCGTACGTCGGCACGCACCCGACGGCGACCGTCGAGGCACCCGTCAGCAGCAGGGACGCGACCAGGACCGGACGCCGGCCGCGCCGGTCCCCGAGATGCCCGAACAGCACCGAGCCCAGCGGGCGGGCCACGAACCCCACACCGAACGTCCCGAACGCCGCCAGTGTCCCCGCGAGCGGTGAGAACGTCGGGAAGAACAGCGGCCCCAGGACGAGCGCCGCGGCCGTCCCGTAGGCGAAGAAGTCGTAGAACTCGATCGCGGTCCCGGCGAGCGAGGCGGCCGCCAGCCGCAGCATCGAGGGGGCTCTTACGGTGCGTGCATCATGCATGCTCCGTCAACTACCCAGGGTGATCATGGGTTACGGGGGCGCACGGAGGTGAGACGCCCCGCACGGGAGCCGCCGCACACCGTGATACACCGGACCGAGCAGCGGTCCTTCCCGGGCCGTACGTCATTCCCATGGATTTCCCACGGACCGGAGGAATCGTGCCCCGCACCCTGGCCAACGCCCCGATCATGATCCTCAACGGGCCCAACCTGAACCTGCTCGGTCAGCGCCAGCCCGAGATCTACGGCTCCGACACACTCGCCGACATCGAGGCCCTGTGCGTCAAGGCGGCGGCCGCGCACGGTGGCACGGTGGACTTCCGGCAGTCCAACCACGAGGGCGAGCTGGTCGACTGGATCCACGAGGCACGCCTCGACCACTGCGGGATCGTCATCAACCCGGGCGCCTACTCGCACACCTCGGTCGCCATCCTGGATGCCCTCAACACCTGTGACGGCATGCCGGTGTTGGAGGTCCACATCTCCAACATCCACAAGCGCGAGTCGTTCCGGCACCACTCCTACGTCTCCCTGCGCGCCGACGGAGTGATCGCCGGATGTGGCGTGCAGGGTTACGTGTTCGGCGTGGAGCGGGTGGCGGCGCTGGTCGGCGCCGCGACCGCGGACGCGTAGCGCCTCAGAGCCGTCCGGCCTCCACGATCCGCCGCAGGAAGCGCCGGGTGCGCTCCTGCTGCGGGTCGCCGAACACCTGCTCGGCTGTGCCGCGTTCGAGTACGACGCCGTCGTCGAGGAAGCAGATCTGGTCGGCGACGTCCCGGGCGAAGCCCATCTCGTGCGTCGCCAGCACCATGGTCATCCCCTCGCCCTTCAGATCACGGACCACGGTGAGCACCTCGCCCACCAGCTCCGGGTCGAGGGCGGCGGTGATCTCGTCGAGCAGCAGCAGCCGGGGTCGCACCGCCAGGGCGCGCACGATCGCCACCCGCTGCTGCTGACCGCCGCTCAGCCGGTCGGGGTAGGCACCGGCCTTGTCGCCCAGTCCGAGGCGCTCCAGCAGTTCCCTGGCCCGCTCCTCGGCCTCCGCGCGGGAGACGCCGTGCACCCGCCGCGGCGCCAGGGTGATGTTGTCCAGCACGGTCATGTGCGGGAAGAGGTTGTACGCCTGGAAGACCACGCCGATACGGCGGCGCACCGCGTCCTGGTCGGCGCGCGGGTCGGTGATCTCCTCGCCGTCCAGCCAGATCGCGCCGTCGTCGATCTCCTCCAGGAGGTTGGCGCAGCGCAGCAGCGTCGACTTGCCGGAGCCGGAGGCGCCGATCAGCGCCGTCACCGTGTGCGGGGCGACCTCCAGGTCCACGTCCCGCAGTACGACCGAATCCCCGAACGCCTTGCGGACGGACTCCATGCGCAGGACAGGCGCGTCGCTCATATGGATCCTCCCTGGGCGCGCTGCCGGTCCATCCGGGCCGTCACCCAGTCCGTGAAGCGGGTCATCGGGATGGTCAGCGCCACGAAGACCAGCCCCGCGATGATGTACGGCGTGTAGTTGAGGCTGCGGCCCACGATGATGTCCGCCGCCCGCACGGCGTCGATCGCGCCGCCGATCGACACCAGACCGGTGTCCTTCTGGAGCGACACCAGGTCGTTCAGCAGCGGCGGCACCTGACGCCGTACCGCCTGGGGGAGCACGACGTAGCGGAGAGCCTGCCGGTTGGTGAGGCCGAGCGAGCGGGCCGCCGCGCGCTGCGAGGGGTGGACGGACTCGATGCCGGCGCGGAACACCTCGGCGACGTACGCGGAGTACGTCAGCGTCAGCGCCGTACCGCCCAGCAGCACCGGATCGACCGTCACGCCCTGCAGGCGCAGCGCCGGGACGCCCAGGACCACGATCATCAGGTTGATGATCAGCGGCAGCCCGCGGAAGAAGTCGGTGTACGCCGCCGCCAGCGCCCGCAGCGGGAAGAACACCGGTCCGCGCAGCGTGCGCGCGATGGCGATCAGCATGCCGAGGACCAGTACGGCGGCACCGCAGATGACGAGCAGCCGGACGTTCAGCCACAGCCCTTCGAGGACCTTCGGCAACGCCTCGCGCGCGTACTGCCCGTTGAAGAACGTCTCCTTGGTGCGCGGCCAGCCGGGCGCGCTGACGACGACCAGGTAGAGCACGGCCGCCGTGACCAGCGTCGAGAGCGCGGCGATCGCGGTGGCGCGGCGGGCGCGGGCATGCTTGTAGCGCTCCCGCTCCAGCCGTCGTGCGGAGGGCGTGTAGCCGTCGTCCGGGGCACCGGCCGGCATGTCGCCCTTGTCGTCCGCGTCCTCCTGGCCGGACTCGTCCTTCGTGACGGTCACTTGAGCACCGGGGCGTCGACGGCGTCGGAGAGCCACTGCTTCTCCAGCTTCGCCAGTGTGCCGTCCTTGCGCAGCGCGTCGACCGCGCCGCTCACGCACGAGGTGAGGTCGCTGCCCTTGTCGAGGACCAGGCCGAACTGCTCGGGCGTGCCGCCCTGGTTCTCGAACTGGCCCACGATCTTCGCGTCCGTCACCTCGGCCGCGGTGATGTAGAAGGCGGTCGGCAGGTCGGTGACGATCGCGTCCACCTGGCCGTTCTTCAGCGCCGACTTGGCCTGGTCGTTCTTTGCGTACACGGCGGGCTCCTGCGACGGCTTCACCACGTCGGTGATGTAGTCGAGGCTCGTCGTGCCGACCTGCGCGCCCAGCTTCAGGCCCTTGAGATCCGCGATGCTCGTCGCCTTCGCGGCCTTGCTGCCCTTGAGCGCGATGACCGCCTGGCGCACGTCGTAGTAGCCGGACGAGAAGTCCACGGCCTTCTTGCGCTCGGTGCTGATGGACACCTGGTTGATGTCGAAGTCGAAGGTCTTCACACCGGGCGCGAACGCCTTGTTGAACGGCACGCTCTGCCAGACGACCGCGCTCTTGTCGTACCCCAGCTGCTTCGCCACGGCGTAGGCGACCGCCGACTCGAAGCCCTCGCCGTTGGCCGGCTTGTCGTCCTTGAACCACGGCTCGTACGCCGGTTCGTCGGTCGCGATCGTCAGCTTGCCGGAGGTCTTCGTGGCCAGTCCGCCCTTGGCACAGGTGGTTCCGGCCGACGAGGAGGACGTGCCGGACGCCTTCTCCTCCGGCTGCGGAGCACAGCCGACGGCGGTGGCGAGCAGGGCTATGGTGACGGCGGCGGCAGCGCGACGCAGTGCGCTCGGGGCAGGGTGCATGGCGGGAGAGTGACAGCGAACGCCGCGTTTGTCCAGGTCAAGAGGGTATTTGTCCGCATGCTGGGAACGGGTGTTGCGGTCTTGTGAACGTTGCCCGTGGGGGAGCGGACACGCCGGGGCCGCCGGCCGAGGGCGGGGAATGATGACCGGCGGCCCGTACCGCGCAGGAGCCGTCATCCTGTGCGGGGCTGCCACCAGTTGACTGCGCGCCGACGCGCGCGGGGAGCGTGCGCTGGCGGCCGGTGCGTGCGAACTGTTCACACGGGGCGCGCGTGAAGGACCGCGCGCCCGCCCTCACCACCCGCGCGCGTGCCACTCCGGCAGATGCGGGCGCTCCGTGCCCAGCGTGGTGTCGTTGCCGTGCCCGGGGTACACCCAGGTCTCGTCCGGCAGGACGTCGAAGATCCTCGTCTCCACGTCGTGGATCAGGCTGGCGAAGGCCTTCGGGTCCTTGCGCGTGTTGCCGACACCGCCGGGGAAGAGGCAGTCCCCGGTGAAGACGTGCGGATGACCGTGCGGGTCGTCGTAGACCAGGGCGATGGAGCCCGGGGTGTGACCGACCAGATGGCGGGCGGTCAGTTCGACACGGCCGACCCGGATCACGTCGCCGTCGCCGACGAGGACGTCGGTGGTGACCGGGATGCCCGGGGCGTCCTCCCGGCCCGCGTACGTCCGCGCGCCGGTGGCGGCGACGACCTCGGCCAGCGCCTGCCAGTGGTCGCCGTGCTGATGCGTGGTGACGACGGACGCGATGCCGTCGTCACCGATCATGCCGAGGAGCGTCTCCGCGTCGTTGGCCGCGTCGATCAGCAGTTGCTCGTCGGTGGCGCGGCAGCGCAGCAGATAGGCGTTGTTGTCCATCGGCCCGACCGCGATCTTGGTGATCATCAGGTCCTTGAGCTCGTGCACGTCCGCCGGTCCGCCGACCGTCACCTCTCCGCTGTACGTCATGGCGATCAGCCTATAGCGGGGAACGGGCGCCGATGTGCCGCGCGCTGCACGCGGGTTACAGGGGCGGAAGCGCGGGCAGGGCGCCGCCCTTCACCACCAGGGCCGAGCCGTCGCGGCGGCCGGCGAGCCAGCCCAGCAGGTCGGCGGCGGATCCCTCGACGGCGACCGGACCCCCTGGCGCGCCACCGCCCGTCGTCCAGACCCGGCCGCTGTCGCTGCGCAGACCGGTCGACGGGACCTCCTGGTGCCCGCCGAAGCGTTCCGCGAGAAAGTCGATCTCCCGCTCCGTGAACTCCTCCGGCAGGTCCTCCAGCTCGTACCCGATCCCGAGGTCGACATGGTGCAGCTCGACCTCGGCCCAGCGGCGGAACGGCACCCGGGCCGCGGTGTCGGTGACCCCGTTGCGCAGCTCCACCGTGCGCGTCCAGTCCGCGGGCTCGGCCGCTCGGGCCCGGAACCCGGCGTGGCTCTCGCGCAGGTCGTCGAGCTGAACGTCGAGCGCGCGCGGCGCGTCACGCTCGATGTCGGCGTCCCGTGCCCCGGCGGAGGTGTACATGGGACGTCCGTCCAGGACGTTGGCGAGCGCGTCCGCGTTGCGGGCGAGGTGGGCAAGGACATGGCCGACCGTCCAGCCGGGCAGCCGTGACGGCCGGGCGCCGGCCGCGTTGTCCAGTGCGGCGACTGCGGTGAGGAGCCGTTCGGTCGCTTCCTGTACAGATGCCAGGTCATGAGCGTGATCAATCATGGGGCTGACAGTAGCCCCGCCACACCTTCGGGTGAAGGTTTCGCACGAGCTCCGTAAATCGAATGCACGTGCTATATCGTCGGTGGCGGCGTCGGGCATGCTGGATGGTCCGGGATTGTTCACGCATCCAGGAATCCGAACCGGCGTTGTCAGTGGCTCCCCCTAGTCTGAAGAAGCACGGGGCTCTGCCCCTGTCACTTCTCTCAAGAAAGGTGCGGACCGGCTGTGGCCGACCGTCTCATCGTCCGTGGCGCGCGCGAGCACAACCTCAAGAATGTCTCGCTCGACCTGCCTCGTGACTCGCTCATCGTCTTCACGGGCCTGTCCGGGTCGGGCAAGTCCTCCCTGGCCTTCGACACGATCTTCGCCGAGGGCCAGCGTCGCTACGTGGAGTCGCTCTCCTCGTACGCCCGCCAGTTCCTCGGGCAGATGGACAAGCCGGACGTGGACTTCATCGAAGGCCTGTCCCCGGCGGTGTCCATCGACCAGAAGTCGACCTCGCGCAACCCGCGCTCGACGGTCGGCACCATCACCGAGGTCTACGACTACCTGCGTCTGCTCTTCGCGCGCATCGGCAAGCCGCACTGCCCCGAGTGCGGCCGCCCGATCTCGCGCCAGTCGCCGCAGGCCATCGTGGACAAGGTCCTGGAGCTCCCGGAGGGGAGCCGTTTCCAGGTGCTCTCGCCGCTGGTGCGCGAGCGCAAGGGCGAGTTCGTCGACCTCTTCGCCGACCTCCAGACCAAGGGCTACTCACGCGCGCGTGTGGATGGCGAGACCGTCCAGCTCTCCGACCCGCCGGTGCTGAAGAAGCAGGAGAAGCACACCATCGAGGTGGTCGTCGACCGCCTTACGGTGAAGGACACCGCCAAGCGCCGCCTCACCGACTCCGTGGAGACCGCGCTCGGCCTCTCCGGCGGCATGGTCGTGCTCGACTTCGTCGACCTCCCCGAGGACGACCCCGAGCGCGAGCGCATGTACTCGGAGCACCTGTACTGCCCGTACGACGACCTGTCCTTCGAGGAGCTGGAGCCCCGCTCCTTCTCCTTCAACTCGCCCTTCGGCGCCTGCCCCGAGTGCACCGGCATCGGCACGCGCATGGAGGTCGACCCGGAGCTGATCGTCCCGGACGAGGACAAGTCGCTCGACGAGGGTGCCATCCACCCCTGGTCGCACGGCCACACCAAGGACTACTTCGGCCGCCTGATCGGCGCTCTCGCGGAGGCACTGGGCTTCCGCACCGACATCCCGTTCGCCGGGCTGCCGCAGCGCGCCAAGAAGGCCCTGCTCTACGGCCACAAGACACAGATCGAGGTCCGCTACCGCAACCGGTACGGACGTGAGCGCGTGTACACCACGCCCTTCGAGGGCGCCGTGCCGTTCGTCAAGCGCCGGCACAGCGAGTCCGAGAGCGATGCCAGCCGCGAGCGCTTCGAGGGCTACATGCGCGAGGTGCCCTGCCCCACCTGTCAGGGCACCCGGCTCAAGCCGATCGTCCTCGCGGTCACGATCATGGAGAAGTCGATCGCCGAGGTCTCCGGGATGTCCATCAGCGACTGCGCGGACTTCCTGGGCGAGCTCAAGCTCAACGCGCGCGACAAGAAGATCGCCGAGCGCGTGCTCAAGGAGGTCAACGAGCGGCTGCGGTTCCTGGTCGACGTAGGCCTGGACTACCTCTCGCTGAACCGCGCGGCCGGTACCCTCTCCGGCGGCGAGGCCCAGCGCATCCGCCTGGCCACCCAGATCGGCTCCGGCCTCGTCGGCGTCCTGTACGTCCTCGACGAGCCGTCGATCGGTCTGCACCAGCGCGACAACCACCGGCTGATCGAGACCCTCGTCCGGCTGCGCGACATGGGCAACACGCTCATCGTCGTCGAGCACGACGAGGACACCATCAAGGTCGCCGACTGGATCGTCGACATCGGCCCCGGCGCCGGCGAGCACGGCGGCAAGGTCGTGCACAGCGGCTCCCTCAAGGAACTGCTCGCCAACGACGAGTCGCAGACCGGCCAGTACCTGTCCGGCCGGAAGTCGATCCCGCTGCCGGACATCCGCCGCCCGCAGGACCCGTCCCGACGGCTCACCGTGCACGGCGCCCGGGAGAACAACCTCCAGGACATCGACGTGTCCTTCCCGCTGGGCGTGTTCACGGCCGTCACGGGCGTTTCCGGCTCCGGCAAGTCGACGCTGGTCAACGACATCCTGTACACGCACCTGGCCCGCGAGCTGAACGGCGCGCGGAACGTCCCCGGCCGACACACGCGCGTGGACGGCGACGACCTCGTCGACAAGGTCGTGCACGTCGACCAGTCGCCCATCGGCCGCACCCCGCGATCGAATCCGGCGACGTACACCGGTGTCTTCGACCATGTCCGCAAGCTGTTCGCCGAGACCACCGAGGCGAAGGTCCGCGGCTACCTGCCGGGCCGCTTCTCCTTCAACGTCAAGGGCGGCCGCTGCGAGAACTGCGCGGGCGACGGCACCATCAAGATCGAGATGAACTTCCTCCCGGACGTCTACGTCCCGTGCGAGGTCTGCCACGGCGCCCGGTACAACCGGGAGACCCTGGAGGTCCACTACAAGGGCAAGTCCATCTCCGAGGTCCTGAACATGCCCATCGAAGAGGCCATGAACTTCTTCGAGGCCGTCCCGGCGATCAACCGCCACCTCACGACACTGAACGACGTCGGTCTCGGCTATGTCCGTCTCGGGCAGTCCGCCACCACCCTGTCCGGCGGCGAGGCGCAGCGTGTGAAGCTCGCCAGCGAACTGCAGAAGCGCTCCACCGGGCGCACGGTCTACGTCCTCGACGAGCCGACCACCGGTCTGCACTTCGAGGACATCAGCAAGCTGCTGAAGGTCCTCGGGGGCCTCGTCGAGAAGGGCAACACGGTCATCGTCATCGAGCACAACCTCGATGTGATCAAGACCGCGGACTGGGTCGTCGACATGGGTCCGGAAGGCGGCGCCGGCGGCGGACTCGTCGTCGCGGAGGGCACGCCCGAGGAGGTGGCGGGCATCCCGGCCAGCCACACCGGCAAGTTCCTGCGCGAGATCCTCGGCGCCGACCGCATCAGCGACGCCAGCTCGGTGAAGGCCCCGCGCAGGACGGCGGCGAAGAAGACGGTCGCGGCGAAGTCGACGGCGAGGAAGACGGCGACCGCCACGACCGCCAACAACACGGCCACGAAGAAGGCGGCCGGGGCCGTGAAGAAGGCGACGCCCGCGAAGAAGACGACGCGGGCCCGCAAGGCCTGAGGCCCCGGGGCACCTGCTCCGGCAGATCCAGAACGAGCGGCGTTCCCCCGGGGGTTCCCCCGGGGCGGCGCCCGTTTCCCCCTCTCCCCGCCCCTCCCCCCCGGCCCGCCCGACGCCTTCTCCCCCCCCGCGCG